>DATLVM010000218.1:0-12303 GCA_035577445.1 Pyrinomonadaceae bacterium
CCCAGCGACGCGCTTGATGAGGTCGCTCGCGGCCTTGGCAGGCTCATCGACCAAACCCAGCCGCCACCTGCACCCATGCATTCGATGCCGTTGAATGTTGATGACGTCGGAGCTGGAGTCGCCTCCGCGGAAACAAGAGAATCCAATGGCACGCTTACACTTGGTGAAACGCTGGCGATTTGGCGGCTCAAGCCTGCTGCTTTCCAGGCTCTGAGAACCGGACACCTCTCCGGAGATCTTATCAATTGGGTGGAATCAACGAAGTTTCTCTATCACCAGATAAGGCTCAACGGAGAGCCACAGGGCTTTGCTCGTTCGTACGTCGACGACAAGCGTAAACCACCTCGTCTCGGCATTGACGCCTCTGATTTTGCCGCCAAGCTGGGCAGAGTTCTGCGGGACATCGACGAACCGACAACGATTCAGAATCACGAGAGAGACGATCCTTTTTTCCAAAAGGATCCGATTGTCCGGCTTCTCGAAATCCCCGCTTGCCGAATCTTTGCGCTATGGCTGCTCGTCGAACCAGACGAGAGTCGCGCGATTATCGTCACCGCTACCGCCCCCCGATCGGAATTCGAGTCTGGTCGCATTTTGAATTCGGAGGAGTTTTATCAGGCGCTCTACTTTTATCGTCCGTTGCTGGGCGTCGGCTAGCACTTGTGCAAATTACCGCCGCCCGTTACACCTTTACTTTTCAGCTCAGTAGATATCAAGAGAGGAGAATCACATGTCAAACACAATTGACGGTCGCGTAGGCGATGTCTCTGGTCGACTCGGTGACGTGTCGGGTCGTCTCGGCGATGTTTCCGGCCGTTTGGGAGACGTTTCCGGAAGGGCGTCATCGGCAGACGTGCAAGACTGTCTGCTGGAAGATCGCGAGGCGGACAGAGTGCGGTTTCTCGAGGGACGTCTCGCCCGAGTCGAGAGTGAGGTCATCCTGGTTGTCAAGTGGGTCAATGCGCAGCTACAGCTTATCAAGGATGGCGTAAAGACAGATGACAGCGCCGACAAAATCAGGGCGGTTTCGGATCAAGCCACCCGAATTCAGAATCGCGTGGAAGCCCTCGAGGCCGTTGTAAACTCTCTCAAGGCGTCAGCCACGCCGCACTCTCCCACGCCGTAGCAATCGGAGAGAAAACGTAGATGTCCGTCGCCGAGCGAATTAGTTTTGGACGCTTGGACACTTTACTGATCTGCGCGTTTGTCGCAGCGTTCTTCGCCTGCTCGGTCTACGCGACGCCGCAGCGCGACCGGGCCGGAGACGCGGAACTTGCCCAACGACTGGTTACGGAAGCCCAGGAACTCCGCGCAAGGTTTGACGAAGCGTCGTTACGCGAAGCCGTGGAAAAATTGGAAGCGGCCCGCGCTTATTGGCACTCGCTCAAAAACCCGCAGCAGGAGGCACTGACCCTCGACACGATCGCAGACATCCTCATTGATTTGAGTTCATACAGTGCAGCGCTGAGAGCCTATCAGCAGGAACTGTCGCTCCGCAGTAGCAAACCCGATGAAGTTCGAGCGCTTAATGGACTCAGTTCAGTCCATATCTACCTCGGGGACCGGGACCGCGCGTCAGTCTATTGCCAAGAGGCCCTGAAGCTGAGTCGAGCTGCGTCCGATCGTCAGGGTGAAGCCGAAGCTCTTCTCAATTCCGGCGAACTCTTCTATTTCCGCGGACAGGGTGAGAACGCCGTGAAGGCGTTCAAGCAAGCCGCCTTACTCTTGCCAGATCCGCATTGGCGCCGCCGCGCGCGGGCCCTCATCAACATAGGCTATGCTTACTTTGATCTGCGCGAGATCAACCAGGCGATTGATTATTACGAGCAATCTCTTGCGCAATCGCGATCTGAAGGTAACAAGCGCGGTGAGGCACTTGCGCTCACCGCCATTGGCGGCGTCTATTCATATCAGGGCAACAAGCAGAAAGCGCTAACGTATCAACTCGATGCCGTAACCCTGTTTCGCACGATTGGAGATCGCAATGGCCGGGCTGTAGCTCTCAACGGATTGGGTTATGCCTACCGCAACCTCGCCGACTTCGAGAAATCGTTGGAATGTTATCGGGAAGCCTTGGACTTATTCCACATTCTCGGCAATCGTGAATACGAATACTTTACCCTGACACGCGTGGGAAAGGCATATGAGGGACTGGGCCAACTCGACAAAGCTCTCGAATACTACAAACAGGCAGAACATCGCGCAGAGAGCTATCCGCAAACGAGGGTTAATGCACTAAATTCGCTCGGGTCGATCCTTGAGAGCACCGGCAAACCACGCGAAGCCCTGGAGTATTACCGTCGCGCGCTATCGCTCTATCGCGCGATCCGAGACAAGATGGGGGAAGCCGCGGTGCTCAATAGCATCGGCAAAGTGATAGCTTCATCAGGTAGAGTCACCCAGGCGCTAAGCTACTACGACACCGCTTTACGCATCAGCAGATCTGTGGGCGATCGCCGAACTGAATTGTCCATTCTTCTGAACCTTGGCAAGGCTCAAAGTAAGGCGGGCAATCCGGGAGAAGCGAGGCGCACCATTGAAAGCTCGCTTAAAATTGTCGAATCGCTACGCAGTGAGGTAGCCAGCCCTAACCTTCGCACTTCATATTTCGCCTCAGTCAGGCAACTCTACGAGACCTATGTAGATCTTCTCGCGCGCTTACAGGAAGTCGATTCTTCGAATCAGTACGCGCAAGAAGCATTCGCGGCCAGTGAAAAGGCCCACGCCCGGTCGTTGCTTGAATTGTTGGGCGAAGCCAGTCTCGATTTGCGTGCCGGCGTTCAGCCCGATTTACTTGAGAGAGAACGTGCGTTGGCCGAAGACCTCAATCACGCAGCCGAACAGCGTTCGCAACTGGGTAGCACGAGCGGTCCTGAGGCAGCTGCTTTAATGCAAAAGATCGATGCAACGACCACAGAGTACGATCAGGTCACCGCCCAAATTAGATCGGCGAGTCCACGGTACGCGGAGCTAACCCAGCCGCAGCCCATGAGCGTCACGGAGATTCAGAAAGACCTCCTCGACGAAGATTCAATGCTCCTGGAATACATGCTGGGTGAAGAGCACAGCCACGTTTGGCTGGTCACGCGAAACGAAATATCTATGTATGAACTCCCTTCGCGCGCGGAGATCGAGAAGGTTGGCCGCCGGCTTCACGAGCTGTTAACGGCGAATCAACCGATCGCGGGTGAAACTTTCGAACAGCGGCTGGGGCGTGTCAAGCAAGCTGACAAAGAGATACCGAAAACAGTCCGCGATTTTGGGCGGCTAGTGCTGGGACCGGTGAAAGACAAACTAGTGAAGCGGCGCTTGTTAGTGGTACCCGACGGCGTGCTGCAATATGTGCCTTTTCAGGCGCTCTCAATCAACTCCGTTGCGGAAGCCGCGGACAATACTCTCAGCGAAAATGTTCCTCTTATTGTCGATCACGAGATCGTCAACGAACCATCCGCATCAATTCTCGCAACTGTGCTGAGGGAAACAGCACTGCGCCAGCGCGCTGCCGGTAGCGTTGCAGTGTTTGCCAATCCGGTGTACTCGAATGATGATGCCCGGATTGAAAAAACCGACGTCAATCAAGTGAAAGCGGGCGACAACGCGCGGGCAGAATCCACTACACCGGTCCGCAGTAACGACCGCCCGACAGACCTTTCAGCATTACCGGCTTCCAAAGACGAAGCGGAGGCCATCATACGCACCGCACCCTGGGGCACTGGATTTACAGCACTTGATTTCGACGCTAACCGTGACGCAATCATGCAAGGGACGCTGGCCAATTATCGAATCCTGCACTTCGCTACCCATAGTCAGGTTGACTATGATCGCCCGGAGCTTTCAGGTCTGGTACTTTCGCTCGTCAACCGGCAAGGGCAGCCACAGGATGGTTTCCTTCGCATGCATGATATTTACAATCTGAAACTTCCTGTCGACTTAGTTGTGCTGAGCGCTTGTAATACGGCGCTTGGGAAAGATGTAAAAGGCGAAGGTCTGATCGGTCTCACGCGAGGTTTTATTTATGCCGGAGCCAAAGGCGTGGTCGCTTCGCTTTGGAAAGTAGACGACGAAGCGACAGCCGAATTGATGAAACGATTCTATGAGGGCATGTTCAAGCAGGGACTGACTCCCGCCGCTGCGCTCCGCCAGGCACAACTCGAGATGTGGCAAAGTAAGCGCTGGCATGAACCTTACTACTGGGCCGCCTTCGTAATTCAGGGACAGTACGATCAGAAGGAAGTTGTCCCGTCGAAGTTCCCTCTGCGCGTGTTTCTGATCGCTGTCTTGATAACTGTGATAGCTCTTGGTGGTTTGATTGCCCTCGTAAAAAGACGCCGCAGTTTCAATTCTTCAGGTACAATGGCCGCCCGATAGGTCTTCTTAGTCGGGAGAATAATGAACAAGAACTGGGTACTGACTCAGGACGCTTTTGACGCGCTACTCGGTTGGCTTGATCCTAATCGCGATATCGCCGGACAAAAGTATGAAGACATCCGGCGACGTTTGGTGAAGATTTTCAGTTGCCGCGGCTGTGCCGAACCCGAAGACTTGGCCGACGAAACGATCAATCGAGTCACCACCAAGTTGGCGACTATCGAGTCAGGTTTTGTCGGTAACCCGAGCAGATATTTCTACGGCGTTGCCAACAAGGTTCACCTCGAATATCGCCGGCGAAAGCCCTCGCCTGAAATCCAACCGCCTGCCGCTTACGACGAAAGCATTGAAAAGGAATTCGAGTGTCTCGAGCGGTGCATGCAGAAACTTACTTTAGAGAATCGCAAACTCGTCGTTGAATACTATCAGGATGAGCGGCAGGCAAAAATAGATCATCGGAAGAGACTGGCTGGACAGCTCGGGATTGCGATAAATGCCTTGCGAATCCGAGCTTTCCGCATTCGCGCATCGCTTCAGGAATGCGTGAGAAATTGCGTGCACGAGGGTGCCGTATGAAACGGGATGAAAGAAAAAGGCATTTCAATTAGGGGGGAACGTCGGCGTGACCCCGCACCACGCTTGTCGGTATTAGTAAATTGGTGATAAGCGCACAGGATCGAGAACAACTGAGACGATATCTGCTCGGCCAAATGGTCGAGGCGGATTTGTCGCAGGTCGAGGAGCGCCTCATGTCCGACTCGAATTTTTACGAAGAACTCCTGATTCTTGAGGATGAGACCATCGACCGGTATGTCCGTGGCGCAATGTCCGAGGCCGATAGCGCAAGTTTTCAGAGTTACTTTCTGCAATCACCAGAACATCGACAGAAGCTTCGGTTTGCGCGAGCGTTGAGCAAGTACGTCGATCGAGCTTTAGGCGAGTCAACAGGTGAATTCAATGCCGAAGCTGCGCCAGCCGCGCTTCCCGAGCAGGACAGCGCCGGCATGCACCCTGACAACAGTTCCGCGAAAGCTCGGGGATTTTGGTGGCCATTCCAAACCCCAGCCCTCAATTACGCCCTCGCTGCCGTGGTCGTCATCGCAATCGTCGGAATCGCATGGGTGGCTTTGCGCAGTTCGCGACCCGCCGGTCCCGGCAATGTTTTCGAAGCTACCCTGGTTCCCGGTGGAATTACGCGTGAGGGCGGAGCGATTCAGACGATATCAATCCCGCCGGGTGCTGATACCGTTCGACTAAGATTGATCCTGCCGCCGGACCAATACCAGGATTACGGAATCCAACTACTGGCAAGCGACGGTACATCACTTCGCACGCTAGAAGGTCTCAAATCTGCCGAAGCGTCCGGCCAGAAATCTCTGCAAGTAGACATTCCCGCACAATTACTCAGACGCGACACCTATAAGCTTAAGCTCAGCGGGAGCACGTCAGGTTCCTACGAAAAAATCGCCAGCTACAACTTCCGCGTCATCAACTAGAATCCTTCACAACCCACATCTTGGAGACCAGCGGTGTTAGGGTTGCTGCCAAAAACAATCTGCACTAAGCCCTAAATACCTCGGAGGTGAGAGGCATATTCGCTGAATATGCAACCTTAGATCACCTCCCTGAAACGTTTCATCCTTAACCATCATAGACGACAACGAGACTCTTAGTCGCAATTGGAGGAGCAGAAGTATGAGTTTGATAGAAGACCTAAAAAAGGCACTAGCTGACCGGATACAAACTGACATGACCAAGTTTGGTAAATGGAATCCAGCGCTCTGGGCGAAGATTCCATTTGGAGATTACTACGGCAAGTCGGAGCCTCAGCGTGAAATCATACGGAGGGTTGTTGGCGAGACGGTGGATAACGTCGTGGGAAAGACGGGGTGGCGAATGACGGCCGATTCCTGGGCTGATCTTCAAGGCGATATCGACGCTTCCGACACAGCAGAAACGGCTTTACCAGACATGGAAGAAGCGGCGCTGGCGGTCGAGAAAATACCGGCCGGCGGGCTGTCTCTTGTAAGTAGTCACGGCAAGAAAAAGGGGCCGTAGCAAGAACCAAAAAGATTCCCCTGTATCAAATGAGTCCCGCTGTCTCGGTTTTCCGGAGGTTGATTATGAAGATTCTTGGTAGATTGTTAATTCTGATCAGTGTCGCAACGTTCGCCAGTGTTGTATCCCATGCCCAGGATAGAGCAATCTTGCGTCGAGACTCCGCGACAAATTTTCGGGCCGAAGTAACCCTCAACACGGAAGCGGTGGCCGGTTCGAAAGTGGTCGCAGCCCTTTACCAAGTCGACACGCGCGGGGCTCGCAAGCAAATCCAAAAATTGCAGGGTATTCTGCCGGCGCAACCAGCAGCTGGACAAACCGTTTTTAGTCTGGATTTCCCCACGGCTCCCAGCGATGACGACTCTTTCGTAGTTGACGTCTTTGAACTGGCGACGGCCAACGGCATCTTGAGTTTCGATCTACCGGTTACTAAGTTGCTTGACGTCAGCATGAGAACCGGCAGGCAAAAATGTAGCCGGGGGATTCAGCTTACGTTGAGGAGTTCTGACTATGCGCTTCAAGACTGGAAGAAAGTCGAAGACTGGGCACACAGGACCGGTAATAAGCCGGGGGACACGGGCACAGTTGAAATCAGAAACCCTAACTCGACATTTGTCTGGTCATTTGACTCAGCTGAATCATTAACACCTTTTGAGCGAGCCAAAGAGACTGGGGCAATGATCGTTTGTCTCAAGCTGGAACCCACTTTGCCCGATAAGCCTTTTTCAGCAACCATAAAACTCACTGAAGCCCCAACGTACGATCTCACTCAACCTCTTGTCGGCAAGGGCCTCGACCCAGCCGCGGCACCACCGCTCCCGACCCTCGCGGACGATAACGGGGTGCCCGGCAAACGCGGGCTGGAACGGAATCTCGATATTGGAGTCACCTTTAGTTCGGCGGTCGAGTTGAAGGACCGCACGAACCCAACAACAAAAGCCGCGGAAAAGTTCAAGGATCGCACCTCTCGTGGTGTTCTGGATCTGCGCCTCGCGCCCTGGCTATATCTTGGACGTAAGAAAGAATTTGATCGAAATCAGAAATGGTATGGCTATTTCAATCCCTTCTTCCTCGATGCCGCGATTTCCACGGGGAAGATTGATGAAGACACGCTCTCAACGAACCGGGTCGTCCTCGGCACGGAATACGAGTGGCGTTTTTATGACTTCAAGAAGGATACAGCAACCGGAAACACACAAACCTCGCCTTACGTAAATATTCACCGTTTCATTTTGCGAGGCAATCACGCCTCCGATCGCGATTTCAAACAGTTGGAGTACTTTGCGACGTTCGAGTATCAGCCGCTTCTCGGTGCTTTGAATCATCCCCTCTACTTAAGTTGGCGTTTTGAGGACGGGCGACGAGTTGCCGGAAGATTCGGATTTGAGATCCAGCCCCGCTTTGGCGTCGAGCTCGGCCGCACTTACGCGCGGCGAGACCCGGCGGCTGCATTACAAACGAGTCCAACGATCAGACGCTTCTATACCGGACTGGATATGGATTTCAATTTGACGCGTTTTCTCACGATCTCGGTAAGCGATACTTTTTGGCTACGTGGTGAAGCTCCCAGTGATCGTTTCCACAATCACTTCAAAGGAACGTTCGAAGCTCCACTCGGTCGATCCTTTCGAAGTTCAGTGCACAGTTTGTTTTTGTCTTTTGAGCGAGGCCAGGAACCACCGTTTGCAAGCAGTGATACCAATGCTTTCAAGATCGGCTATCGGATACGGTCGGAAGGATGGGGAGGCCGTTTCCGGTGATGCGCGCCATTATCTCCCCTCACCCCTCATGCTCTGTCGGAGCGTCGGCGTGCGGCACGAAGCAAGCTCGACAGCGAGCTTCGTACATGCCGGCGCCGCCGACGGCGACGCGCTCTTCTGATTCGAAAGTGCGTTGCGTGTAGTTCGCGGGCTGGCCGCACCTCATGCAGATGGCGTGCGTCTTGGTGATGTATTCAGCGATCGCAAGTAGTTGAGGCATCGGCTCCCACGGTCGCGCCAGGTAATCAGTATCGAGCCCGGCGATAATCACGCGGATGCCGCGCTCGGCGAGTTCGTTCACCACCGCAATCAAATCGTTGTCGAAAAACTGGCCCTCATCAATCCCGACAACTTCCGTATCCGGTTCGACACTCTGGCGAATTTCTTCCGCCGTCCGCACGTTTACTGATTCGTGACGAATCTCTGAATGCGAGACGATGTGATCGTTCGAGAAGCGCGCGTCGATCTCCGGTTTGAAGACTTGCACTTTCTGGCGTGCAATCCTGGCACGCCGCAGACGGCGGATCAGCTCTTCGGATTTGCCCGAGAACATTGATCCGGCAATCACTTCAATCCAGCCGGCGTGCGAAGTCCCTGGATGTTCCTTCCGCGCCGGCACTTCATTTTCATCTGGTTCAATACTGCGAATCATTTTTGCGGTCGTACTCATGCTCTTCTTCCTGGCCGATTTCACAAAGCGAATCGTGTCAGAAGCCCGACCGTGAGGGAGGGCCCGGTTGCCCTTGCTTACGCGCGGGCTTCTGACACGATCGCGCGGCAGTCTAAATCAAAGCAATCGATTTCCCAAACCAAAAACATCCACAGATTACGCAGAAGAAAACCCGGCCACCAAGCCGCACAAGAATCGCAAAAAGAAATCAAAGGCGCGCAGCAGGATGGTCACTCAACACTTCTCAGTCAGAGATTTTGTTTTTGTGCCTCTTTGTGGCTAATGCTTTTACCATCTGTGTAATCTGCGTAATCTGTGGATGTTATTTTCCCCAGCCTCCGCCGCTCGGAGTTTCAATGCGCACGCGATCGCCAGGTTCCAACTGACAACTATCCTTCGAAGTTAACTGTTCGCGTGCTCCATCTCGACGAATGATGTACGCGCGGCCACGCTCTCCGTCCTCGCCGCCCTGCAATCCATAAGGCGCGCGCTTCCGTCGATCAGATAACAGAGCCATCCGCGCGCTCGCCAAAGTTTCGATCTCGCGAATCGTGCCGTCGCCGCCGTTGTGCTTCCCTTTCCCGCCTGAGCCTTTGTGAATTCGATACTCGCGCACGCGCAGCGGATAAGCGTACTCCAGCGCTTCCGCCGGCGTGTTGAGACTGTTCGTCATGTGCGTGTGCGTCGCGCTCATGCCATCAGCGACCGGCCGCGCGCCCATGCCGCCGGCGACAGTTTCGTAGTAAGAGAACTCTGCCCCTGTGCGCGGATCGATGCCACCGATGGTTAAGTTGTTCATCGTTCCCTGGCTCGCGGCAGGAATTCGATCGGGTACAGCTTGGGCGAGCGCTTTGAAGACGGTATCAACAATCCGCTGCGATGTTTCGACGTTTCCGCCCGCAACCGACGCGGGAGGATTCGCATTCACAACTGTTCCGTTCGGCGCGATGACTTCGATCGGTTCAATCAATCCCGCGCTCGCAGGGACATCACCGCCAACTAAACAGCGGAAGCAATAGGAAACCGCCGAAACGGTGATCGCTTCGACCGCATTGATAGCTCCAGTCACCTGTCGCGAGCTGCCGGTGAAGTCAACGCGAGCGCGCTCGCCTTTGATCGTGATGCGGACGCGAATGGGAACTTCTTGATCGGTAATGCCGTCGTCATCGAGCGCGTCTTCTGCTTGATAAACTCCGTCGGGAATTTGCGAGATCGCGCGCCGCATCATGCGTGACGAGTAAGCGATCAGGTGCGCAGCATAATTGCGGGCTTCTTTCTCGCCTCGTCTTTCGACAATTTCGAGCAGACGCATCTCGCCGGTTTTGAGCGAACCAATCTGCGCTTCGAAGTCCGCCTGCCGTTCATGACTGCTGCGCACGTTTGTGAGGATCAGCTTCATCACGTCACTGACAACTTCTCCGCCGCGCACAATCTTAATTGGCGGAATACGCACGCCTTCGCCGTAGACATCTGTTGCGAGGCCCATCGATCCAGGCGTTGCCCCGCCAATGTCTGCGTGATGAGCGCGATTGGCAACGAAAAAGAGCGGACGCGGAGACTGGGCGACTCGGCGACGCGGAGATTTTCTTTTTCCCCGCGTCTCCGCGTCTCCCCCTCTCCCCATCTCCCGAAAGACGCCCATCACAAGCGTTACATCCGGCAGATGCGTGCCTCCCGCGAAAGGATCGTTCACGGCAACCACATCACCTGGTTCGATATTGACGGCTCCCAACGCCGCCGCGACAGCCATCGGCATTGATCCGAGATGCACCGGCATGTGATCGCCTTGCGCGATCACTCGACCAGTAAAGTCGAAAACCGCGCACGAGTAGTCGCGGCGCTCCTTAATGTTCGGAGAGAATGAGGTGCGCCGCAGCGTCACGCCCATCTCTTCCGCCACCGAAGTGTAGAGCGCGCGATAAATCTCTAAGGTGATGGGATCGAATTTAGACATCGATTATGAGATTCAAATGGCCATCAAGAGCCGCCGTCGCGCCTTTCGGAATAATCGTAGTCGCGGAATATTCTGTGACGATACAAGGCACGCGCAGTCGCGAACCGGCCGGCAAGTCCTCACGACGGTAAATTGCCGCGCGAACTTTACCGCGTTCGAAATAAGCGTCACTTAAATCGTGAGGTTTGGCAGAAGCCCGACCGTGAGGGAGCGCGCCGCCCTTGCTTACGCGCGGGCTTCTGACAAGACCGATCGAGCGGAGACGCGCGCTCACGATCTCAACAACATTCTTCTCCTGCGCGTAGCCGTAGCGCGCGAGATGAGCGCGATGAAAAGCAGCGGCGATGTTGCGGGCTGTCTGTTTGATTTGCAGTTCGAATGATTGACCTTTGTAGCGCGCGGCGAGCGACCGCTCGTGACGCTGCTTTAATGCAGGGAATCCTTCTCGTCGCAGAGTCGCGGTTGCCTGCTTTTCCATTTCACGGAAAATTTTCTCCAGTTCGCGCTGAACGCCGGCGGACGCTTCGATCATCACCGTCCGCGTTTGTTCTTTCACTACATCGGCGGTCAACACGCCCAGCGCCGATAGCGCTCCCGGCGACGGTGAGATCAGTACCCGCGGGATGCGCAACGCGCGCGCCAATTCAACTGCATGCAAACCACCCGCGCCCCCAAAGGGAATCAAAGTGAACTCGCGCGGATCGTGACCGCGCTCAACTGAAATATGCCGCAGCGCGCGCTCCATATTTGTCGTGACCACATCAAGCACGCCGCGAGCTGCCTCAACGGATGAGACCTTGCGTCCGGATGCGCTGCTCATCTCGCTTGCCAAACTTTCAAGCGCCGCTCGCGCACGCGCTGCATCAAGTTTGAATTCGCCGCCGAGCAGTGCCGCTCCGGGAAAATGTCCGAGCACCACGTGCGCGTCGGTCACCGTCGGCAATGATGATTGGCCGTAACACGCCGGGCCGGGATCGGCGCCCGCTGATTCGGGACCCACGCGCAGCGAGCCGCCTTCGTCGACGCGCGCGATCGATCCTCCACCTGCTCCGACTGTGTGAATGTCCATCATCGGCACCGCGACCGGAGTTCCCGCGACCACGGATTCATTTGTTAGCCGCATGCCTTCGCGATCGCACAACGCGACGTCAGTCGAAGTGCCGCCCATGTCGAACGTGATGATGTTCGCGATCCCGGCGACGCGCGCGGCATGCAAAGCGCCAACGACGCCACCGGCCGGACCAGACAGAATTGTGCGCACGGGTTCTTGCGCCGCAGCTTCGGCAGAGATACTGCCGCCGGAGGATTGCATCACGCGAAGCTTGGGTACGCGCGCGTCCCGCGCGCTAGCAGGCCGGAGGCCTGCGTACCCAGAGAGCCGCGTCAGATACCTTCCCATCAATGGCTGCAAATAAGCGTTAACGCAAACCGTCGCCGTACGTTCGTATTCGCGATATTCCGGAAGTACTTGATGCGAGATCGACAGCGGCACG
>DATLVM010000219.1:0-6097 GCA_035577445.1 Pyrinomonadaceae bacterium
CGTAATTCCGATTCGTCGCCCATTGTCAGCAGTCCACGCTGGCATGCCAGATCAAGACTGATGTGAACATTTGCCGCTTCCGCTCTGTTTTTCCAGCGTGGTCTGGTGATCTCGCTTACATCCAGCAGCAACTGCTCTACATCTACTATTTGAAAGTCGTGATCGCGGCGCTGGCGCGCGAAGTCCTGAATTCGCTTCACGGTCTTCGCCCCATCTTTTGCAGTTTTAATGATGATATTCAGGCCGCTTTCGATCTTCTTCGCGTCCGCAGTGTCCAGCAGCAGTTGCGCGCGGCCGAGAATGCCTGCCAGCGTGTTATTGAAATCATGGGCCACTCCGGATGCCAGTTCCCCTAAAGCCGACATCTTTTCTATCTGCGAAAACTGTTCGCGAATACGTTCCTGCTCGGCGATATAGTGATTGAGTTCGGCCACGTGACGTTCGGCTTCTTCGGCATGCGCGGCGGCGGCTTCTGCTTTCGCCGCGGCAGCCATGACTTCGATATTTCGCAGGTACGTGCGGTAGGTGAAATAAACAATCGCCACAATCGGAATAGTAGCTATGACCGCATAGAAACCAGCCGCGCCGACCATCTTGGCGGTGAAACCGGCGGCCGATGCCCCGGCGAAATAAGTAATCGAGGCCCAAAGATAATGTTTCGACCAGGTGTGCCAGAGCGGCTCGGCCATTTTCAGAGAGGTGTGAATTGCAGCCAGTATCGAGTTGCTTCCATATTGCGCCAGCGTCATCACGCACAGGGCCGCTATGTAGCGCGCCGAGAATTGGCCGTGCCGCAATTCGGTTATGTCTCCGAAGAGCATTTGCACAAGTGTGAAGGTAACAAAAGTCGAACACGCCATCATCGCTGAGTTAAAAGCAATCGTCAGCGGCTTGATATGAATCTTCTTTTTGCCGAACTGCAATGACAGGCAAAGAGTCTCTACCGCAGCCAGCAAGACGGCAGCCTGGCCGCCGAAGACGAGCATCGTCAAAAAGAAAAATGTATCTGAGACTGAGATGTGACCACTGATGCGGGGAATTCTAACCGTGAGCCGCGAAGCAATCACGATTGTCAGGATTGCCAGCGCCACGAACCGAAGATCGAGCACCGTAACTGGAAGCCGCGCCGCGGAATAAATAACGGCGACCGCACCGGCGGCGATGATCAGCCACATGTATGTCACTTTCAGATTTTGTCGATTCATATCGTTCTCCTTGCGTGCCACTGACTGCGGAGGCCAGGGCATTCAGGTTACGTTTGCAAGTAAATCGTGTCGTAAAAGCCGGATGCCATAAATCCCATCGTTTCGAAAAACCTCTGCGCCTCGGGCCGTTCCTTATTGACGAGCACGCTGATGGATTTTGTCCGCTGCAAGAGACGCCGAAACAACTCAGAAACACAGCGTGAACCATAACCTTTGCGGCGCGCTTCCGGGCAGACATAGATGCCTTCGAGGTAAATCGCGTCCGGCGTGTCGGCGATGATGTCGGCCTTGAAGATCAATTCGCCGCGTTCGATCCAAACCCATACTCGGCCTCGCTCAATGCGCCGCAGGCAGCGCATGCGAAATCCGCCTGGATCAGCCTGCGAAGGATCAATGCCGCTTTCTTCGTAAGCCATTGCTGCATGAACCGGCAGGACCTGCGGCAGATCTTTGCTGGTAGCCGCGCGCAGAGTTGGTACTGGTTCCAGGTTGGCCCGGCTTTGATTTAGTGAAAACGAGATCTCGCGGCACAACCGCCGCGGCGGCTGGCCGCCCAACGAATAAAATTTCCAGAACTCTTCGATGGTTTTCGGATCAGCCATAATCATGTTCGCGTTTCTAAGGGCTTGGGCCACGCGGGCAAACTCGCGAATTGCTGCGTTACTGCGCGCCTGGATGAACATTCCATGGCCAATTAGCGCGACACCCTCAAGCGATCCGGCGTCGCTGCGACAGCCATAAAAGCAGCCGCGATGCAACTCGCTTTCGATGCCGTTATCGCGAATGAAACCACTCATGACGACGTTATGAACGGAAGTTCCTTTCAGAAAGTCGAGCACCTCCGCTTCGCTTTCAGCTTTAAGTGGAAGCGTGGTGAAAGGATTGGTTGTTGCAAACGAGAGAGTTGCGCTCGCCGCCTTTGCGTTGAGGTTTGCAAGGTCAGGGATCATGTCACTCCTTCAAATTCATTGATTCTCGATAGCGCTCGAAAGACGTAATTAGTAACTTAAACAGTCGACACCGGAGTCGACCTGGACATTCGTAATGCAACTGGGATCCCCGGTTTTCATTGCCGACATCGCTTGCGTGATGCCATCCGCGCCCAGAGCACTATCGCTTACCACGACGCCGTCGCTGACGACGACACCGTCGCTGATAACCACACCACCGATCAAGAAGCTCGATGGCAGAAAGATCGTGCCGCTCCCCAGGATCGTTCCGTCGCTGATTACTACACCGTCGCTTACTACGACACCGCTCGACAGCATCGTCCGATCGCTTACCACCACGCCATTGGTCACCGTGACTGCATCACTAACAACTACACCCAAGGCATAGACCGCCTGATATTTCGTGATCAAATCAACGCCGGTCGCGTAGTTGTATTTGAAGATCAATCCGCCCGCCCAGTTAAATGTTTGGCCGGCGATTGTGGTTTGCGGAATGGGCGGCAGGCCGGAGGTCAAAAGCGGGGCGCCGACAGGCGTGGCTTGCGTCAGATCGGTCCGCATCAATCGGGCCAGACGGACCGCGCCTTCGATATTGATCTCGCCCGCCCCTTGTTCGAGCATGTTATAGCCCGCGAGCGGCTGGGCCGTATACATCAAAAGCACTTTCACTATGTTGGGCGTCAAAGCGGGGTTAACTTGAAAGAGAAGTGCCGCCGCTCCGGCCGCGACTGGCGTGGCCATCGATGAGCCGTTCATAAACATCATGCGTCGCGCATCGACCGGACTGACACCTGCATCCAGCGACGGATTGTGCGTGACCAGATAATTATTGGGGGCCTCGGCATAAATCAGCTTGTTGCCGGGTGCAACCAGGTCAGGTTTTATCAAATGGTCCTGGTGTTTCGCGCCCCATGAATCAATCCACCCGCTGCGCGTGGGCCCGCGCGAGCTGAAGCTCGCTACGACATCATCGCCGCGCTGATCAGTGCCAAACGTGTTCGCAGCGCCGATCGTAATCGCTGATGGTTCGTTACCTGGTGAGTGCACCTGGCCATAGATTTTCTGGCCGGCGCCGTTGACGCCATTGTTGCCAACTGCAGCCACTACCACCACGCCGGCATCGACCAGGGCCCGCACCGCGCGACAAACAGGATCGTCCCTGTAGGAATCAACTGCGGGAGCGCCGAGACTCATGTTCACGACCCGAATGTTGTAAGTCGCACGATTAGTGAGTACCCAATCGAGCGCACTTAGGACTGCCGAGACAGTCCCCGATCCGGTTGCCCCCAGGACTCGCAGATTGATCAGATTTGCGTTCGGTGCGATCCCGGTATATTGGGCGTTGGAGATGCGGCCATTGCCGGCCGCAATCGAAGCCACGTGTGTGCCGTGACCGTAGGGATCGTCGATGCGACCCTCGCCGGTAAAGTCACGGCTGACGATTACACGGCCATTATTACTGCGGTCCAAAAATGCCGTATGAGTGGTATCAATTCCCGAATCGAGCACCGCGATCGCGATGCCGGTTCCATCCAGACCCGTAGTGTTGGTCCCATTAGCCGTGCGGATAGCGTCAGCTCCCGTAGTTAGGGAAACGTGCCCGAATGGAATGTTTGTTCGATCAAGGGAAACAAAACGAACGTCGGGTCGCGCAGCCAGGGCTTCTATCGCCGAGGCCGGTAGTTCTATAACCCGCGAATTGAAGTTCTTGAGATCTGCTTTGACGTAACCGCCACCCTTTGACAGAGCCGTGTCGAAGCTCGCTCCGGGTCGCCCCTGGAACTGAATGATGACCGGGATGCGCTGTGGCGCGGCGCCATGTCCCAGTTCAAGCAGGTCAGCAGAGATTTTGTGCGCCGTTGGTACCGGCCCTTGAGCGGCAGTCTGCTGCGGAATGAAATTGAAGCTGATTATAAGTAACAGCGGCAAAAAAAGACTGGTCCACTTTACGGTGGGGCAACCGTTGATCATTGTCACCTCGTTTTCCCAACGAGCTCAGAAGGAAGTGCAGAGACACCTCGCTCTGAAGCCGTGTTTGGTACGTTTAGGAAGGCTCCGTACCGACCTGACTTCGGCCGAATGCCGCTTAGGCATCCGGCTTTAGAGATCTAAGCTTTGAAAGAGAAACAGCCAGTCGGGCAGCTGCGGAATCGAACCGTGCCTGTCGGGAAGGCTTCGAAACAACTGGGAAGAGATGAATTCAGAACGACTAATTTCGCAACGCTTATTTTCCATAAAACGTTAAGTTTTTCAAGTCGAATAAGCTTTACTTCATGCAAGCGGTGTTATCGCCATTTGGGGCGGCCGATGTGCTTTCTCCTACGATAATGCCGTCGCCCACCATGATGCCGTCCCCAACCATGATGCCGTCGCCAACCATGATGCCGTCGCTCAACAGTAAGCCGTCATTCAGGAGTAGACCCGAATCAAGAAAAGGTGTTCCCTCGCCTATCGACGTCCCGTTGCTCGTCATAATCCAGGTTCCCAGCGACACCCCCGCCGTCATCCGGTTAGGATCAATCGACTGGGTCGATGAAGTTTCAAATATTCCGTCGGTCAGAATGAAACCCTGCCCGTAAACCTTTTGATACTTGACGACTAGATCGTCACTAACCGCATAAACGTGATTTAGGACAATACCCCTAGCCCAGCAGAATGTCTGTCCGCTAAGCGACGTTTCCGGCGCCGGCATTGGACCGGTCAGCATTGGGTCTCCCAACGACGTGAAAGCGGAGAGATCTGTCCGGATCGATTTCGCAAGCCGCATCGCGCCTTCAACATTGATTTCCCCGGCGCCTTGCTCGAACATGTTTGAGCCGGCGAGCGGCTGGGCGGTATACATCAGGATTGCCTTCACCAGGCTTGGGGTCAGATTAGGATTGGCCTGTAGTAGCAGCGCGGCTGTCCCGGCGGCAATTGGCGCGGCCATCGATGAACCGCTCAGGTACATCATGCGCTTCGTCGTGACCTGACTGACGTTAGTATTCAATTCAGGATGGCTTGCCAGCAGAAAATTGTCAGCTGCGGCCGCGCCCACGATCTTGTTGCCGGGTGCAACCATGTCAGGCTTGACCAGATTGTCGTAATGGCGGGTGTCGCTGTCGTCCGTCCAAAAACTTCGAGTTGGACCACGCGAACTATAAGTAGTCACTGTGTCGTCGCCGCGGGCATCAGTCCCGAAACTGTTGGCCGCACCGACTGTAATTGCCGCAGGCTCATTGCCGGGCGAGTGGATCTGCCCGTAAGTTTTTTCGCCGCTTGAATTCTTGCCGTTATTACCCGCCGCGGCTATAACGACGATACCGGCATCGGAAGCGCGGCGTACTGCCTGGCATAAGGGGTCGTTCATAAAAGAATCGATTGCCGCCGTGCCGATGCTCATGTTGACTATGCGCAGGTTGTAGAGCGCGTGATACGTTATTATCCAATCCAGGGCCGCCAGGAAACCTGACGTGGTGCCCGCCCCTTGAGAATCCAGAATGCGCAAGTTGATTAACTTCGCATTCGACGCAATACCGGTGTAGGCGCCGGCGAAAATTTCACCGGAGCCTGCAGCAATTGAAGCGACATGCGTTCCATGACCATAGGGGTCGTCGGTGCGATTTTCTCCCGTGAAATCGCGATTCACGATTATGCGACTTAACCCGCTGTGATCTCGGAACGCGGAATGGCCCGCGTCGATACCCGAATCGACAATCGCGATCGCAATGCCGCTTCCATCGAAGACAGTCGTGGTGGTTATCAATCCGTCCAGCAACGTGTTTGTCTGCTCGCGCACGGCCGCGGTTCCAGTCGTTGTTTCGATGTGGCCAAAGGTGGAGATTGGCCGATCGGGTGACAGGTAACGCACTTCTTTTTGCGAGGCGAGCGCTTCCACGGCGTTGACGGGAATTTCAATAACTCGCATATTCAGCGCACTTAATCTGCGCGTGACTCTTGCGG
>DATLVM010000220.1:0-11765 GCA_035577445.1 Pyrinomonadaceae bacterium
CGCTACGTTCCCACTTTTCGTGAGCTTGACGCGCGCCGATCCATTCACCATTTGCCAGTTCTGCGTCGCCCGTGACATGCGGCTCTTGTTTCGCTGGACAGTGTACGAGAAAGAACCAGGTATCAAATCTTCGCGGCGCGAACGGCGGTGTCACCCAACGGCCGACAAAAGTGAAGTCGTTCGCGTCGAGATGCAAACCGTAATGCTCAAGCAACTCGGGCCACGACATTCTTCCTGATTCAAGATCGTCGAGCAGGGAAGCGCGCTGTCCCACGGTCAACTTGTCCGCGCCCCGCGCCAGCAGCACGCCAGTCTCTTCAAACATCTCGCGCGTCGCACAACTGACCATCGTCGCGCGTTCTCGATCATCCGCGGAGTGTTCGACGCGTGCTTCGCCGTCAGTTGGCTCAGCCTGTCCGCCGGGAAAAGCATAGAAGCCTCCCAGGAAGACAAGCTTCGGGCTACGCTTTACCCAGAAGATTTCAGGGTTATTTGGATCAGTGTTTCGTCGGACGAGGATTACGGCGGCGGCATCTTTGGGCTGAACTGAAGACATGTCCACAGATTACGCAGATTTCGCAGATTGGAACAAAGCGATTGTGAAGTCCAAGGTGTCTACTTCTGCGTAATCACTGTAATCTGCGGATAACTCTTCACGACCATCTGAATCTCTCGCCGTCGCCTCCGACCCATGGATTCCCGCGCATGTGATAGCCGCCTTCTTCCCAAAATCCCGCCTGGTCTTGGGAAAGAAACCGTACGCCTCTGACCCATTTTGCGGATTTCCACGCGTAGAGTTGTGGGATGATCAGGCGCACCGGTCCACCGTGCTCAGGCGGAATCGGCTGGCCGTCGTGAAGAAACGCAAACAATGAATCGTCATTAAGGAAGTACTCGATGGGGACGTTGGTGGTCCAACCGTAATCGTAAGCAAGCGCCAGCACGAACTTGGCCTCAGGCTTCACGCCTGCGCGTTGCGCAATCTCCCGCGTCGACACGCCGGTCCAAACATTATCGAGACGTGACCAGCGCGTGACGCAATGAAAGTCCGCGTAAACCTTCACCGCGGGCAGTTGCATGAATTCATCAAGCGAGAACTCGAGAGGATTTTCAACCAGGCCGTCAACTTCGAATTGCCAAGTCGCGAGATCGATTGGCGGAGTGCCATGCGCATCGAGGACTGGCCACTTTTTCGTTCGTGATTGACCTTGCGGAATTCGATTATCGCGGCGCGTGTCAGGCGAGATGATCACATCCGGCTCAGCGATCTCTTCCGGCTTGCGCGGTTCGTGCGATTGGTGCTCGGGGTCTTTGATTAGGGCGTCGAGAAAACTCATAAGAAACAGAAGTCAGAATTCAGAGGTCAGAAATCAGAATAATCAAGACGCGCTCTGAGATTTGACCAGTGAGTCAACTAGTTCGCGCTCCTTATCGACGAGCGTGCGCAAGGTCTGGCGAAAGATTCGCTGCGCCAAAGATCGATCGCGCAGCAGCGACGTCCGCAGCGTTTCGTCTGTCCACTCAAGCACCGTCGAATTCTCTTTCGCCCGCGCTGATGCAGAACGGGGAATGCCGCAGAGCAGCGCCAACTCACCAAGTATGGAGCCCGGCCCTACTTCAGTGAGGATGAAATCCGATCCCTTGCGCTCGACGAAAACTTCGATCTTGCCAGTCAGGACAAGCGCGGCGAAATCAGCCTCATCGCCTTCCTTCAATAGGAGTTCGCCGGGCGCAAGCTCCTTCACCTGGCCTGAATCCAAAAGTCTCTTAGTGCCATTAACCGTGAATCCCTCAAAGAGAGGGAACGTGGTCATCAGTTCAGCATAATTTTCATTCATGCGGGTTATCTCTTTGGGGTCAATGAGGTCTTATCGTTTCGGCGCGCTGCGCTCTGCCAGTTTCACTAACTCTTCGGGCATCCACTTGCCGACACCTTTTTCTACCGCGCCGCGAATGCCTTTCGATCGATCGTGCCAATCGTCGCGCGTGCCTTCGCCTCCGCGCTGGCTCTCGTAGTTTTCCGTCTGCTCGAGTGACAGAATGATACCCTGCGAGACGTCATTCCAATCTTTTTGCTGAATGCCGCGTAACACGAGCGGGAGTCCCGCCGACCAATCTTCTTCGGGCGCGCGCGCATCCTGCTCGGGAATCGTCAGGTTGTAAGTCGGGGGAAACGGGCCGCCGGAAAATTCGCGTGTCAGTTGCTTAGCGATGTCCCGGTAAGGCGCCTGCGGATTCTCTTGTCTGATTGCCTGCGCGCGTCGAAAAAGATCGGCCACAGTCGTCCCAGTTTGCGTGTCAGCCACAGCGTTCTCCTGTTAGTCCCTTGAGATACTGATAACTTACACGCGCGGTCGGTGAAGTACAACTTTCAGCGCTCCGTCAGGAGCGCAATATTTATAGCTGCTGCCGGTCTTTGGAAAACACTACTCGAGGAGACATGCGGCGGCGCATGTCTCCTCGAGTAGAAGACTACTAGATGGTGCTCGGCTATAAATATCTGGCTCCGACGGAGCCATGATCGATTCAGCTAAATCGAGTCCAACTGCTTCCGCGTAAACTCATCTTCCACATTACCGGTATTCAAAGTTGAAGCAGGTTCAAAAAGAAGAACTTCGCATTCTTCTTCAGCGAAGGGACGATGCTCGACTCCGCGCGGCACGATGATGAATTCGCCGGGCTCGATCCATTCCGACCGCTCGCTT
Source organism: Pyrinomonadaceae bacterium (assembly GCA_035577445.1). GTDB lineage: Bacteria > Acidobacteriota > Blastocatellia > Pyrinomonadales > Pyrinomonadaceae > UBA11740. The sequence goes on from DATLVM010000220.1 coordinate 2,706, forward strand.
CCGTGGTCGCGATAGTCCATCCGAAAGCGACCCTTCACGACCAGAAACATCTCGTCTTCATTTTCGTGATGATGCCAGGTGAATGGCCCTTCGAACTTGACGAGCTTGATGAGCTGGCCATTGAGTTCACCGGCGATGCGCGGATTCCAGTGATCGTGAATCAGAGAAAGTTTGTCGGAGAGATTGATCTTGTCCATTTTGTTCTCCCTTTGGGAGAAGGGTTGGGGATGAGGGACTAGCGCCTTACAAATCAATATCTGTTTGCTGTGGGAGTCTCCAATGATTGGAGACTCCCACAGCACCATTCTTATTTAGGACTGAGTCAGTAAGCCCTCACCCTGGCCCTCTCCCATAGGGAGAGGGAAGTAATCAATCCATCTTCCCCATCTGCCACAGCACGAACGCATAATCGAATGCCGTTTCGCGAATCGCGTCATAGCGCCCGGAAGCGCCGCCGTGGCCTGCGCCCATGTTGACTTTCAGGAGCAGCGGATTGTTGTCCGTCTTGTAATCACGAAGTTTTGCGACCAGCTTCGACCCTTCCCAATAAGGCACCTGGCTGTCATTCAGCGAAACCTTCACCAGCATCGCCGGATAGTTCGCCTTGTGAACGTTGTCGTACGGCGAATACTTTTTCATGTAGTCGTATGCGGGCTTTTCGTTTGGGTTGCCCCATTCGATGTATTCGCTCGTCGTCAGAGGCAGCGACGCATCGAGCATTGTATTCAGCACATCGACGAACGGCACCTGGGCAATGACGGCTTTGAAGAGATCGGGACGCATGTTGGTGACGGCGCCCATCAACATGCCACCGGCGCTGCCGCCCTGAATGGCCATGCGATCCTTCGAAGTGTATTTGTTGTTGACGAGATGTTCGGCGCAAGCGATGAAATCCGTGAAGGTATTTATCTTGTTCATCATGCGTCCGGCGTCGCGCCACGGTTCGCCCAGTTCGCCGCCGCCGCGAATGTGCGCGATGACGTAGACCATTCCGCGATCGAGTAACGCGAGACGACCGGCTGAGAACGACGGCGGAATCGAAATGCCATACGAACCGTAGCCGTAGAGCAGCAATGGCGCCGAACCGTCCAGCTTCACCGTCTTCCGATAGACCACGGACATTGGAATCTTCGTGCCGTCAGCGGCCGTCGCAAAAACTCTCTCCGTCTTGTAATTGTTCTTGTCGAAACCACCGGGAACTTCCGTTTGTTTGAGCAGCGTCGCTTTGCGCGAGTTCATGTCGTAATCGAACACGGAACTCGGCGTCGAGAGCGATTGATAGTTATAACGCACGACCGGCGTATTGAATTCGCGATTGCTGCTGATGCCGGCGGAGTAAACCGGCTCAGGGAAGGCGATGCGATGACGTTGATCGTTCTTAAAGTTAACGATCTCGATCTGCTCGAGGCCATTTTCCCATTCGGACAGCACCGCGTTATCAGCGAACAGATCGATACCATCGATCTTCACAGCCGGACGATGCGCTACGAATTCTTTCCAGTTCTTCTCGGACGGATCCGAAACCGGCGCGGTCACGACGCGGAAGTTTTTCGCGCCCTTGTTCGTCCGAATATAAAAAAGATCGCCGCGATGATCGACGTCATATTCATGATCAGCCTGACGCGGTAGGATGACTTTCCAAGTCGCGTTCGGGTCGTTCGCCGGAATGTATTGAAACTCAGTCGAGGTCTTGCTGTAGGCGCCGAGCAGGATTACCGCTTTGTCTCTCGATCGACTGACGCCGATGTCGAACAGTTCGTCCTTTTCGTTATAAAGCAATTCGTATTTGTCGGCGCCGAGCACGTGACGAAACATTTTGTCGTTGCGCTTAGTCACGTCGTCTTCGGTTACGTAGAACAGAGTCTTGTTGTCCGTCGCCCACGCAACATTATCGACGCGCTCGATTTTCTCGGGCATCAGCTCGCCGGTTTTCAGATTCTTTACCTGGAGCGTGTACTGCCGATAGCCGGTGTTGTCGGTTGAGAACGCGAGCAGGTTCCCATCGTCGCTCGGCGCAAAACTGCCGACGGACATGAACTTCTGGCCCTTCGCCATCTCGTTCAAATCGAGCAGAACTTGTTCCGGCGCATTCAGGTTTCCCTGCTTGCGACAGAAGATCGGGTACTGCTGTCCTTCGACTGTGCGCGTGTAATAAAAGTAATCGCCCCAACGATACGGCACGCTGTTGTCCGTCTGTTTGATGTGACTGAGAATTTCGTTGTAGAGCTTTTCCTGTAACCCCGCCGTCGGCTTCATCACCGAATCGGTGTAGGCGTTTTCAGCTTCAAGGTGGGCGATGACTGCGGGATTCGTCTTTTCGCGCAGCCAAAAATAATTATCAACCAGCTTGTCGCCGTTGATCTCAGTAACCTTGGGCTTTTTTTCGGTAGCAGGCGGCTGGAGCATCGAATTTCCATCCTGGGCCATGACTTTCATGATTGCAAATGCGGACATTGAGAGAACTAAAAACGAAAACAAGATCCTGAATTTCATAGAGATATCCTCGCGAATATGGTTCGGTTAGGGAGCAAATATTCTGATGCGTCGTGGCGCAACGACGTGCGCTTTGCTGCCTAGAACAACTGGAACTTAATCGTCAGGTACTTCTTCGGGTTCTGGCGAAAGTCGTACACCATCTTCACGCCTTCGGATGACAATTGGTTCACGTTGTTATAGAGCGATTCATCGGTGATGAGTTTTCCAACGGTGCCTTCGCCTCGTTGCGCGTTGGCCACGACGTTATCGATGCGGGCCGCCGTGGTGTTGAAGCGGGCAATTGCCGTGCGGGCGTCGTTATAGATCGCTTCATCCTTCACCAGTTTGCCCAGCGTGCCTTCGCCGCGGTTCACGCCCGCGATGATCTGGTCGATCTGATCCATTGAATGATTCACGCGATCAGCGATGTGGTTCACCTTGTTGTACATCTCGTCGCTGGTGATGAGCTTGCCGGCAGTACCACGACCGTTGTTGATATCGTCCGAAAGCTTCTTCAAATTCACCGCAATGTCGTTCGCGTTGTTGTAAAGCGCCTCGTCGTAAATGAATTTACCGGCCGAGCCTTTACCGGTTTTGATCTGCCGCGCTAATTCTTCCGCATCGGCGATGGTCGCGTTTAGGTTGTTATAGAGAGACTCGTCATTGAACAGGCGTCCCACCGTGCCTTTGCCATCGCGGACATTCTTCACGACTTCGTTTAATTGATCAGAGAGCTTGCTCAACTTCTGCGCGAGATCGGTTCCCTGGGTTGCAAGATCGCTCATGGTGCTGCTGGCCGTCGACGGGAGTAAATCATTTTCCTTGACGGCCTGGCCCAGTGGCGTGCCTGGGGTGATGTTTACGATCATTTCGCTGCCGAGGAGGCTCGGAGCGGCCTGTTGCGCGGTTGAGTCTGAGCGAATGCGATCAGTCGCGGGCACACCGTCAATCTTATTGTCGATGGTCAGGAACACCTCAATCTTCTGCGGGTTGGCCGCGGTGCCGACTTCGGACGGGCTCAACAAACGAATGCGATCGACCTTGCCGATACGCACGCCCGCCAAACGCACTTCTGATCCATCACGCAAACCGTTCGCGTCCGCAAACCGCGCGCGCAAGTGCAGGTGACCCTTGAAGGGATTGAGTTCGCCCGACGCGTTCAGAATCAAAACGATCAGCACCGCGAGGGCAATAAAAACGAGCAAGCCGACGCGTAACTCGCTCAGACCGATGTTCCTGGTTGATTTTGGCATGACAACACCTAAGATTTTCGATTTTTGATTTTAGATTTGCGATCTGAATAAATCGGCAATCGACAATCGCAAATCAAAAATGTATCTAGTGTCCGCGAAGAAATTTGTGAATGTACGGATCGTCGGCTTTGCGTAAAGCCTCGTCCGTGCCGCTGAAAATGATTTGCCCGTCGCGCATCATCAGGACCTTGCTGTTGATTAAGCAAAGCTTCTCGCCTTCAGTTTCGAACACGACCTCGCCCGCTTCATTCACCACCGCGTATTCCGAAGTCAGGTAATCGAGATTGTTCATCTCGTGCGTCACGAAGATTGACGAGACGTCTTCCAGGTCACGCAGCTTCATCGCGAGTTCGCAAATCGTGCGGGCCGTCGGCGGATCGAGGCCGGCAGTCGGCTCGTCGAACAGCACAACCTTCGGGTCGCCGACCAACGCGCGCGCGATGCCCACGCGACGACGCATGCCGCCCGACAATTCTGAAGGCATCTTATCGATGGCCGCTTCAAGGTTTACGAAGCGCAACATGCGCCGGACTTCGGCTTCGACCTGGTCTTCGGGAACGCCTTGCTCGTGGAGCTTGAACGCCACGTTCTCGTAAACCGAGAGCGAATCGAACAGCGCGCCCTCCTGGAAAATCATGCCGATCTTCTTGCGCACGCGCATCATGTCGGCTTCTGAGTAGTTGGTGATGTCTTCGCCGTCCACGAGGATTTGACCGGCATCCGGCTTCAGCAGACCGAGCACCAGTTTGATCGTCGTCGACTTGCCGCAACCCGATCCGCCCAGGATGATCTTCGTCTCACCCTTCATGACTTTGAAGCTGAGTTCGTTCAGGACTTTGCGCCCGTCATAAATTATGGTGACGTTGCGAAATTCGATCGCCGGAATGGCGCGATCGCGATCGTCAACCTCGCGGAAGGTCGATTCAGCGGCCAGTTCACTGACCCGATTGTCAGTGGTACGATCGATTGAGTCCTGCGTCATCATGCGGATGTTCCCAGAATAATTTGCAGCGCGCGCGCCAAAACAAAGTCGGCAATGATCACAATAATTGAAGCCATCACCACCGCCGAAGTTGTCGAGCGACCAACGCCGACAGTGCCGCCTTCCGTTTTCAATCCCTTGCGACAGGCGATTGTACCCATGAGAAATGCGAAGAACAACGGTTTGACGATTCCGCCGATGATGTCGTCAGTGGTGATGCCGTCGCGCACCGAATTGATGAACATGCTTGACGGCAAATCGAAAAGCCACGTCGAGACGGCCCAGCCGCCGGCGATGCCCATCACATCGGTAATCAACGTCAGCAATGGCAACGTGATGATGAGGGCGAAAATTCTCGGCGCGACAAGTTTCCGAATCGGATCCGTTCCCAGCGCGCGCATGGCGTCGATCTGTTCAGACACTACCATCGAACCGAGCTCCGCCGAGATCGCTGATACTGCTCGCCCCGTCACCATCAGCGCGCTCAGCACAGGTCCAAGTTCTCGAACGAGCGAGATGGAAACCAGGTAGCCTAACTGATCGACGGCGCCGTAAGATTCCAGCGTTTGATAAGTTTGCAGCGTCAGTACGCCGCCCGTGAAGAATCCTGTCAGAATAATGATCGTCAACGACCCCACGCCGATGTAGTCCATCTGCGCGATTGTTTCGGGGATATAACGCGGCTTGCGGAGAGGTCCAGTGATGGCTCGAACGGCCAGCAAGGACATCTCCTGAAGTTCGAAAAGAAACCGCGCGACGATGTTCATTTGAGGCTCAACGATAAGAAGGTTGCTCGGCTTTTGCGATTGCTCCCTCTGCGGAGGCGCGCGCCGTGCGGGACAATGGAAACATGAATGGCGTTACGAAAATGCTGACGAATCGCGCTGCGAGCGAACCTCAACAGAGCGGCTATAATGCGCGGAACGAACGGGTTGCGTCAAGGAATCATCGAGGTTCCGTGGGCGTCAAGCATGTACCGGAATCGCTCGACACTGGTCGATAATGTGCATCGAAACGACCTCACCTCACGATCTGCTTTAACAGACAGTTCGCTGATTACAAAACTTGAGCGCGCTTTCTCGCTGGGCACGTAAATTGACTTACTACAACAGATGACAGGAGGACTCACCACCTTGCTGGGTCGGGAATGCATCGTGTTGAGAAAAGAAAAGTGAAAGCCGCAACTAATGTCTTACCCAAGCAGGTGCGATCTCACGACCAATTACTAATGAGCCAAGACCATCGCCAGGCAGACTTCCTCAAGGGAGTCAGCCATGACCTACGAACTCCACTGAATGTAATTATTGGCATCTGCCAGTTCCTTGAACGCGATCAGAAGACGCCGCTGTCGCCGATGCACCAGGACGCAGTCGAGCGCATGGAGAGAAATGCCCGCGCATTGCTACAGTCCGTGAATCACTTGATGGAATACATGCGGAATGGTCGCTTGCAGTAGGCCGCTGGAACGCTGAACGCAGCCGAATCCTTTAACCTTCCGATTCGTGGGAGTGTTCTGGGCTTTGTCTAAGAAGTGACTCACGCCTGCGGCTCTGCCGCCTGATGTGCGGAAGCGCTCCGCGCTTCCGTTCCGGGTCACAATGAATTCGGGGCTCCGCCCCGACAAATTGGGCGTAGCTCAAAATCAATAGTGCACGTTTGTCGGAAGGCCACAGGCCTTCCGCACATCGGCCGGCATAGCCGGAGAATTTTTGGCCAAGGCTATGTTCTCGTGACTACTTTTGGTTCACGATAAGCGCGCAGTCAGGCTTTGCGCCGAAGGGATTGATCGAGTTGACTTTGATTACGTAATCTCGCTCATCGACAGTTTCGCCTACTCCAACTTTTCTGGGCCCGGAAGCGCCGCGCCCTTTGATGATCAATTCAGCGTAACCGGACTCTGCGCGTCGATCGACATACCACTGATGGCCGATTGATTTGACCTCGATCGTGAGGTCGGCGCCGCTGACGGAAATCTTCTCGCCGGAATGCAAAGTAAATTCTTCGCCTACCTTGACCTTGCGGGGTAAGAAGCCACACGCAGTGACGAAGATAATGATGAGAGCGATCGCGATGGGAAGTTTGTTCATGTGACGCCAAAATACTTTGAGCGCGCGAGTCGGCTTCATCTTCATCTGATGCTTCCTAATAAACTAAGAGACTAAAGCGGAGAGTGAACTTCCGGAGAGTAAGACCGCGACAGTATACGTCAACTGTCATACTTTTATTGCGTCCGCAGCCGTAGTTTTTAGCTGACGCAGCCGATTTATTGACGGCCTCGAAGTTGCCATCAGCGCCGATGAAGTAAATCGAACGCTACTTTCTTCCGAGGACATCAATGAAACGAATATCAGCCATGATAGCCTGCCTTGCGGCAGTTACTCTCCTAATTTCAACCATGGCCCCGGCGGCTCTTGCTCAACAATCCGGTGATGGTTGGGCCAACGTGCAGGCCCTCTCGGGCGACGTCGATCTTTCGATCAAGCTGAAAGACGGGAAGACCCTGCACGGAGAATTCTCGAGTGTCAACGATTCAGAGTTGACGATCCTGCGCAAAGGCAAGCAGCAGGTAATCACCAAAGACATCATCGCAGAGATTCATCGTCTGGATCGCAAGGCCGAGAAGGGCAAGTACGCAGCGATTGGTGCGGGCATCGGCACAGCAGCGGGCGGTGGAATCGGCGGGGTCAAAGCGTCGCACACCGGCGATGACGGTAGGACCTATACAATGGTAGGCCTAATAATGGGCGCGGGGTTCGGCGCACTAGGCGGCCTGGCATTTGGAGCGGCGAAGCGCAAGCATGTGCTGATTTACCAGGCGCGGTAGGGACATCGGTGCGCAGGCTTTCAGCCTGCAATACGCCGCAGGCGCGCGTACCATTGTGTCAGTACCGCGAGCGTTAGCGAGCGGCTAGCGGACCTGTCCTTGTAGATTCATGTTGTCTCCGAACAGCTCCGGTCGATCCGGTCGCTACCGCTCCCGGTACTGACGCGGCCGCGCGTCGTACAAGTAGATCGCGAACGGAATCCACCAAATCACATCGTTCGTAAGGCAGAGCACGATCGTGACGCGCGGCCATGCGCCGGTCCAAATCAATCTCGCTAATCCAATCGGACCGAGAATCTTCCCGAGCAGTCCAACCGCGGCGAGTAACCATCCGCGTTCAGGGTGGCGCGCGACCTCAAGGTAGATGATTCCATAGAGACCGACGACCATCCCCAGGCACGCGAAGATCGCCGGATGATTTAGCGGCGGCATTCCCGCAAAGCGAAACAGCCACTGCGGATCGTAAACGCTGTGAATGCCCCAGGCGATGTTGTAAACGCCGGCAGCGATGAAAACCAGGCGATGAAATTTGCGACGGCGAATCGTCACGAGTTTGGGATCAGACGGTCTTTCGACCGTCGATCAGTTCCGGAGTGATGCGGTATAAAGCGATGTCGACCGCGCGACCCATTGAATCGAGCTGAGTTGCGCTAATCGCGGGAGTCAGTGATGGATTGCGCTCTGTGATCAGTTTCATTGCCCGCTGAGTTTCATCGCGATTTGTTATCTCGGTAGCGTGTCCGATCACCATCACACTGCGCCAATGCTGGGCGTCGGTGATTTCCTCGACCTGAAGACAGACGTGAGGGTTCGCTTCGATGAATTCAGTCTTCATTCCCTGCGTCGTGAAAAAGAAAAGCTCTTTACCGTCATACGCGTAGTGCATCGGCACAACGTATGGCCGGTTATCGCGCGCGCAACCGAGGTGGCCGAAGCTTTCGCGCTGAAGCAGCGCGTGCATCTCGGCCGGTGACATGTCTTCAACTTTTAGCATTTGATCAGCCTTTGAGGCTAAATATTACTCATCATAACCTTGTTCATTCAAACGGCCAGGTATACCATCGCCAAGTCCCAAGCTAGTCCGAGGTCTTAAACCTCATCTTCCAACCTGAAAAGGAGATCACGTCATGGCAACTAAATCCAAAAAGGCAAAGAAGTCGGTAAAAGCCAAAGCCGCGCCGGCTTCAAAATCGGTGCGCCTAATTAACTTTCGCACCGCTCGAGTCGTCAAAACAAAACCCGGACACTATAAGTTGATCGTTGCCGGAGTTATGCCTTGCGCGAATATGCAAGTGCATCTGAGTCCCTTAATCTATATCCAACAGCCGGTTTACTGGGGGATCGAGGTTGTCGGCGTCCTTCCCGGCATCTGCCTCCCGGCCCTGAAGCCTTACCAAGTATCGATCTCGCTTGACGGCATTCTGGGAAAGAAGGGGATTGAAGTGATCGGCGCCACCAGTCGAAAGAAGATTAACGTTCCCTAGAGTTAGGTTCCGGCTCTGCAACATCAAGCAAGAAGACCGTTG
>DATLVM010000221.1:0-11114 GCA_035577445.1 Pyrinomonadaceae bacterium
TTCGGGCTTAGCACGATCGCAGAGGCTTCGCCGGCTCTCGCGAAGTTGACAATCTCGGCGACCGAACTCGCGGGGTCGATCGGTATGGCGGTCGCACCTGCCTTAAGGATCCCAAAATAGGTTAGTCCCTCAAAGATCTCAATACTCTTGGTAAGTATATTCTTCGCAGTTTCTTGTCCGCCAACCATCTGATCAGCACTTCCGAGCCATCCAGCGATCGCTCCGATTCGAAGTAGTACGTCCGCCTTCTGATCATCATCAAGACCGCCGAGTTTTGGTGACTCGTTCCGATCAGGCCAAAACTCCGCCAGTGCTTCACACGCCAATTCATACCTACCCGCCTTCTCGAGGTGTTTCGCCAAACGGCAGGACAGAGTTACTCGTTCAGTCAGCGGGAGATTGCGTTTTTCGGTCTTAAGCGCGGTTAATTGGGCCTCCAAGTTCATGTGAGGTTTACCTTTCTCTAAGAGTGCTAAAATCTCTACGCCACTAAGCATGGATTGCCGCTGATTATCTGACGGGTTAATCAGCGGCTCTAAGCTATGTTCGTGTTCGTTTAAAGAAACTCGCAAAACCGATCACTAAACTGAGGAGAAAACATGAAGTACTTAAGACGACTAGGTGTCGCCGTCACCTTACTCTGTGTTCTGTCGCTGACGACGCTGGCCGGCGATACAAATTCACCACCATGCTCGACCAATCCTGGCGAGACTTCCTCGCCACCGTGTGCAATGGCTCAAGTAATACCGGACGATTCTGTAATTCCAGGTGATACGAATTCTCCTCCCGCTACTAACTCGGGAGCCGAGTATTCAATCGCCGAAGTAGCAGTCGATCTCTTTCAAAGCGCTCTACTGCTGTTCTAGTAACGCCGCTTCTGGCTAACACCGTTTAGCTTGCCAACGGGGTCTCCATCATTGGCAAGCTGGGGGTAGTGTGCCCTCTCTTGGAAACATTTTGCTCAGACTAGATCAAGAACCCGTGTTACTTGAGTTGCGCAGCATAACCTCGCCCTAACATCCGCGCAAGCCCCTATTGGCATAAACGGTCTATGTGTTAGTCAGTAATGTATTAAAGGGAATTGCAAAGTTCACGCTAAGCCGTTCTGACTTGCCGACCAGCCATGAGGAGTCCTGTCAAAGTGCCCCAACTCAGAACATCGTTTAGGGCTTAGCGCCTTCAATGCACATAAGCAGTGCCCCGAAATGAAGACTGACACCGACGTCATCAGCGCGTACGGTACCGGCAGTGATGGTGGGGAACACTAGGTTGGCACAACGCAAAAACGGCTGCCGCAAGCGACAGCCGTAAGTGCTTGATTGCAATGGTCGGGACGGCGAGATTCGAACTCGCGACCTCACGCACCCCAAACCGGCAACGTAACAGCGCGCCTGTTACGTTGTGATGACTTTAACTAACATTTACGCGGGTCGCAGCTCATTTTACTTTGCGCCTATGCGCGCCTAAAACAGCCTGTTTCCATTCAAGACCGACACAGTTTTCCCCACATAATTGGCTGGCGAATCATCGGTCTTTTGGTCCGGGTATGGATGCGTAACCTTTCTACCTCATACTCACGATGCGCAGATCATCTGTATCTTTCGCAAGTCTAAATCAGGAGAATCCACGCGCATGCATCGCATACCATGCATGCCTTGCCTGATTTGCATGTCGCTGCGGGACGTTTGGTGGACGATCTCTATTCACAAGCCGCACTCATATCGAAGTACTTCTGACTACTGAGCCGTGCATGACGCTGGGCCGGCCGGCGGCGCGCATTGCAGTCGCGGTGAACTAATCGACGCGGCATACCCTGGCGATTAGCTGCCGGCGACCCACCAACTTTGATCCGGTCCCACCGGCAACTGGATGTCCCGGAATACAGCCAACGGAAGTTGCCCATCCGAAACCGTAGCGAACACCGTGAGCCGCAGCGAGATGAACGCGCCGGTCGGGTTGGGTTTCTGCGCAGCTTGCCATTGCTGCAGCATTTCGGCCGCGTTTTTCTCGAACGCGTCGAGCGTCTGCGGCGGGGTGCCCGAATGGTTCGCCGGCGTGGCCACGTCACCGCGCGCGAAAAAGATCGGCGCCCGGGTCGTCAACTGGTTTTGGTTGTCTTGGGTTGTTGCCACCACATATTCATAGCCGATCTCGACGGTGAACTTGAGCTCCAGCGGGGTGCGATTGTCGCTGTCCGTCTGCGTGAACACCGTGAAGACGTGATTCAACGCCTGGAGGAAGTTCGGCTTCTGCGATTGCGGCTGCGCCGCTTCGATGTCGATAAGCGGCACAATCGGGCTACCGAATGTGACTATAGGCGTCTTGTAGATGAACGCCGGATTCGTGCTGAGATCCGGATCCTCAGAGAGATCGTCGTTGCGCTCGACCCACGCGGCGATGCGCGCGCTCTGATGAGTCATCAAGTAAAGGCCCTTCCACGTCACGACCCACTGGGTCGGCTCTTTTTCAGACAAACTATAAATCGCCTGTTCACCAGAACTGCCCGGTGTCGAATAACCGGCGATCGTTGGCCACGGCGGCCAAAGGTTCTGGTCGTCCATCGTGCGCGTAACCAGCAGGTTGCCCGTGGGCGATCCGTCGTGGCCTTTCTGGGGCTCGACCTTGTAAAGCCAACGGAAATGCGGAACAGAATCGTTCGCATTCGACGCCTGCAGCCGCGCGGCCGCGCGCGCATCCGGATGCGCCGGATCTTTCCAACTGTCGATCCTGTTTCTAACCGCACCGACCAAGGCGACCATTCGCTCAAGCGCTAAGTCGGGCGCAGGGTCACTCGATGAGCTATACGCCCGCTCCGGGACCTTCTGGAGATCGGAAAGGATCTGCGGATACTCCCAGGTGAAGCGAGCCAGCGCCTCGAGCAGGTCCGCCGGTGGCGGGCGCTCCAGCGTGCGACTCGTGATTGGGTGGGACGCTCCGGCGTTCGATGTTGCGTCCGGATCAGCCCCCGGAGCGTTCACCAGGTCATTGAATGTAAGCTCAAGCCACAACTCATCCTGCGCGACGTCACGAAGTGTGCTGACTGTTAACTCATAGTCCCAGTCCAACTGCGCCAGAGGGTTGTCGCCGGTATCGGCCGTTGCGGTCTGCTTGAAAAGAGTGGGCGCCTGCGGGAACGTGCGCAACGGTATCGGTATATCGACCTCGCCCATCGCCGGGCTGAGCGGCGCGCGGCCCGAACCGCCGGTCGTCGCCTGCGGCAGTGAAAAAGTCACCCACGACGATGGAATGTATCCGTAATGGCCTTCGAGCATTTCAAAGTCGTGCTCCAGAAAACCAATGTCATAGAACAACTGCAGATTGAGATCGGCCTGGTTTTTAGGTTGCTTGGCGGCGACGAGGAACGTCAGGCAGGCAGTGCTCTGACCGTTCGGAATCGGGAGCGACGCGGGTGAAATTGTGTAAGGGCTGGTGCCGTCGTCGGGCTTGTTGGTGGATACTTTGCCGAACAAGCGCGCCGGAAGCGTCAGGCCGTCATGACCGGCGACAGGTGACTCGAGTGTGCCGGCGACCGTTACTTGCGCCGGCACCTGCACCAGTGCCGAAGTAGCATAGTCGTTAGTAAGACTCGTAAGCAGCGCCTGCCTGAAAGTCTCGCGGGCCACCGCCGCGTCGCCCACCGGAAGCGGCGATGGCGTCTGCGTCGGATCCCTGGCGACGAACACGTTTTCGAGTCGCGACGCAATCGAATGTGCGATCGCTTCCTTGTCAGAGATAAGTTGGTTATACGTGGCAGGATCCAGCGTGGCGATCGCCGGCGCCATTTGCGCTTCAAACAGCGCATGGACGGCATTCAGGAAATCGTTCATCCAGCCGTCGAGGTCGACTCCCGAGAAACGGTGAGTGACCTCTGTCGTTGTGTTGCCGTACACCACCATTTTGTAGGTTGGGCTGAGCAGTTCTGTACTGAGTGGTGGAGGCGCATAGTACGCCGGCCTCGTTTGAACTTGTGGGCCCGGGCCGGCATTCGCAAAACCGACATTGACGCCATCGCCCGCACTCCAGCGAAGTGCCCACAGAGCCTTGTCAATCCCGCCGCCCAGGCCCTGGTCATCATCGTCGTCGCCTTTGGCGCCAGGTTGCGGCCCGGTGCCGACTTTCAGCAAGCCATCGGCGCCGTCGAACCCGACGTATGCTGCTTCGAATGCTTCGGCGAACACACGATTGGAGATGCCCTGCTTATCGTCGTCATCGCTCGAAGCATCCGTGACGGTCAGGTCGGGGAAAATCTGGTGACTGATCATCCCGATCTTAGGTATCAGGCTGACGAGCGATGGATCGAGCGCCGTCGAAACTCGGGCCACGATCCCCTGAACGACAATTACGAACAGATCGGCTGGCAGACTCTTCACGTAATTGAAACTTCCTGTCAGGTTGAGCGTGAGCGCCAGCAAAATCGGATCGGTGCCGGAAGATTGCAAGCTGCTCAAGATATTCGTCACGTACCCTTGCAGTTGATCTTTGATTTTCGCGCCGTCACGGGTCTGTGAGAGCGGCTGCGCCTCGAGCGTCGTGGCGATCGTCACGCTGGTGTTGGGATCGTTGAGCTGATCGAGCACCAACTTGTAGATCCTTATCGTCTCCTGCGTGCGATCATTCGACGAGTCCTTCGCCGGTGTCGGGGTGTACGTGAAATGGATCGTGAGCACGGGATCGGGCGTGCCCTGCGAAATCTGGTATCCGACGTGAATGCCGGGCCAGTGAGCAAACGAGATCAACGGATCGTTATAGACGACGGTTGGCGTTACCTTCTGCGTCAACGCATCGGGCAAGGTGTTGCCGAAAACATCCAGCAACCGCACGTCGAATTCGACCGGCTGACCGACGGCAGCGTAGCGGTTGGCGTTCGCGCCAATGAACTCAACGATCGCGTCGGTTTGTCGGAAGTACCATGAGTGCGTGCCGTCGCCGTGATCAATCGAGCCTGCGCCGGCCGGAGCACTCCAGTTGGACGGAAGCGAAACTGTCGCGTTGGGCAGGCTCTCGATCTGGTACTGGAGAAAGTGATAGAGCATCTCCAGATAATTGGAAACGTCGGTGCTGGAAGAGGTGTTCGTTAAAGCCGGTAACTGATATGGCGCGTTCGGCCAGGTCACTTGAAATCCCGTGCTCCCGCCCGGGGAATTAGGTTGCCACACGTAGACCGGCGCCTTCTGTGTTGGCGATTCCAGGTTTACGTGCATCACCGTAGCGGCGACCGCTTTTTTTGCCGTGTCGCTGCTCAGCAGCAACGCGTTGTGATAAAGGTTCACTGCCGGCTGGTTATCGGGCAATGTGCCGAACGGGGCAAAGGCAACCAGCACATAAAGCGCGGCCTCGCCCGGCGCGTTACTGGTTTGGCCTCCCGATGTGGCCTTGCTGAATTGGGCAGTCGGGAAGTTCTGGCAGTGAAGGAAAAATCCACCCGTGTGAACCACACTGCATTCCCACACCAGGCGGAGGAATTTCTCAGCATCAGTGGTGAGCGCGAAGTTGGGCGATACCGGATCAGCCTGCACCGCCAGCGCTCGTAACATGATCGAGGCGTTCGGCTCAGCGACCGTCGAAAGATTCACCTTCGCCAGGATCACATTGTCGGCGGCGGTGCTGGACGTGTAGGCGCTTTGGCCCTGCGGAATCAGTAGATCAATCGAGAATTGACCAGGACCCCTATCGAGCAAGGTATCGATCAGATCGCGCGTCTGATCGTCGGTGCCCATCAGTTGAAAAACATCCTCATAAAAAGTCCCGGCGCCAGCGCCCGGTTTCTGAATCTGGCGGACGCCGATGCGCGCGATGAGCACGGCGGCGGCATTAAACTGAGCTGGCGGAGGCGGCGGCGCATCGTTGCTGGCTTGCACGGTACCGGAGGTTGGGCCTTCCGTAATTTCCAAATAGATCTGATCCGCTGCCGCGGCAACTTCGACCTGGGCGGCGTGCGGTATCGCGCGCGCCGAGAGCGTCGTGCCGCCAGAGGTGATCGACAATGGCTGAATCAAGGTGTACTTGAGCGGCACCGCCTTCAGCGGCTCGAGAGCCTTAAGACTGTTTTGGATCCAGGATGGCTCGACTGCGACAACTAATTTTGAGACAAGATCAACCGGGAGCGAGTCGGTGATCGAAGCGTTTCCGTTGCCGCTATTGAGAAGAGTGATCCAACCGGCAGCGCCCGTGCCCGGCAAGAGCGTGACTGCGGTTACCCATTGCGGCGCTCCGCCACCGGACGGAGTCGCTTGCTGTAGCGCGACCTGTTGACCCGTCAACACATAGAGTCCGGTTAGCGTCGAGGGCGTCACGGGATCAGGCAACCGCAAGCCGTGCTGCATGAATCGACTCGCCATTCCGGCGAGCGCGGTGTAGTTGACTGAGGCTAATGCGTCTGCGAACGACGTCGAGCTGGGATTCTTTTTTGCGAAGTCTTGAAGATTAGAACCTAGTTGCTTGGCGAGCAGCACGAAATAGTCCGTCCGTACCAGGCCCGCGAAGCTTCCTCCGGTGGGGCCCGGCTCGCCTGGATTGCCGAAGTAGTTGGCGACGCTTTGCACATATCCGGGGGGCACTGTGCGGGCAGCGAAATCAACCGTGTCCAGCGGCGCGTAGTTGTATTGCAGTTCCGGAAACATAGCGAACACTGCCACGGTGGTTTCGGTTGAGGTATTAGTCGACGGGTTAATCGTGAAAGTGAACTGATCGCGCAGGCACGTCTCTACGTCGGCGTAGAAATTCGCTTTGACGTACGCGACGAGGCTATCGATCTGCGTCGCCAGGTTGCCGGTTCCCGCGTGGTTGTTGTAAAGCCAATTGGCCACGCCATCGATTAGCGTCTTGAACGGGTAACTGTCCGTTGGTCCCGCGTTCGGGTTGATTTCGATTAACAGCGTGAGGATCGCCTGCGGCGTCCACGCGGCCGAGCCCGAGGGGATCGTCGTCGGCTGGAGCAGAAAATGAAGATCGACTTGCGAGCTCACGTGGTCGCCTCCTCACCCGTGCACAGGTTCTGGACCAGTTTCGGTGTTGGACCTTCCGTCGAAGCAGCCGGGCCGGATCCGAAGCTGTGCTCGTAGATGGTCACGTGGACAGTGAAATCGATATGGATCGTAAAAAAGACGATTTTGATGGACAGCTCGACCTTGAGTCCGGCTTCGACCACCAGGGCTGTGGCGTGGCTGGTCTCGACCGCAACGGAAACCGAAATCTCGGCTTCGATATTGAGTGAACACGTAATGATCGACAGGTTGAGAGTGGCCTCGGCATGAAGCGTGATGCCGGCTGTAATGTCGAACCAGAAGTAATCAATCTGTCCCTGAGACGACGAGGTGATGTTGGCGGCCGTCATCACCTGCACGGTCAACCAGCCGTAAAGCTCAAACAGCCCCTCGATAGGACCGTACTCAAGGGTCTTCCCGATGCCGAACGCCAATCCGGCTCCGCCCATTTTGATCAGGCCGAAGGGACAGCCGCCGAACACGGCCGGCACGTCCTGCGGGTGCAAGTTGGCGCAATAAAAGCCGGCCTTGATCTCCAACGGCCACGGCCCTGCCTGGAAGTAAAGCGTGAGCTGCTGACCGTGCACGTCTGAGGCCGTGGAGCTGAAGGGCCAGCCAACCGCGACCTTCCAATCACCGTTGGTCCAAACGCTCACGCCAACTGACGGCAACAGGATGTCTACCTCGCCGATGTGGATGAGCGCTTCCTTTTTCGCATGCGGATCTGGGTTGCTCTTATCTTTGCGCGAGAATTGGACGTCGAATGAATAGACGCCCAGCCCGTCGCTGACCTTGCGATAATCGAACTCAACGCTCAGCCCGCTGAGAACTTGTAGAAACGGGGCGAGATTCGGAGCTTTGCTCGGCGCCGCGAAGGCGATCCGGCCACCGTAGAACGTTGGGTCCGCGAACAACGCCTCGATCGTGATGCCAAACATCGTCAGGTTCAGGTCAAGGAAGAAGAGCAGGCCGGCCGAAGGATCGTAAGTGACTTGAGTCTCGCTAATTTCCTTTCCCGTGCAGATGCTCGTGATCACATCGTTGATGCCGAGGGTGGTGATCGTCGTAAGTTGTGCCAAAGCCGTCTCGATCGGCTGCACATTCAGCAAGTCGGTGTTCACCTTCAGGCCGCTCATGAAACCCAGGATGGGAGTGAATGCGAACCCGCTGGTCAATTTGTAGTTGCTGTCACTGTCTCCGGGCACTCCCATGAACCAGCTCAGTTGCGACTCGCCCTTCCCGAGGCTCTTCGGATCGCCGAACAAGGTCAGGTTTCGCTTGTTGGCGCCGGTGAGTCCGAAAGGCAGTCCGAGTATCCAGAACACCACGTCCGCGATCTGGAGCACGAACTGTTTCGAATCGGGATCTTTACTGCATTCGCCGACCTCGAGCTTCGATAAAGTCATGCCGCCGAATACGGTGTGAAGTACGCCCTCGAGTGCGATCGAATCGCCGTGGCCCATCGCCACGGGCGGTGCGAACAGCACGCCGAATCCGTTGTCTTCATCGTCGCTGCCCGCGGGCTTCCAGCCGACAAGTAGCGAGCCTTCGATTGGCGTCTTGTCGGTCTGGAGTGCGCCGGTCGAACCCATGATCATCTTCAATTCGAGCGCATAGACCGGATCGGCATCAGCCTCGGCGTCTGCGACGGAGACGCGCTTGCCGCCAATCGTGTCCGGGGTCATGCCAGCGGCGGCGTAACGGAGCCCGAGCAACTTCAACGGGTAGGTCGAAACCAAACTGTTTTCGCGGAGTTCGGAACCCGTAGCGTCCAGCGTGATCGTCGCAAGATCGGTTGTGATCGGACCTTCGAGATACGGCCGCTTCTTGTCTTTCACCGCCGGAATGACGGTCGTCATGTCGAGATTGTACTGAGTGAAGCCGAGACCCTTTTCGTCTGCTGCCGGTACGGCGTAGGAAAAGAGGTCGATGGTGTCGCCACTGGTAATGTCAGGGCGGAATCCAAGCTGACCGCCCATACCGATCGCCGCATAGATCGTGACTTCTGCGCCGGACGTAGGGTTCGCGGGCACCCGCCGTTTAGGCAGCAGCGCGATGTCGCTGGTCAACATCTGGTCCAGCGCGCGCAGCTTGCTCTTGGTGTAGGCGAACTCTCGCGGGTCGGTGGTTTCAAACACCACGATGCCGGTGTTACCGCGCTTCTGATAGGCGCCGTCTATTGCGACCGAGTTCCATTCCGGCTTGTCGTGCGGAGCGTTCACGTTTGGTTGCAAGGCTGTCGGATCGCCGAACAGCTTGGTCACCGAGACGGCAATGCGCGAGTCGAAGTGTACCAGCGCTGAATTGACGTAAAGCGCGTTCAGCTTGAGCAGCTGGAAGTCGGGATCGTTCGCCGGCTGCAGCAAGGTTTCGTTGTGGTGAATGAGGCCGAACAATGAACTTTGATCGATCTCGCAAGGACTCTCGTCGCTATGTTTGAGCTGGTTGGAGGTCAGACCAAAATGGTGCGCATTCAGCACGCCCTGCTTGATTCCGCCGAGCAACACCTGAATGTCGATGGGCAGCAGCGAATAATCCAGCGGACAGTTGAGCACGACCATGCCGGTCCAGTCTTTCGACTTCATCTTCGTATTGAAGTCATCAAACAGCGGAAGATCTTCTGCCGACGGATTCCCTTGACCGTTGATCAAACCGGAGGCAATGAAGTTGTCGCGGATTTGTGACTGCACGGTAGCGACGGCGGTCGCATCTCCCACGAAGGTATCCGGGTCGGTCCACTTCACGGTCTGTTCATAGAGTTCCAGGACGCTGGCGTGCGACGAGTACTTGAAGATGACTATCGCGCCGGGGACCGGAGTGTTGGAGTTCGGCGCGGGCGGCTGGTCGCCGACGTCGACCTTGAACGTGAACTCGCCGAGCTGCAGTTCGTTGTTAAAGCCACCAAGCGGCGTGCGCCCGCTGGCCATCGGCTCGCCGCCTTTTTTGCCGATCACCAGGAACGGTGCTCCCTGCAGGATGGCATTGGAAAGGTACGGGCTCACCACTTTTGGCTTGGCGGGATCGGTGACGTCCGAAGAATCAAAACTCAGTAGCTGGCCGTTGACCGGACTCTTCGCGATCATCAATCGCTTCCACGTGCCGGGGTGAGGTGGCGTCTCGGTGCCGTCATTGAGTTCAACCAGCAGTCCGGTAGCAGTTCGCACGGTGCCCCCGGCGAGCGGTTTCAGATCCGTGAGGCTGAAGAAGATCGGTCCGAGGACATAATTGCCCTTCATCATGCCGCGACGGGCTGCGGCCAGAACGTCGACTTCGTACGATGCCAAAGCGTCGGCGGGTATGCCGTCGTCGATGACAGATTGGCCCGCGTCGGTTGCGTAGACCGCGCCGTAGGGCACCATCGGAAATGGTTTGGTTATGCTCGGGTCACTCAAGTCCGTGATCAAGCAGCCGATGGCGATCGCAATCGGAGTGCCCGTCTGACAGTCGTAGTAGACCGAGTTGATCGCGAGCACGCAGTAGCTCTGCTTGATGTCGCCGGTGAAAGGAGAGGTTTCAGTTCCCGGGATAAGCCGGACGTATGCGCTGTCAAACGCTGCTGTGAGCGCGGTCTCCACGCCTGCGGTTTGAGTGGGATCGTAGCCCGGCGCCGACGCCGGTCCACCACATGAGAACTCGAGCAGATCACCCTGAGCCGTCAGCAGGAACTCAGTGCCCCAGAGCCCACACATCACCACCACAATCTGCGGAGTCGACGGCACGTCACCGATCATGTAACGGCCGCCGGGGATGAGATAGGCCACGAAGTCGCCGCTCAGGCCGCCTTCTAGGGTCTGGATGTCAAAGCGCCGGCCCAGCGCGAAGCCGCTCCTTGGCTGTGGCACCAGCTTCACCGCATTACCCACCGGCGTGTAGAAGAATTGGCACGTCGGCGCGCCTGCGGTGAACTTGGCTACGTCCAGCGCGAAGTTAGTGCGGTCGGCATTGACGGGATTCAGTGGGTCTAAGCGTGGTGCAAGGAAAAAGGGATCGCCTTGCTGGCTCATTGCTCCCATGAAGAACGGGTAGCGGAACGCGTTGACATTTTTCCCGCTTCCGTACGAGTACTGGAATTCAGGCCCGGGCGAAGCGCCGAAGGTCGATTGTGTGAGGAACAGCGAGTAGAGATCGCCG
>DATLVM010000222.1:0-5242 GCA_035577445.1 Pyrinomonadaceae bacterium
CAGCTATCGACGGAGCTAGTCGCGGTCACTCGAATTAGAGTTGAAGCTGCGTGAGCAGCGTTCCGAACTAAGCCCAAGGCGAGGCTCCGCGAGCCTCGGGGTTAACGAACCAAGTAGAGCGATTGAGCCCCGCCAGGGGCGAAAGCATCGATAGTTCAGCCTGCCCGCTAACTCTCTGTCGCCGCTTCGCGGCTCTGAGCTAACCGACGACCATCACCCAAGGCTCGCAGAGCCTCGCCTTGGGCTTTAGCTCCTAGCGCTGCTCCGCAGCTCCCGCTTGCACCGGAAAGGGCTAGGTACTTGATGAGTCTAGTATGTCAATACCGATTTAACGCCTGGGTGTCTGGATTAGTTTCAGAAATGGAACTTGTTAGCTTGTCCCCGCAGGCCGCTCTAATTTCAAGCGCTTGTTCTTCTGATCGAAGGTCAGCGTGAATTCTCGCAGCACCTTGTAGCCGACGTTGGTATCTGACAGAGCCGGAAACGTAATCGTCGGCTGGGAATATTCAAAGCCGCCGATGCGAATTGAGCTGCGCAACTGAGCCTGCTTAAGTTCGATTCGATTGTTGACCGATCGCGCGCTGCCGACCGGCGCCGGCTGCGAGAGCAGTTGGAGCTGTTCGACGATCTCTTCCGGGAGGATGAACCCCGCAACGAAGTTGCCAGAGTCGACGTGCGCAGGCACTTTGATTTTGCCAATTGCGAGCTCGACCATCGGAACGCGATTCTCAATCACAAGTGTGAGAATGTCCGCGCCATTTGCCGGCGGCAAAGCGCCGCGTGCGAGTCTCACTTGCATGGCCGGATAATCGAGCGTCAGGAGGTAATCGCTGAACAGAGCGAATCCCAGGATGCCGTCGACGTCGGGATAGTCTTTCGTGATCTTGTGCGGTCGCACGATCGCGGTCACGTTGCGGAACTCGACTACCCCTTCACCGGTTCTGCGCGCGCGCATCCCCTTAGCGACTCCTCCGATCATGATTGAATCGATTGCGACCGTCACCACCTCGCGATCGTTCTCGCCTGAAGGATCGCCGTTGATCGCTCTGCCGCTCGGTTGAAGATTCAATTGCTCCGCCACCGACGTATCGATATCCGCTTGCATCCCCGCGCCAGTGTCGATCATGAAAGCGAATGGTCCCTGGCCGTTGAGTTTCACTTCAACTACCGGCATCCAGCCGCGCATCTGCATCGGCGCGACGGTGACGGCTGAATTCTGTGCCGCTGCCGAAGCCGCGCAGATGATGAGTAGCGCGATCGACAGAAAGATCAATTGCAGTTTGGAAGGATTCATTCTGCGAACACTTGGTGAGCTTTATTGACCCGGTGCCGTAGGTTTGGCGACCACGAGCGGATTAGTTTCCATTTCGCGGCGATAGAAAACGCGCGGCCGCTGATTCGATTGCAGACCGTTGTCGCGTTTGTCAGGAGTCGGCGAAGCTGTCTGTCCAAAAATAGCGGTCGCGAAAACGAGTACGATGACGACGCCAGCAAGAATTATCTTCGATCGCGAGCGGCGGATGTACGACTGATTTTCCATAATCCTTGATAGGAGAAGAAGCCTAGGCGCGGCGACTAGGGTCTGTCAACGAATTCTGTATCTGCTGCTCAACGGGATCGTTGCTGAGCGAATAGCCACGGCAGCAATTCCGTTTCCTTTACGACTTTGGGCCAGATGATGTGATCGATATCCGGATATTCTGTGTATTTCGCGTTGCCGCCGGCTTTGTTAATAGCGGCGACAATGTTGCGCGAGCGCGTGACGGGAACGGCTTCGTCCTTGGCGCCGTGAAAAGCCCAGATAGGCGTGCTGACCAGGCGCGCGACTTTTGCTTCGTCGCCGCCTCCGCACAATGGGACGCCCGCCGCGAACCGTTTTGGGTATTCCGAGATAATCGCGAAGGTGCCGAAGCCGCCCATTGATTGGCCGGCAACGTACAAGCGGCTGCTGTCGATATTGTAGTAGCGCTGCAACTCGGCCAGCATCTCGTACACCAACCGCAACTGTCGCGTCGGCGTGATCGAGTCGTATTCAATCCAGCCTTCCTGCATGGGGGACTGCGGCGCCACGACGAAGCTCGGATAGCGCGCCTGCGCTTCATTGCCAGTGAAGAGATCGATCAGATAACCATTCCCGCCGTCGATCTGTTTGAGATTGTCCGTGCCTCGTCCGCCGCCGCCGTGAAGAAAAAGCACTAATGGATACTTTTTCTTCGCATCGTAGTTCTGTGGAATCAACAACCGGTAGAGCAGCGTCTCGCCGCGGGCGTTCTTGAAAGTTTTGGCCGCGAGAATCTTTTCGCGTTGTTCGATTGTGCGGAGTTGTTGAGCGCAGCAGAGAGAGGAAATTAACAGCGTCAGGATAGCAGTCGGGATCGTTCTGGTTCGCAGCCGTGTCATCTTGCCTGGAATTGAGTTTTGAGTGCCGTCAAAGACCCGTAGGTCTCGCTCGCAGCCGTCATTGTTAATCGTCCAGCAACTTCCCGCCAAAGATCTTTTGTCCTGCCATGCTCGTGTAGCAAGCGAATGCCGCCAGCGCCACGCACAGCGCCGCCCCAATTAGGAAATCGGTTGCGTACCACGCGCGAAAGTCAGAGGTGACTGGATAGAAAACGAATAAGTGCACATAGAACAACGCTGCAGATAGTGCCAGCAGGCCGTATCGGTACAGTAAAAAGATCAGGATCAATGCGCTGATTAAGTTCGCCGGAATCAACGTCGGACTGCCCCCCGCCACCAGCGCGCCGAACATAGTCAACACAATTCCCAGCACCCCCAGCGCTATCCACTCTTTCTTGAGAATGACGACCAGCATGAACAGCAGAAAGAAGAGGATCAACGACAAGAACAGTCCGGCGCTCATCTGCGACGCCAACCGCGCAAAGAATTGACTTCCAATGCGGGTGCTGCCCGGGTTCAACATAAACTCAAAAGACTTACCCAGCCAACGAAGGACTGCAGGTGTCAGCACCATCGACAAAATTATTGGCCCAGCGCTCGCCGCGCCAATCAGGAAATCACGACCTACGAGCGGATCGCGGAACTCTCCTCGTAAAAGGCGGCTCCACGAAATGATGCGATGCGGCCATCGCCGGCGCAGAAACGGCTCCAGCGCTATGTACAACAGCCAGAGATAGAATCCGGCGAACGTCGCCAGCGACAGATAAGAAAGCAAGAGACCAAACTCGCCTTCCACCGATCCGCTGTGGTGCGTTTCGAAGAGCCAAAACAACAGGCGCATGATGAAGTAGACAAAACCCAGACGCAGCGCTCCGCGAAGATCGCCGCGGCCCAGGCGCAGATTGCGACGCGCGATCAGGGCACTGCCGATCAGCGCAATCAGGAAAACCGCAATCACCAAAATGGTGAATACCCGGTCACTGTTGCTCTGTGGTGCGAGTACTTCTCGCGTCGGTTGGTCCCACGGGTAAGTCGTTTCGAAATAAACCGGCTTGCCACGAAACGCCGCGGCTTCGATGTGGACTTTCTGGTCGGGACGCAAAGAATCGCCGCCGTCCCAGGCAAGGCGTTCGTCATAAGCTGCCAGCGGCACCCAAGTCGAAGGAACCTGCTGAAACCTGGCCATATCGAAGCCTGCTTCATGAAACAGCGGGGACCAGTCCAGCGGATTCACGGTGCCCGGATTTGGTTCCCGTTGCGGCGGAACGTGCAAAAACCAATGCAGCCGTCCGTCCGTGTCAAGATAAATCATGGTCATGCCGGAGATGTTCAGCGGCGGATTATCAGGCGTAACAAAACCCTCGGACGTATCGAGGTAGCGCGGACTTTCGCGATACCAGAATCGATAGGGCCCGGGCTTTTCCGTTCGCAACCTGTCCCAACGATTAGGCGACTTGTCGATAGCCGCCGTGTATTTCAGATAGTCCGCTTTGACCAGCAATCCATCAGCGCTATCGATCATCGCATCGTTGAATCCCAGGTGGGCAATGACCTCGCGCGCGCGTGCGCGCAAGACTTCGGGCGATTGATTGAGAGGCGCGAGGCGATAGAGAAATCCGTACTTAGTGGCCCAGCACGAAGCGGCCAGGAAGACGATGAACACGCCGAAGAGACCCAGCGCGACGACCGGTTTGAGCGCGCCTTCGGTGGGCGCCGCCGCGACCATCTCGGGCGAAGGCGTCTCGCCCGCGGCCAGCGCCGCCGCCAAAGGATCGCCGCCGGGCAAAGCCGCGGCGACCTGAAGTGCCGACGCGGGTCTGTCTTCAGGTTTCCGTTGCAGACAACGATCGATTACTTTCTCGATCAACGGATCGAGGCCCTTGACGATCGAGGTGGGCGTTGCCGGCATCGTATCGCTGCGCCGCAGTTTAATTAGTTCGTTGAGCGAGGCCGCCTCGAATGCGCGCTTGCCGGTGAACAATTCGTACAGCACCAGGCCCAGCGAATAGATGTCGCTCTGCACTGTTTGATTGCCGCCCTCAATTTGTTCGGGCGACATGTAAGCCGGCGTTCCCGCGCGAATCTCTTCGTCGCCAAATTCATCAATTAAGCCGCCCAGACCGAAGTCGAGAATGCGAGCATTCCCATCGCCGTCGATCATTATGTTGGCGGGTTTCAGATCGCGATGAATGAATCCGATGTCGTGCGCGGCCGCGAGCCCGGCGCAAATTTGCCGCGCGAGCTGAAGCGCTTTGTCCTGGGGCAGGCGGCCGATGCGGCGCAGCAGTGAAGAGAGTTCTTCGCCCTTGATGTATTCCATCGAGAGGAAGTGACGGCCGTCGATCTCGCCGATGTCGTAAACGCGACAGACATTTTTGTGCGACACCTGCCGCGCCACGCGCACTTCGCGATGAAATCGTGCCAGGGCCGCGGCGTCGTTGAGCAAGTGATCGGGAAGGAATTTCAGGGCGACGGGATGCGCGAGTTTCAAATCGTCGGCGCGATAGACCTCGCCCATGCCGCCTTTGCCGAGCAGGCCGACGATGCGATAACGGTCCGCCAGAATCGTCCCGGGCACAAAGCGCGAGTCGTCGATTGAGTTGAGTGAAGTCGAAGATCGTTTGTCTGGTTTAGCGGACGAGTCCGACTTATGCTCGAGCGGCTGGGTGGCGTCATTGAACGAGAAACCGCACGACGAGCACGCAACTGCGTCCGGTGAGATTTCGCGTTGGCAGCGAGGGCAATTCACAGGCGGCGGATTGTATCACCGGGATGATTGGGGCAGTAGCCCGACTGTGAAGGGGGTGTTTCAGACTTTCTTCCTCTCCCGCTGGGAGAGGAG
>DATLVM010000223.1:0-53970 GCA_035577445.1 Pyrinomonadaceae bacterium
AACAGCGATTGAGCCGTAAAGCCATTGCATCGAACGTCCGTATTTCTGTAATCTATCCAGCCGAAGAGTGCTTCGTCTCCGTCGACATTAACCAGATCGCACGGATCTTCTCGAATCTTTTCACCAATTCACGTGACGCCATAAACGAGCGTAGGAACGCGGATGCAAGCTTCACCGAGGGCCTCATAGAAGTATCTGCTTACGCTGATGGTGCGAGTGTGAACTTTACTTGGACGGACAACGGCTGCGGCATTCCTAAGGAGGATAGTCAGAGGATATTTGATGCATTTTTCACAAAGAAGCAAGGCGATATCGGCTCCGGGCTTGGACTTCACATCATCAAGACGATCGTGGAAGCCCACAGCGGTCAGATTAGAGTAAGTCCAAAGCCTGGAAAGGGGGCTCATTTCTGTATGACTCTTCCGCTCACAAGCGCCAGCCCTTAACGAAGGCACAACATTGAAATCGATTAAGGAGAATTGGTCTCTTGCTCCACAGCAACCACACACGTTCTTTCCCTCTCTTTCTGTCGGCGCACAAGCCCATAGTCTCCGGTGGCGCCATCGCAGGGGATGACGAACTCATACTCATCAAAGCGAAAAGACTTAAGATCCTGCTCATTGATGATCGGTCCGACTACAGGGCCGGCCTGAGTTTCATGTTAACGCAGAAGTATGAGGCTGAGGTTACCGATGTCGCTTCCGGGTCGGAGGCAATCAAGAATCTTAGAGCAGGCAGAGTCTTCGACCTTATCTTTATAGACATTAGGATGTCGCCGATGAACGGCTTCGACACCTACTTGAACCTAAGGACGATCGACCCGGAAGTCCCAATGGTTATGATGTCCGCTCACGCAGGAGATGAAGAACTTGAAAGGGCAGAGCGTTTGGGCGTTGAATTATTGCACAAACCGATACTCGACGAGACCATAACAGATCTGTTAATGCGAATAGAAAGCAGATAGCCATGAGCAAAAAGATCCTCATAGTTGAAGATGACGTTAAATTCCGGGACGCGCTCATGCTGATTCTTGAGGACCGAGACTATACGTTCCTCGAAGCGTCTTCTGTCCGTGAGGCGCTTGAATTGATCAGAAGCAACCCGGACGTACGGGTCGTGCTTCTGGATTTGAACCTACCTGGGAAATCTGGGACCGAACTCCTCCGGGAACTCAAAGGACAAAATCCCCAGCATAGAGTGATCGTTTTAACCGCTCACGAAGAGTTGCTCGCCGCGGAGCAAGCTAAGTCCTACCAAGTCTTTTCATATGCCGCGAAGGCAGGGACCTCGTTGCGCCAGTCGCTGCGTTTCCAGATTGAGCGTGCTTTCGAAGATCTGGAGAAGGCTTGGCTTTCAAACAAAATAGGAGCACATCTTGAGATAGAAAGAAGGATAGTTTTACTGGGTGTCGATAATCGCGAGAATGCTGAAGTCGAATTGGCTGAAGTCTTGAATCTGATATGCGCGCGCGCGTTGGAAATAGTTAACGCGTACACGTGTCATATCCGTCTCTTCGATCCAGGCAGGGGCGACTTCGTTCTCTGGGCGAGCGAGGGAAGAGATGGCAACGTGCAGGGAATCTTTCAGGAACGTGTACGTCATAATGAGCCCTATTCTGGTATTGTCGCCGAGACGAGAAAACCTCTTCCTATAGACGACTTACAGAGTGATCCGCCTTTCAAGGCGATGCTTCAAGCTGCAATGGAGGGTGAGCCCGATCCGCAATATCTCGAATATTTGAGTAACGCGCGATCCGCCTACGTTGTACCGATTTCCACTGGCATCGTTGGCAACGACATTGACGCCGTTTTTAATATAAACAGCGAGGAAGAAGGTTTTTTCTTAACAGAAGCAACCCGTGATCTTGTTCACGACTTCGTCACGCAGACAACCCTCGCCTACACAAAGTATTTGCTACGGAAGAGGCGAATCGAGATCCATACTGATTATAAGAACATCAGCGCGATGCTTGAGGAAGTGACTGATGTACTCAAGGGTGACTACAACCTAAATGAGATATACAAGATAGTTCTGAAACGACTTTCGGATGGACTCAAGCCCGAGATCATCTCCATTTTTCTTTTTAACGAGCTCTCCGGCCGTTTGAAGAACGTCGCTGAATTTCGTGCTGACACATGGGCGGACAATGTAGAACAAGAGTACTCACCTGGCGAGGGTATGATTGGGCGAATTTACTCGAGCAGGCAACCGGACAGGTTTATTACCGCGCTTCGGCGACACGTCGATGCGGACGTAAACAAGGCACTGGAGGAAGAGAAAATTGGGAATATCCCTAGTGGTGATTTACGTCACTATCTCGGCGTACCAATGAAGATTGGCGATGTCATGATTGGAGTCATAAGGGCAATTAACAAAAGGTCCGACTATTACAGCGGGGAACCTGAGAAAACCAGCAGCATTTGCCTTCTTAAGGGCGGTTTCAGCGATGACTGTCAACTTGAACTCGAAATGGCTGCGAGCCACCTCGCCGTCGCGATTAGGAACGCCGAGCTGTTTGCTCAGATTAATAAGAGAGTAAGCCGCCTCAAAGCGGTGGAAGAGGTCGGCAAAAGAATAGGCGCTGAGATGGACGCCCGAGCTCTGCAAAATATTATTGTCACCTCGGCCGCTGAGTTTTTGCATGCCGAGATCTGCATGCTTTTGTTAACAAACGAGTGGGAGGACGGGATCATCCTCAAACAAAGCTATGGAATGCCAGTCACGGATGTCGAAGATATGCATTACGACATCGGCGAAGGCAAGACGGGGACGGTTGCAAAAACGTGGAGCCCAATTTTGGAGACAGAGGCTGAAGAGCATAGCGGCAAATATGATGACAGGATCATACGCTTTTTGCGGGACAAACATGGAAGTGAAACCGCTAACATAAGATCTTTTATGGCTGTTCCCATAATCGGAGAAGGCCGTATTTTGGGCGTAATCAAAGTTATCAATAAGTTAGAGCCACCTTATCAGTTTGATGCTGACGACCTTGAGCTGTTTCAGATGTTCGCAAGCCAACTAGCGCTGGTAAGATTCCTCTACACGTCATATAGTTATCAGAAAAATATTGTCGACAATTCGCCCGACCCGATCATCTTTCTTGATAAGGAAGGTAGAGTTGAGGTTTTCAACAAAGCCTGTGAGCAACTCTGGGGATACCGTGCGGCGGAGGTGCTGGAACAATCTGTTGTTGGCCTGTATGTGTCTGCCGCGCAGGCGCGTAGAATAGGTAGGATGTTGTCAGAAAGCGCCGACCACCGCATTTACAATCTTGAGGAGGAAATCAAGACCAAAGACGGGGAAATCATACCGGTGGCCCTGTCGGCCGCTTTCTTATTCGACGAGCGGGGTAATAAGACTGGTAGCATGGGTAACTTCAAGGATCTTCGAGAAATAAAGAAATTGCAGGATCAGGTGTTGAGAGCTCAAAGAGATGCGGTGGTAGGAAAGTTGGCGTCGACGATCGGGCATGACATCAAACATGATATCGGTGCGGCCTTGAACTATATTGGCCCGCTACTTCGTAAGTGTGATCCAAAGAAACAGCAGAGGCTTCACGAGATTTATGCGGACATAGACAAAACGCTCCGTGAAGCGACTACCAAACTCAAGAACGTATTTGCCACGGTGCAACCTGAACCGCTCCTAAAAGAGACAACTTATGTTGGGCGAGTCTTTAATGAAGAAATAGTCGGCTCCATGCGCCGGCAAGCGAACGCGAAAGATATCGAGTTCATCCTTACGAGTCCAGACAACGAGCAAAAACTGTCTGTGGATATCAAGCAGATAGAGAATGTTCTTTGGAATCTATTTGATAATTCGATTGACGCTATTGATAAGAGGGCTTCAGGCCGTGATGGTAGTGAGAAAGGAAGAATAGAGGTTTCGGCCCAAGTCAAAGGCCATGCTCTAGAACTTTCGTGGAAAGATAATGGCTGCGGAATATCGAAAGATAAAATGCCCTTCATTTTTGTACCATTTTGGACTGACAAAAAGGACGGCAACGGGGTGGGGTTGTACATACTGAAAAGCAACATCGAGAGCCACCTTGGGACCGTGTCGGTAGATTCAACGGCGGGGGAAGGGGCCACGTTCCTTGTCACTATCCCGATCGCGGAGGATTAAAGAACTTATGCGAACTTCGGCGCCTAGATTGAATAGGAGAGGAAATATGCGTCCTAG
Source organism: Pyrinomonadaceae bacterium (assembly GCA_035577445.1). GTDB lineage: Bacteria > Acidobacteriota > Blastocatellia > Pyrinomonadales > Pyrinomonadaceae > UBA11740. Next base: position 4,186 of record DATLVM010000223.1, read on the forward strand.
CAGTCTTTCGAAACCGCGTAGTGTCCAGATCGATACGGCCAACGCGATCAGAGCCAGGCACCTCAAGGTGATGATTGTTGACGATGAGGCCGTATGGAGACGATCCATGAGATTCAGACTCATGAGTCTTTATGATCTTGAAGTTAAGGATGTCGGCTCAGGTGACGAGGCCTTGCGGACAATCACTTCCGGCGAAAGATTTGACCTCATTTTCCTTGATCTTTCGATGCCCGAGATGAGTGGGACACAGGCCTTCGAGAGACTAAGAGATATCGATCCTAACTGTGCAGTAGTCATGATGTCAGCGTATTCGGACGGCGAGGAATGGGCTAAGGCAAAACAGCTCAATGTACAAGTGCTTTCTAAGCCTATCATGGACGACGAGCTGGAGAAGGTACTTCTTGAGGTCCCCTAGCAAGTAAACTGACGCTATTTTAGCAACTTAACATTTTAATCTATACAAGCTCTTTTTCGTTTGCCCTGAAGTCTTTCGAGAAGCGATGAAGCGACCCCTCATCTTCTTGAGTTACAGCCATAAGGACGAGGTTGAAAAGGACAGGCTGCTGTCCCATGTTCGCGCTGCCCTACAACCCGATATCGCGAATATCTTTAGCGACGACAGTCTGGGAGCAGGCGTCGATTGGCAGCAGAACATAGGCAACGCCATCGAGGAGGCGAAGGTGGCCATCCTTCTGGTCACAGCCGATTTCCTCACCTCTAACTTTATTATACACACCGAGGTTAAGGCATTTCTTGAGCGTCGCGAGAAGGAAGGTTTGCGGGTTTTCCCTGTGATTGCCAAGGCATGTCCTTGGAAGAAAGTAGAGTGGCTTAAGGCAATGAACTTAAGGCCACGAAATGGCAGGCCCATCTGGGGCGACGCAGGAACGCATGTCGAAGAAGACCTAGCTGCGATTGCAGAAGAAGTCGCTGACATCATCGAACAAGAAAGGATAGAGATAATCAAGCGAGAGAATCACGCAGACAGTTCAACGCAAAGCAAAACCGAGATTCATATTGATAAACCTCAGCGACTACCCAGGATTCTATTGGTGGATGATAAAGCCCTTTTCCGCAGGTCCGTCGCATATAACTTGGAAGACCTTGTTACGGTAATGGAAGCTGGTTCAGTCGCGGAAGCGATCAAGGTACTTGAGACTAATCAAGATGTGCGGCTCATCTTACTTGATTTGGAACTAGATCGAGGTGAGGACGGCACTATGGTGCTTGAACACATTAAAGATCGGGCTTCGGATTATCGGGTCATCGTCCTAACCGGGCATCATGAAAGGCTCGCAGCGGAGAAGGCGTCATCCTATAAGATATTTAGGTATCTCCCGAAGGCGCAAGACGATGCCCCGAGAGAGATTTTGCGGTTCAATGTCGAGGAGGCACTAACCGATCTAAAGCGCGGAATTGCGCCGATGGAGCGGGCGTTCGGCGAAGAAACTGTAAAACTGTACCCCAGCCCTTTCATCCACCTTTTTCAGTATTTGAAAAGTGACATTCGGCCCGGCGAGGCACTCTCTGGCCAAAAAGCCATGCTGGAACTTTTGTTGAACTTCTCCGCTATAGCTTTGCTCTGCGACTACCTGTACGGGGACACAAGGGATAATGAACTAGACGCCCAAATCCGGAAAAGACTTTACAAACCGTCTCTTGGTGACTGGTTCAATATCATTAATGAAATAGTGAAGCGGAAGAACTCTTTCAATGACACGCTTTTTTTGAATTCATTTCTAATCTTCTATACAGGTAGAAACAAAAAGAACCTGAATGAGTTAATCAGTGTGAGAAACAAATACGTAGGCCACGGCTCGATGCAGAAGGACTTTGAAGCAGAGAAGGTGGTCAAGCAATGCGATGACCTTTTGGTGGGTTTGTTGCGTGATTATCAGATTATTACCGATTTCCTCATGTGTTATACGCTCAATGTTGAAAAGCTTAGAACTGGATACGTGTACAGCTTGAAAGAATGCACAGGAGCAAATCATCAATTACTAAACTCCAAGAGAAGCTTCAACTTTCTTCTGGACGCCCACGAAATGCATCTGGTGAACCTCAAGACAGAACATTACCAAAGCCTCCACCCTTTCATAATCCTGGAGAATTGTTCTGAGTGTAGGCAACCGGAAGTATTCTTTTATTCCAAATTTTCGAATGGACAATTGTATTATCTGAGTTATACATGTGGGCACTGGTTGATAAAGGAAGAGTCGGAGAAGGATTTCCTTCAATTGCTAAGAATGGATTCTTAGAGGCGTTGCCTTGAAAGTCGTCTCGAAACCTAGCCGCGCTCGGTCAAGAAAGAACCACATCCTACGACAGTTCTTCTCGAATGATGCATTCGGACGAGCAAAAGTAAACTTTCTTGTCTATGTTTGACCCCGGTGTTAATCTGAGCGCGTTTAGAAACAACGACTGGCGCTTCGCCCACTCACATTTGTAAAGCCACTGGCGCGCCATCATGCCGTCAGATCCGAACTTTTTCAAAACAGGAGCGAACCATCTCCAGGATCGAGTAGTAGGTATGCCTAACGTGTCGCACTCGATACTTATTTGAACATTTTAGATGTGCGCGGCCGGAGGACTTATGGAAATCATTCTTCGCGCCCTTCAAGAACTTTGGCGACTATTCTCCTCAAAAGTCTGGAAACCCTTCAGGGACACCTTTATCGGATCCATAGAGATGCTCTGGCTGGCGAAGTGTATGGCCTACGTTGTTTTGTGGAGTATGAAGCAAACAACTCGGCGCATTTTGGATGCCTCGGGAATCGTGCTTCTCTTTTCCAGCCTACATTTCATGCTTGAGTCTATCTCTACTGTGTTCCACGCTGAGTTGTTCAGCGTCACGAAGACAGTAGGAGTCCAAGGAGCGGTCATATTTGTGGCAGGTTGGATGGTCTTCCATAACCTCAGAGAACTAAGGGCGCGCCGGCGAAAGTCCGTTGTCGTAACCAATCTGGCGATGTTGCTGCAAGAGTTAGGGGGCACAGACTTGGCGGTAGGAGATGCAAATGTCAGAGAGCAAAAGTTGAATAAATTTGTTACCAAAGCGTCCGTTGCATGTATGAGTAGTTTCGACAAGAAGCTTTGCGTTAAGATGAGTATAATGTTACCGAGCGACACTGACGGTAAGCTGCGAATCCGTTTCTATGCTGAAGACGCCGGCTACGATACGGATTTCGCATTGGCAAAAGGGGACGGTGCTGCCGGTAAAGCATATGAAAACAACCACGCCGTCTATGTCCCAGCCGTCAAACAGAGACAGGGTATTACAATATCGTTTCCTGTGAAAAAGTACGGTTTGGCGCCAAACGTATATTCTCAAGCGAAAGTGGAGCCCTATCAGTCAATTCTCAGCGTCCCTATTCCGACGTTGAATTCAGAAATCCATGACGTTCAGGGTATCTTAAACCTTGACTCAATCAAGAGAGACGCCTTTACAAGCAGTGATGTCGAGACTGCCCACGCCTTCGCCAGCGCCGTCGGTTTGGCGCTTGACATTCACAAATCCTAAGCCTAGAATTCGGCTGGTTTTAGCACCCACATCGGAGGGGGCTTATGAGTGACAAAGTAATGAACTATGGCCTGCAAAACCCTGTAGGGGTTGGGTATGCAGTTCCTCCAGCAAATGAGTATTCAACATCCCCACCAGGATCTGTAGAAGACTTTTCTGCCCGAATCAATGCATCCATAGAGTCTGCTTGGAGTCCGCAAAGCGAGACTACTCTTCGCGGTTTTGTTGGGGCCGTAGTCAAGGTCGCCAAAGAGGGGATAAAACAAAGCGAAAAGTAACAAGAGCAAGCTTTAACGAGTAATAGTAGCTTGCGGTCTGATATCGCCATTTTCATAAGACCCGCGCTGGTGATGTGTTCACCGCGCGGGTCGTTTTGATTCCCTACGACAATAGTCCCGTCGCGTCTACGCCAACCGCCCAATTTAGCCGCTTGAGTAGCGGTAACTATGATGGAAACCAGGGAAAAGTTCACCAACTATGAGAATCCAGAATCAATAACTTTGAGAAAGTGCCCGTAAGTTGTTGTACCCTCGTCAACCAGATTTCAATAACTATGAGAACCTAGAAATAATAATGTCGGTTCTCAAAGTTAGTGATATCCGCACCATAGTTAGAGATATCCTTCTCGTCGTTAGCGATTCCGTGGTGTTGAGTCGGCCAAAAAATTAATCTCAGCCGAGGTTTTTCGCAGACGTGCGGAAAGAAATCACGCAAGCCAGAAAGGAAACGATGTCAACCACAATAAGTCCAGATTCAGCTCCTACGATTAGCTCTCTCAGTCCGGGAAACGGCCCAGTAACTGGTGGAACGACCGTAACAATTAAAGGTCAGAATTTCGTGTCAGAATGCAAAGTGACTTTCGGCAAGGCGGAAGCGCAAATCAAAATCTTCCGCAGTAGCCAATTGTCCGTAATTACGCCGCCGCAGTCGACCACTGGAGAATTTGATGTGACGGTCGTCAATCCGGGCGGGCAACATGGCACATTGAAAAATGGTTTTGTTTACCAGGTCCCGCCGCCCCCGGTGATCGGCTCGATTAACCCGACACATGGACCTCAAGGCGGGGGAACGCAAACAACAATCTCGGGCCAGAATTTCGTAAACGGATGCAAAGCGGTGTTCGGTGGCATGGAAGCGCCCGTGGTTTTCGTGAGCAGCACGCAACTCTCTGTTATTACACCGCAGCAGACAAGTGCGGGAGTGGTTAAGGTGGAGGTGGTGAATCCCGACCTGCAAGCCGGAGTGTTGCCGAGTGCTTTTCAGTACGATCCGCCGCCGATCATCCTTGAATTGGTCCCCAACAGCGGACCGGTGGCTGGCGGGACGCAAGTAACCATTCAGGGGCAGAACTTTGCAGCAAAATGCAAAGCGATTTTCGGCAGAGATGAAGCCGCAACGACTTTCAATTCCGCTAACCAGCTATCCGCCATCACCCCGGCACAAAAGAACGCGGGATCGGTTAGTGTGAAAGTGGTTAATCCGGACGGGCAATCGGCAGTCATTCCGAATAGTTTTCAATATGAGAACCCACCGGCGCCCGCGCCCGTGATCACCTCAATCAACCCAAGCAGCGGAACCTTTGGGACAATAGTGACCATTCGAGGGGAAAACTTCGAATACCCATGCACGGTATTATTCGGCAAGGTTCTGACCATCGCACCGCCACCCCGCAACGGCTCCGAATTGGAAGTGAGCGTACCGGGGCAGCGAACCGCCGGACCGGTCGATGTAACGGTAATCAATCCGGGTGGGGAGTCCAGCACCTTGCCGAATGCTTTTCAGTACAACGAGGACGATACGTAACGGCGTTCGCTCCAGATTCTTCACATTCTCGCAACACTTCTGACGCCAGCCGTTAGTATGCCAGGCTTTACAATGCTCGCGCAGAGCTATCTTAATTCCCCTTTTTCATCGCCCCTCCACACAAACTGAAGCCGAGGCTTTTGTCGTCTGAACTTGCAACGTTGTTCCGCGAATCTCGCTGACGAGTAATGTTGCCGCAGCGGCCGAATCCGCGCGCAGAGGCAAGAAACATGAACAATCGGACGCTGGCGTATGCGCTCGCGCGAATCGCTTACGGAATAACCTTTCTTTTTTACGGCATCGGGAAATTCAGAGGCGGTCTTTCGAATTTTGTCGGCGGCATGAATCAACAGTTCTCTGGCAAATTGCCGGCCGCGATGGTCATGCCGTTTGCCTATTTCATTCCGTTTGCCGAGACGATTTCCGGTGCGCTGATTTTGCTCGGTTTGTTTACTCGCGTGGGACTCACACTCTCTGGCGTCTTGCTGATTGGTTTGACGTTTGGCCTCGTCATACTGGGGCAAGCGCAAATCGTAGCTCACAACCTGCAATACATTCTGCTGAATTTTGTGCTGCTGTGGTTTGTCGACTTCAATTCGATTTCGATTGATTCATTGATTAGCAAACGACCCGCCGTGGGGTTTACACGTTCGGCATAGTCAAAGTTGGAAAGGGATGGGGTATGAGATTCAGAGTCTGCGTTCTGCCGTTATTGCTTTCTAGTCTGGTCGCTCTCATAGCTTCACCGAATCCCACGACTTCCGCGCGAGCTAGTAATGCACAACCTGCGGGTACGACTCGCTATCGCCTCGATCCATCGCAGAGTAAATTCGTCGCGCATGCTCTGCCCGGTGGCTTGCTCTGGTTCAAGGGTCACGATCATTTGGTGGCAGCGCGCGAGTTTAGCGGCGAAGCCGAATTGACCACCGACACCATCAATCCTGCGTCACTGTTGTTGGTCGTCAAGTCCGATTCTATGGGTGAGACAAACGCGGTCTTCACCGATCAGCAGAAACAGATCATCGACAAAGAGCTGCGCGAGATAGTTTTGTTGCCGGCGCGATATCCGGACATCACGTTCAAGAGCACGGAGGTGAAGGGCAAACCCGGGAGCAATGAGTACGATTTGAAAATCGGTGGTGACTTAACCTTGCTCGGCGTGACACGTCATATCGAAATCCCCACGCACGTGACAATCAGCGGAAATGATTTGCGCGCGCGCGGCGAGTTCTCGATCGACCGCTCCGACTTCAAAGTGAAAGCCACTTCCGCCTTTCACGGCATGATTCGTGTCCGCAATAAGATCAAATTCAGTTTCGATATAGTCGGTCATCAAATTTAAGAGAGCCGGAGACGCGGGTTGCCATCCGCATTGTTGTGCTGGCGGCGGAACTTCGGAGGTGAAGTCTACCTTCCCATGCCGATCTTTTTGATAAACGATGCGATGGCTTCGTCCGCCGCTTGCGGCTGATCGTCAAGCACGAGCATCCGCGCGTTGGGAATTTTCACCAGCTCAAGCTGCAGGTGTTTCGGCACCAGTGTCTCCCATGAATCCAGGAACGCCGGCTTTGCAAACGCGTTCGCCGGATCGGCCAGGAACTTCTCGTCAAAGGTCGGCACTAATGCCAGAATCGGTACGCGCAATTTCGCAAAACCCTGCGTCACATCTGAAGCCCAGAATTCACAGAGATAGCGAATCTTTACTTCCAGCGGCGCCGCCTCAAGTTCGTCCCAAGCCGTCTGTGCTCGCGTCGCATCGACGCTTAACAACTGTTGTCTCAAATCGCCATTCTTCCATGTTTCGGGTGTTACAAACTTGAACCACTTGCCGGCCCAACTCTCGTCGACGAAAGCGCCGCGGTCGGAATAAGCGATGGGCGTCTTGCGTGTCGGATCGGTCGGCGCCGCGAAGAATTGCACCAGGTTCGTGCCGGCGAGGACGACGCCACCAATCTGTTCGGGATGTTCAATCGCCAGCTCGATGGCCGCCTGCGCCGCCGGTTGACGTTCCGCAACGATCACGGGATGACTCAACTTTTCTTTGCGGATGAGATCGAGAATGTCCTGCTCGAGCCTGCGCGTCCAAGTGAGTTCGCTGAAGCTGGCGCCTGCCGCAGGCGTAGCGCGCGCCGGCGTTCCATTAAGTCCCGGCGGCGTGAGGAGAAAGATTTTGTATTGCGATTGATTTCGAGCGATGAAGCTCTCGAACGACCTGTTGCCCGAATACATTCCCGGCACCAGAATGAGAGCCTGTTTGCCCTGACCCGTCTTCGTGATCCTGGGCGGACGATTGCCCGGAAGCATCTGATAGTCTTTCGGCAGCGCGAGATTGTTGCGACTCACGTCGATCTCGCGTACTCCCGGCGTAGACTTTGACAGATCAATCGCCACAGATCCGGCATTGGGAAGGTCATCGTTGGTTTGTTGATTCGAGCCGACTGATGCGATCAATTTCATGGTCATCTTGTCGGTGATGTCGGTGCGCTTGACGCCGACGACAATCGCATCGCCCTCGACCCGAATTTGCAGATTGTTCTGATGCAGATTGGCCAGTTGCTTCGCGTTGACTCCGGCCACGTCAGCTACGCCGACCGTTCCTGCAAAGCCGTTGGCAGCTCGCGTCACATTAGCCGTGACCAGCCGGTCGAATTTGAAAGTCTTGTTTGCTCCCCACCAATTGGCCTTGGTTGAATCATCGCCGCCGGTGTCGATCGCGATGTTCACACCGAACGCGTCTTTGTTCGGTCGCCCGTAAAGCGCGATGCGGAACCAGAGCGTGTCCTGCTCTTTCTCATAGCGATAGGCGAGCTGGGCGGCGTCGGGCAGAGAAGGATCGCGGCCATCGCCTTTCGCGTCGAAGGTCACCGCCGAATAAATCTGCGCGTTTGCGATTGCGGGCAAGGCCACAATCAAGGCGACGCAAAGCGTAGCCAACGCAATCCGCGTTAAGCGTCGACGTTGATGATTTGTCATGGCAGTCCTCAGGTTGAAACTACGAGACTGCGCGCTAAAAGGTTTTCGAAGGAGATTGGCTCGTCAGGCGCGAGTGCGGAGTCGCGGCGGCCGAACCCCGCTCCGCTCATAAATTCGCCGGCCTTTCCAGGTCACGCCCTTGCCGGTTGTAATTCTGATACTGGAATCAAACAACATCGCGTAGAGCAGACTCAGGCCAAGCGGAGCAGTCAGAGCATAGGCCGGAGAAACTTCGGAGCGGATGCTCGACATCGCCAGGACAATAACCTGTAGCAACCATGACAACGCGGCGGGAATGATCAAGAGCCGAAGGTCTGGGCTCGCGCCAGCCGTTATTCCAATCGCCGACGCCAACGCAATCAAGGGCGGGACGAGAGCCATTAAATACATCGAGCAGACGCAGACCAACGCGAACGGAAGTGAGAACTTAACTCCTGAAAACCAGTTTTTGGTACTGCACTCCCACATCTCGCCGAAGTTTCGATACATGCGTGTGCTGAGGAGATCCGGCGCGTATTCCGTAAGCAAACGGGCACCGGAACGCTTGATCATCTCAGCCAGGCGCACGTCTTCCATTACTTCATCACGCAAAGCTTCGTAACCGCCGACGCGTTCAAGCACGGTGCGGCGCATCAGAAAGAAGCCGCCCATGCCGACAGCTCCGTGCGTCTTGGGGCTACTGATGCGATAGGCCAAACTAAAGATCAGCAGCACCCAACCCCAGGTCGGGATCATCACGCGCTCCCAAAAAGAGCCGGCTTCAAAACGCGGGATCAACGTCATCGCATCGCCCTTTTCTGTCAGGATGCGATCCACTGCGGTGCGCAGAGCTGCCTTGTCAAAGATCATGTCTGCATCGGTTGCCAGTATCCATTCGCCGCGCGCGGGGGCGAGCGCTTGCTGCATGGCGTAGGGCTTCCCCAACCATCCGGCAGGTAAATCTTCGCCTGTAATTACACGCAGACGTGGATCGCATTTCGCGAACGATTCCAAAATCGTCCCGGTGGCGTCGGTCGAGCGATCATTGATAGCAATGACTTCAAACGATCCGTAGTCTTGAGCAAGAATTGAGCGGATACAGTCTGCGAGGACACGGTGTTCTTCGTTGCGAGCAGGAACCAGGACCGAGACGAGCGGCACATCGCTCGCCGTCAGCCGCGAATCATTCAATCGCGACAAGTGCTTCTGCCGGTAGAGGCCATAAGCCGTAAGCACAACACTCCCGACCCAGGCGAGAAAAAGAAGCGAGGCAAAGCCGGTCACGATCGCCAGCGCGTTTGATGCAAAAGAAACTGTGGGCATGAAGTGTGTATTAACCCGGTGGCGATCTCCATCTTTCAGGATCGCGACGAACGCCTTACTTACGCGCGGGCGATTGCCGGTTACTGGGCCATCGCACGCTTCAGGGCATCGGGCAGTTGCGATCGATTCGCGGGAAAGGTTCGGTTGATGCGGCTGTTCATCTTCAGGGCGACGTAGACGCTGCCGTCGTTCGTATCGATCGCCAGAATAGCTTCCTCGATCGTGCATGAATGCGCCATGCAGCCGCGCGTGATGAGTACGTCGCCGTCGGCCTCAAACGGAACTTCGACCTGCATCCGATCGGTGAAGGCTTTGTAATTTGCGCCGAGCAATTGACGCAGCCGAGTTTTGATCGCGGGGACACGGCGAAAGAGATCGCTCGGATATTTTCCCGCGTACGCACCGAGGTTAGCGTCGTGCGGACTCGCTTGACCGCGTGGCAAGGCTTCGACTTTGACGGTGATCGGGCCGCTCCAGGGATCGGCCATCATGCTTTCGCCGACAGAGATCTTATAGTCACCGGTCTCGTCGGTGTTGCCATCAAAAATCACCCCGCCGGGACCACCCTCCTGCTTTCCCGACGGCCAAATCAACATGCCGCGCGTCGGCCCGCGCGCATCGATCTCGACCCGAATATGCTGGCCACTGTTGAGTCGTACGACGAAGAACGCACGGTCGCGCATACCGCGCAAGTATCCTGACGCGCGCCCGACTGTTGCCGCGCGCGCAAAGACGATTCGGCGCGGAGACTTCTCAGTTTGTGCCGACGCGCTGATGATTGCGGCACAAACGATGATGACGATGGCGAAGGATTTTCTAACGTTCATCGGGGGAATTCCTTAGAAAGTGTCAGAAGCCCGACGACAGGGAGGCAACTTGCGCAGCGAGCCCTCCCTGACGTCGGGCTTCTGACACTTCACATTACTTATAGCTAATCACCACGCGCTCGATGGTGGGCGGCAGTTCATGCATTTCACTGCGCGCGAATCCTGCATTCGCGGCCATCTCCTGCAGCTCGGCAAAGGTGTAAGCATCGCCGCCGGGTGTGCCTCCAAGCATCTGCATGGCGAACGCAGCGGCCTGTGGCGGAGTGATTCGATCATCGTTCGGCACAAACTCGAGCGCGACCGCGCGACCGCCCTCCCCTAAGGCTGAATGCACTTTGCGTAAGAGCCATTCGCAAGTCGGCTTATCGAAGTGATGCAGAAAATTCGTGAGCAGGACCACGTCAAAGTCTGTACCATAGTCAACATCGAATGCGCTGCCTGGGTTCGTATGGTATCGATTATTCACGCTTGCTTTCGCGGCATTTTCTTTGGCAACTTCGAGCACCACTGGCCAATCGACTGCCGTGACCTCGACCTGCGGATTCTGTTTCGCGAAAGCGATTCCGTAAAGGCCATGACCCGCCGCGATGTCCAGCACACGCAGCTTTGTATCCTTCGCGGGATCGACTAACTGCGCCATCAACTGTGATGGGAGAGCCATCATCGGCGCCATCGCCCGCGCGAAACGCACCCACATCGGATGACTCGGCTCTAGGGCGGTGTCGCTGACACATCCACCGTTCCGCACGGCCTCAGTCAACCGATCAAAGTTGTCCATGATGTAATCCGACAAGATGAAATCGGTGACCGTGCCCATGTATGCTGGCGATCGCTGGTCGAGAAACATCGCCGAGTCCTGCGTGAGTGCGTACTTGTCGTCCTGCTTTGTCAGGAACCCAATGATAGTCAGGAAATCGCAGAGAATGCGCGTGCCCCGCTCAGACGCGCCGCAGCGCTCCGCGATCTCTTTTGCCGTAGTTTTGCCTTCGCCGATGGCGGTGAATAGTTCAAGCTCGATGGCAGTTTTAATCGCCTGGCTCCGTTGATAGCCGTTCAGAGTGTCGAATATTAGTCCGGGTGATGGTTGTCTGGTTTGTTGTGGTTCAGTAGACATGAATTCGGCCCCTTTCGTTTTATGAAGATGGATTAGGGGAAGCGAAAATCTAACGAATAACGCGACGATTGTCTAACGGTGTCAGAACCGGAGCAGTGAGAAGCCCGAGCGTTAGCGAGGGCTCGCCACGCGAGGGGCCCTCGCTAACGCTCGGGCTTCTGACACTAGTTCAGCTTCAGCGAAACGGGTTGAGCGAGGCCTTCAATCGTTAGGGTTAGTTCTTTTGGGGATGCCACCGGCTCTTTCTTCGCGGTTTGAAAGATCAGAATGCCTTGGCGTTTGGTTTCCGTGGATGCGAAAGGTGTCTTGAGATCGAACTCGTACGCGCGGAATTCCTTCTCAAAAGTTTTGCGCGAATTCGGATTGTAGGCGAAGACGTCGTTGGCCTTCAGAATGCGCGAGATGGCCGCCTTCGCAGAAATCAATTTCCAATCCGAACTCGAAGCATCGTGCAGACGAAACTTGAGCTTCTTGAATTCAATCGGATTACCGCCGTTGTGAATTACCTCCAAACGAATGGGCAACAAACCGGCGAGCTGCAGGTTCGATTCGAACAGTTCCTGTGTTTCTTCGTCGGTCAACAGGGGCGCGGCGCGAAACGTGATGACTCCGACGTTGGCACTGGCCGCCGAAGCGGATAGCGGCGGAAGCGCGCCGGCTGGCTTAACTTTGAACAGGGATTTACTGCACGAAGCGTGCAAAAGCAGCAGAGACAACAAGAGCGCGAGCGAAGCGATTGATCGATACTTCGTCGCGCCCTTCATGATTTTCGATTGGAACTAACTAGCGATCTGAATCGTTTCACCGGCGGCAGTAGCGACGCTGGATCCCAAGCGATGAAGCTGCGTTGCGTCGATCATGTTGAGGCCCTGGTCGCGCACGGTCTTGAATCCGGGGATGATGTCGTCAACGGGTGCGCGCATCACATCTCTGGTGCGCTTATGGCCGGTGTAATCGAGATAGAGATGCTTGCGCATGAAGCGATCGGGCACGCCGGCAAACCGGTATAGCGGATACTTGATTCCGTTACCGAACAGCTTGCGGCCGAGCATGTAGTAGTAGATCGGCACGCCCAGAGAGAACTTCATGTTTGCGGTACCTCCACCGTGCCAGAAATGTAAGTTGTACTTCCAGCAAGTGTAGAAGAATTCCCACTGAAGATCCGTCATCTCGATCAACTTCGCGCTGTCCTTCTGCTGCATGCGCGTGTCTTCGAGAGGCACGAAGAACGTGGGCACGAATGTGCCCTTGGCGTCGCGTAGATCGTAGAGCAGCTTCAGCGATTCTTTCGTGTCGGCTTCGGTTTCGCCCGGCAGGCCGATGATGAAGGTGCAGAATGGGAACCAGTTGTGCTTATTGAGAATCTCCATTCCCTTGAGCACGACGTCGCGCCATTGATGCGCCTTGTACGGATAAGCCTTGCCCTTCATGAAGATGTCGAAGAGGCGCGAACTGCCCGTTTCCAATCCGATAATCGGATCGGTGATGCAGTGATTCGCGTCGGTGGATTCCTTGTGCTTGACGTGAGAGAAGGGAACGATTAACGGCGTCAGTCTCTCAACGATAGTCGGATCCTTCACCACGGGCGCCATCGTGATGTGCGACATCTGCAACGTGTTGATTCCGGGCACGCTCTTCACACTGCGCAACATCGTTTCGAGCGCGGGCACGTTGGTCTCAAAGTTCGCCCTCTGCTCGTAAAGGAACATGTCCTCACTTGCGAGCATTATTTCGGTTGCGCCTTCACGGGCATTCACGCGAGCGCTTTCGAGGATGTGTTCGAGCGGGAATGAACGGCCAACCTTGGTTGCTGGGCCGCAGAACTGGCAACCGCGACCACAGCCGCGCGTGATTTCGACGACGCCGAATGTCGAGCGATGGCGCACGACGGGAATCTCTTCGACCGTCGGCTGCATGCTCTTCGGAAGTTTGATGATGCGCTCCAGCGTTGGATCGCCGTCCATCATGCGCTTAAACAATTCGCTGAAGACGCGCTCGATCTCACCGTCGATTAGATAGTCGACGTTGAATTCATCGAGCCGGTTCGCGCGCTCCAGTTGCCAGGCGCCGGGTCCGCCGATCACGATCTTCGGCCGATATTTCTTGATGACGGGATGCGTGACGATCTTCAGAAATTCCGCAGCGTTGACGGGAATCAGGTTCTTGCCGGCGATCTTTGAATAAACATCCGTCGCATACGAGATGCCCAGCGGATTGTGGGCGTGAATAGCAATGACTTTCGTTTCCGGCCCGACGAATCTTTCCAGATACTCGTGATAACAAACCACGACGTCTTCTTCCGCATACTCGCGCAGCAGCAGCGTCTCGACCATGCGCAGTCCGTTGGGGACATACTTGGCCCGACCATCCGGCCAGGATTCATTCTTGAGCGACTCTTCAGGTATCCACCGCGCGCCGAACTTAGCGGGAATCGTCGCCGAGAGCATCTGTTGCCAGATGCTGTGGCGCCACTCGCTCGCCTCGCTAGAGGATGCGGTTAAGACGATTTTCGGTGAACCCAAGGAGAGCCTCCAGGAATTGGTCGAGAGACAGCAAGTAAATACGGGGCGGATAATAACATCAGTAACTTACGCTGCCAAGCACAATGTCTAAACAGTTTTGCCAGAGACGGAGCGGGGTAACCCCGGAGAACATCCTATGTACGGTTCACGACGTTGTGTGATATAGTCCGGCTCCACTGGAGTCGCTTTGGTTCGTACTCTTATTTTTTAGTCGATTCATCATCCCCCGTTGCGGCGGCTTTTCGGGTCTTCTAAACCAAGTCTTTACTGCTGAATCTCGGAGCGTTATGAGAATTCTCCTTTACAACCCGGACAATGGGATCACCCGCAACTTCATGCCACATTTGTGGATGTTTCTGCTCAAGGCCCTCACGCCGCCTGAGCATGAGGTCCTGCTCATCGATGGAAACGCCAAACCGCTGGATGATGAGCAACTCGTTGAATACATCCAGCGCGAGAAGATAGGCCTTGTCGGCATCGGCGCAATGACCCGCATGGTTGCCAAGGCGTATCGCGTTGCTGACGCAATTCGGGCGGCCGGCATTCCCGTCGTGATGGGCGGTCCGCATGTGACTGAGCTGCCGGATGAAGCGCTGGGTAAGGACGGCGGCCCGCGACACTGCGATGCCGTAGCCCTCGGTGAAGCCGATGAGACCTGGCCGCGAATTATCGAAGATGCAGCGCGTGGTCAGTTGCAAGAGATCTACGCACCGCTCGATGAGACGGGAAAAGAACGCAAACCTTCGCTGCAACCTTATCCAACTATTCCGTGGGAAGAGATGGAACTTGAGCAGTTTGATATGGTTCCCAAGCCGGTGCGTGGCTTACTTGAGCGTTACGGCAGCGGCTGGCAGTCGCTTCATCTCATCCCGATCGAATCTGGTCGAGGCTGTCCCTATGGCTGCGAGTTCTGCACCGTGACCGGATTCTTTGGCGATTCGATCCGCTTTCGTAGCAATGACAGTATCGTCGAAGAGTTGCTCCGTTTGAAACGACGCGCGCGTAAGGCGCGGGGCCAGGTGATGGTGTTCTTCATTGATGACAACTTTGCCATCAATATCAAACGAACAAAGTCCCTGCTGCGCGACATCATTACCGCGGGTGCGCAATTGCCCTGGCTCGCGCAAATCAGCGCGAACCTTTTACGTGACGAAGAGCTGGTCGAACTAATGGCTGAGTCCGGCTGTCGCTGGGTCTTCATCGGGATGGAATCGATCGATCCAGTCAACCTCGCCGACGTGGCCAAGAGCTTCAACAAGCCGAGCG
This sequence comes from Pyrinomonadaceae bacterium, assembly GCA_035577445.1. GTDB lineage: Bacteria > Acidobacteriota > Blastocatellia > Pyrinomonadales > Pyrinomonadaceae > UBA11740. Next base: position 19,513 of record DATLVM010000223.1, read on the forward strand.
AATACGCGCCTGTGCTGAATCGACTGGCGCAGCGCGGAATCTACGCCGTGACCTCGTTCATTTTCGGATTGGACAACGACACACCGGGCGTAGCGGATCGCACCCTCGAGGCGATCGAAAGTTGGCCGGCGGGACTTCCGGTGTTTGGACAGCTCACGCCTTTTCCGTCGACGCCTTTGTATGAACGCCTCAAGAAGGACGGGCGATTGACGCGACCGAAGCATTGGCTGGAGTTCGCACCGTATCAAATGGCGAATAGGCCTCTGAAGATAAGCATCAAGCAAACGCATCAGGAATTGAACAAAGCCTGGACCGTTTCCTACAGCGCAAAGCGGACCGAGCGCGCCCTCGAATCACTTAGTGACAAGTCGATTCACGATCGGGCCATGCATCTGGTCATGCGCATCATGTTTCGTGGCATTTATTTCCCGCAGATAAACAAGCGCGACTGGTTCAAGACTGTCCTGGAAAATCGCCGTCCCATTTATATGCTGGTGCGCGAAGGGTTCAAGCAGTGGCGCTCGACGCGACGACGAGCATCAGTCGTACCGGCAGCGACGGCCTAGGCTGAAGTTAGATCCGCTCAAGCACCATCGTCCTGGGAATACCCTGTAAGTCTTTCCGAGCTTCGATCAAATTCCACACTTTACGATCGATCAGGTTGAGCAATAGCTCTGCTTGTCCGAATCCAAACTCGAACACCAGGTGACCTCCGGTCTGAATTCGAGGCGGCGCTTCGCGCAGCAGGCGGCGAATTACGTCCAGACCATCGGTTCCTCCCGCTAAAGCTGATCGAGGCTCGTAGCCGACTTCGCGTTGCAGCGAATCGATATCGTCATCCGGAACGTAAGGCGGATTGGAAACGATTAAGTCGAATTGTTCGTCGCGCGGTATCGCCGTCAACAAATCGGATTCAATCAACTGCAAGCGATCGGCTACGCGATGTGTTTGGGCATTGCGACGCGCGACATTCAAAGCAGCAGGCGAAACATCAATCGCGATCCCCTTCGCGTTCGGCAACTCATGAAGAATCGAGATCGCCAGGCAGCCCGAACCCGTGCCGACGTCCACCAATCTTGACAAACGATCCTTTGCCAGCAACTCGAGCGCGACTTCAACAATCGCTTCGCTTTCAGGGCGAGGAATCAACACCTCTGGTGTGACTTCGAAATCGAGTTTAAAAAACTCCTGATGTCCGGTGAGGTATTGCAGCGGCTCGCCCGCGGCACGCCGAACCACCAACAACTGAAACATACCGAGCTGATCAGGATCCAAAACATGTTCGGGATGGGCCAGTATGAATGTCCGGTCTCGGTTCATTATATGACTCAATAGCGAACCTGCTTCGAGCCGCGCCTGCTCGCTCTTCGCCAGCGCAGCCGTTGCTTCGGCCAGTGCGTTCTGTACTGTGATGCCCCTCTTCAAGCTCAACCCGGTTCCATTTAATTGTTGCTCGGCACGTGGATTGTATATTAGGCTTGCGGCCGAAAAGGAAATCGATGGCGCGCGATTGGTCAAATTGCGCGATAGCATTCGCCGGAACCGCTACGGGATTGAAACTTTTATTTCGTTAGTACGAAGCGAGTCTCGTTTCTTCCCGTACGGACGGCGGAATCCCGGTCACTGATCGGGATTTCGCAGTTCGAAGGCAGAGCTGAAAAAATTTTAGCGAAAGGAACTTCTCCTTAACTAATGACCGCGCTCGCAAAAAGCCTGCTTCTCTTCGCGTTGAATTGGATGGACGCGCAGCTCACGCTGCTGTGGGTTCGGAGCAACATCGCGAGCGAAGGCAATAGCTTGATGAATCAGTTGATCCGGCTTGGCGATGCGCCCTTTCTTTTGGTCAAGCTGGCGATCGGCGCTTTCGCGGCTTACGTGCTCTATCGTTGCGCACATCTCACCATCGCGCGCCGCGGCATGCAGCTCGTTCTCGGAATTTACTTTGCCATCATGTTTGTTCATGTTGCGACCGGAATGTCGGCCCTCGGATGGTCGCAGCCTCTGGCCGTGATTACTTATGTCTGCCACATGCCCCACACACTCCTGACGCTCTTCGCGTGATTCGCGGCTGTCTACCCCTTTCTTTTTACCTTCGATTTCGGAACCGATACCCCTCCTGAAGCGTTTTGCAATTGCGCTTTGCGCAACCGTAAACTACCGCCACGGCATCTTAGTCACCGGCTTTCATCGGCATCAGGAGATACAAATTTATGTATAAGTTAACAGCCCGACAGATTTTGATGGTCGCGTTCGCTTCGGCCGTATTTGCGGTCGTCGGCGTCATCGGTTTTCAACAAATCTATAATCGTCTGCCGTTTGGCTCGGCTGCCGTCGCGCCGCTGGCGAGCATCACCGACCCGGCCCTGGCGACCGACGAACAGAACAACATCGAAGTGTACAAAGCAATTTCGCCGGGCGTCGTGAACATCAGTTCGACGACGCTGGTGCGCGGTTTCTTTGGACTGATGGTTGAGCCGGAAGAGGGAACTTGCTCAGGTTCGATCATCGATGACCAGGGCAACATCGTCACGAATTATCATTGCATCGAGAACGTGCAGAAATTGACGGTCAGTCTCGGCGGGGGCAGGAAGTACCCGGCGAGAGTCGTCGGCGGTGATATAGACACAGACCTGGCCGTGATTCGCATGACTGAGTTGCCGAGAGAGCCGTTGACCTTAGTGCCGCTGGGCGACTCAGACAAGTTAAGCGTCGGTCAGAAGGTCCTGGCGATCGGAAATCCGTTCGGGCTGGATCGCACTCTGACGACGGGCGTTATCAGCGGACTCGAGAGACCGATTCGCGCGCAGAACAACAGACAGATTGAAGGCGCCATTCAAACTGATGCTTCGATCAATCCGGGAAATTCGGGTGGGCCGTTGCTTGATTCACATGGTCGAATGATTGGCATCAACTCTCAGATACTTTCACCTTCGGGCGCGTCGGCGGGCGTGGGCTTTGCAATTCCCGTGAGCATCGCTAAGCGGATCGTTCCGGAATTGGTTCGCAACGGATCGATTCAGCGACCAAAGCTCGGCATTCAACCGCGTGATATTGCATCGCTCGGCTCGCAATCTCAGTTACCGGTCTCTGATGGGGTGTTGATTCTGGCGACCCAACCCGGTGGCCCGGCGGCAAACGCAGGATTGCGCGGCTTGGTCGAGACGGAAGACGGGCAGATCGAACTCGGCGACATCATCGTGGCCATCGACGGTGAGAAGATTGAAAACAACGACGACATCTACAAGGTGATGGACAAGCACCACATGGGTGACACGGTGAACGTTGAAGTGATTCGCCGTGGCCGGCGTCTGACTGTTCCGGTGAAGCTGACCGAGGCCCCGACAACGCGCCGTAGAGGATTCGGCGAATAGATTTACCTTCGCTTGGAAACAGAGACGCGCGTCGTGATGAGCGACGCGCGTTTTGTTTTTTTTGGAGTGCTGGCGGCTTGACAGCCGTTTAATGATCGAACAAATCTCTCAGCCCGGCGGCCACGTCATCTCGCGCCCACCGAGTACATGGACGTGCAAGTGAAAGACAGACTGTCCAGCGCCGCTGCCAGTGTTGACGACGGTGCGATAGCCGCCACCGTCAGACAATCCGTGATCGTTGGCGACGCGCGCTGAGACTCTCAGCAAATGGCCGAGCAGCGATTCATCCTTCTGCGAAGCATCGTCGAGCGAGTCCATGTGCTCGCGCGGAATAATCAATAAGTGCGTTGGGGCCTGCGGGTTGACATCGCGAATTACGACACAGCGGCCGTCCTGGTAGACGACATCGGCTGCCGCGGTTCCCGCGAGGATCTTACAAAAGAGGCAATCTTGTTCGCTCATGATCTCCTTGTGTTAACCAATTATCTCCTCTACTCGCAGTGAGAGGTTTGGAACGGTCAGCGAATGCAACTGTTCTCCGAGACCGAAAGTCGTTGAGTCTGTGTAAGCTCCCGCCGCTGGTGTGCCGTAGACTTCAATAATTCGATTAGGCAAGTTCACCAGCCAAACCTCAGGAACGTCAGCACGAGCGTACAGCGGCACCTTGACGTTGCGGTCAGTCAGGATCGTAGCGTCAGAAACTTCGACGATTACCAAAACGTCTTCAGCCGTCGGATGGCTAGTGGTATAGAAATCGTCACGCGGTTTCAAGACTGCGATGTCTGGCACTGGCTCGGAAAAATCATAAAGTCTGACCGGGTTCTGCACTGCAACTATCGCCCCTTCGCCGAGACACTTCTTGAGAAGTAGTTCAAGCCGGTTTACATGACCGGCATGGGCGCTTCCAATTGGAGGCATGCGAATTATCTCTCCTTCAATCAGTTCAACCCGATCGTCCGGCTGCAACACGCCTACTTCAGCCAGCCGGTAATACTGGTCAACGTTGAAGTGCCATCGTTCAAGCTGTGCCGACATCTTCTGCCCAACTCCCCTGGACGAGTCCTGATGTTATCACAGGTAGTCCCGCTTCGAACCTATGCTTCGGCCATTGCCGGGTCGCTCGTCGCCAACGGCGCAGTCACCGATTCACGCACGCGTTCGATATCGCCGCCAACAGCTCTTAGCTTCGTTTCGATTTTCTCGTAGCCGCGATCGATGTGATACACGCGGTCGATAATTGTTTCACCTTCGGCTACTAAACCGGCCAGCACTAACGAAGCTGAGGCGCGCAGATCGGAAGCCTGCACGCGCGCGCCGACCAGCGCGCTCGGCCCATCAACGATCGCCTTATCGTGAGTGACTTGAACGCGCGCGCCCATGCGTTGCAACTCAGAGGCGTGCATAAAACGATTCTCAAAAACAGTTTCCGTGATGACTGATCGGCCGTTGGCCTGCGTCATCAAAGTCATGTACTGGGCCTGCATATCAGTCGGAAAAGCTGGGTACGGTTCCGTCATCAGGTCGCCGGCGTGTAATCCGCGGGCGCTGCGGCGAACATGCAGAGTGCTTTGATTTACTTCTTCGATCTCCACGCCCACTTCTCGCAGCTTCCCGATGATTCGATTGCAGTGTTCCGGATTGCAGTCTTTGATTTCGAGTTCGCCTTTCGTAATTGCGGCGGCGACAATGAATGTTCCGGTTTCGATTCGATCCGGGATGATCGTGTGCTGCGCGCCGCCCAAAGCTTCCATGCCATCAATTTCGATCTTCGGGGTGCCGGCGCCACGCACGCGCGCGCCCATCTTGTTGAGCAACTCCGCGAGATCTTTTACTTCCGGCTCGCGCGCAGCGTTATTGATGACGGTACGTCCGCGCGCCAGCGTCGCCGCCATCATCAAGTTTTCTGTTCCGGTAACAGAAATCTTTTCGAAAGTAATGTCCGCGCCCTTCAATCCGTCTTCAGGCGCGCGGGCAACGACGTCACCGGCTTCGAGAAAGACTTCGGCGCCCATTTTTGTTAATCCCGCGAGATGCAAATCGATCGGACGGGCGCCGATCGCGCAACCGCCTGGCAGCGAAACTCTCGCTTTACCGAAGCGAGCAATCAGCGGCCCAAGGGCGAGCACCGACGCGCGCATCGTCTTTACCAGGTCATAAGGAGCAGCCTGCAGCTCGATGTGAGCGGCCGAGATCTTGTGTGTGCGCAACTCCGGCGTCAGCACATGCGCGCCAATGTCTTCGAGCAAACGGCGCATCGTGATGATGTCCCGCACGTAAGGAATGTTGTGCAGCGTGACATCTTCAGCGGTGAGAATCGCTGCAGCCATACAAGGCAGCGCTGAGTTCTTAGCGCCGCTGATCGTGACGCGACCTTTAAGCGGATTGCCACCGCTGATGCGAAATTTGTCCACGCTGGAAGATTAAAGGAAAAGACAAAGAACCGCGAGTGAAAGTTGCCCCGACTAGCTGGAGGGCGCGCCACCGCGATATCGCATCCACAGGTCGTTAAATTTCCAGAACACCTGGTTCATTATTTCCGGTGTTGGATTCGGATTGTTAAGTAGAGCACGCATCTGATCGAAAAGTTGTTTGTCTGCGGCGCTGGCGTTGTTATCGAGACTATTGAGCGCATTCTTGATCATCGCGCTCCACGTTCCATAGGCCGCCCGGAGCTGGCCTGACTGGTCGGCATCGGGGTGCAACGACAGCCAGGCATACCAATTCTGAAGTTCGCCGCCGACTCGATACATGTCGCTCCACCAGCTTCCCTGCAAATAGAAGTTTGCAGTTCTCAGGCTGGGATTGTTTCTGAGATAGTTGAGAATCTGCGCCGGACTTCCCGGCGGACGCGTCGAGTACCAAGCCGTCTTGTCTTCGGCAAAAAGCTGGAAGGACCACTTGCAAGTCTCCGCGTCCATGCTGAACGAAATGGCGTACTCCTTGCTATTCGTGCCGATTTTTTGCGCGCCAAACTGAAAACCATAAAACGGCCGGCTCGTTTTCTCGTCGCGGTAAGGGCCAGCCATTGACACACTCGTGTTGCCGCCCGCTTCGTTGGTCTCGCCTCCCTTGACGCGTTGCACCATCACCGAAGAGAGTTGCGAAATGATCGAGTGGTCAGCGAGATGGCAGAACAGCCATTCGATGTAGAAAGGCTTACCGTCCTGAGTGAACTCCCATTCGTAGTCTTGCCCGTCGATCTTCATCGTGAGTTTGTTTCGGAATATCTGAAAGCCATTCCCGTTTGCATCCCAAAAGGCGAGTTCGCCGTTTTGATTCAAAAACCTCTTGCAGCAATCCGTGTCCTCTTTGGTAAAGGTCGCCTCACCATTGTTCGGCACAGGAGAGACTTGTGGCCCGCTGGTTCGCGCAGAGTTCGCGGGAGACGGACTTGGCGATGGTGACGCCGTTGATGTCGAAGAAGGAGTTGGTGCCGGCGTCGGTTTACTGGTGACAGGCGACGGACTCGGAGCCGTTGACAGCGTATTCGGAATCGTTGCGGTGATGTTGAAGCCGCCAGCACCAGTTCCGGTGATGCCAGCGCTCGAATTGTAGGTGCCGCTTGAGGAAACCTGCGACGGGTTGATGACGATGTTCTGGATATTGCCGCCGGTGAGGTTGATGTTCTGCGGTGTCTGATTCTGAAGCTGCACCGGGACGGGCTGGGTAATGCCCTGAAGACCCTGCACCTCGATGTGTAGCTCAATTGATTCACCCTTCAGCAACGAAGTCTTCGGCGCGGTCAGATCGATCTTCAGGGCGCGGAAGTTTCCGGTCGCAGTTTTGCCGTTCTCATTAACAGTGACGTCATTCGGGCCAATCACGGTGGTGGGAATTTCGAAGGTCGCCGCGGACTTTGACTCAGCAATAACCGGCATCCTGGCACCGCCAACTTCAATTTTTGTGTTGGACGCGTCGCCATCAAACGGACCGGTAATCACGTACGGCCGTCCACTTTGAGCTAACGGTGGAAACGAAAACCTGCCCTGCGCGCGTTGTATGGCCGAATTTGCGCTGATGATTGTCGACTTATGCGCCGAAGTTGTTGAATTCTTCTGAAGTGCGGTAAGACAAACTAGAGCTGCAAAGAAGAAGCAAGTGTAGAACAGACGTCGGGGAATCATTCTTTACCTCAGAGTTTAAGCGTTCTTTGGATTCGAACTGAACGCGATTGAATGAAGCCCGACTTCCGCGAAATGAATTCATCGCAGCATATATTACTTAACGCGAGTAAACCAGCTAGGTTAGACCTTTGACCATTGGTCAAAGAATCATCCCGATTGGCGTTTAGAGTTCTTTGGCCACTTGGGCTGCGATGTCTTTGACTGAATCTGACTCTGTCGCCGCTACTCGACGATTTGAAAGAGCATAGTCAGCGCGTCGCGATTCATAACGCGACCAGGCCGATTCGCGATCGGGAGCGAGTGGGCGTGCTGTTGCGGCCGCGACGATTCGGTTCCAACAGATCTCGAAAGGCACATCGAGCCAGACGGCCTCGCACTCATGAAGGGCCGCGAGCGTGCGATTCGCGGGAATTGTCCATGTCCCACCGCCGAGCGCGATTACTCGCGCATCTTTGTTTTGCAGAACATCGCGCAGTGCGAGCGTTTCGAGTTCCCGAAATGTTTCTTCACCGTCTTGTTGAATTATTTCTGCGGGTGAACGACCGTGACGTTCGGTGATGAATGAGTCCAAATCGACATAGTTACAATCCAATTGCCGCGCGAGTTCTTTTGCGACAGTGGTTTTGCCGCAAGCCATGAAGCCGAGAATGACGATTCGACGATTCATTTGCAGTTGTGTCAGAACCGGGAGCGGTAGCGACCGGATCAAGTGTAGCAATGATTTGGAACCGCGGCGGCGGAGAGGCTTTCCCTGATCCGGTCGCTACCGCTCCCGGTTCTGACACTTATTTCACCTTTCAACTACTGATTCAAGCAGTTCGAAAAACTCCGGAAACGAAACGGCAACGCATTCAGCGCCGGCAATTTCCGTCTCGCCTTCGGCCAACAAGCCGGCCACGGCAAAGGCCATCGCGATGCGATGATCGCCGCGCGGATCAATCTTCGCGCCGCGAAGTTTCATCAGCCCATTGACGCGCAGTCCATCCTCGAACTCTTCTACTTGCGCTCCCATCGCGCGCAGATTCTCGACGGTCGTTGAAATGCGATCTGATTCCTTGACGCGCAACTCTCTCGCGTCGCGAATCTCGATGCCGCCTTCGATTTGCGATCCGAACACGGCGATCAACGGCAGCTCGTCAATCAGTTTCGGAATCGCGAGACCGTTCACAGTCAGCGTTGAATCGATGCGGTCAGAAATTCGCACCTCTTTCCCTGTGACTCGAACCGAACCGACTGGCTCATTGCTTTGCACGCCCAGGTCATCAATCACAACGTTGCTGCCAAGCTGTTGCAGCGTCTCGATAAATGCCGCGCGCGTTTCGTTAAGCCCGACGCGGTTAACTTCTAAGAATGATTCTGGCAGCAACGCAGCCGCCGCAATGAAATAAGCCGCCGAAGAAATGTCACCCGGCACGTCAACATCGCACGCATGCAATTGCGCCCGACCGTCGAGAGATGCAAACCGCGCGTTTTCAGGTTCACGCTCTGGCTTTCCTGTTTCGATGTTCGCGCCGAACAGCTTCAGCATGCGTTCGGTGTGATCGCGCGTGGCTTCGTTTTCGATCACTGTCGTTTTGCCTTCAGCGGGCAGCCCGCCGAGGAGAATGCATGATTTCACCTGGGCGCTCGCGACCAGCAACTCGTAATTGATCGCCTTCAATCGTTTGCTGCCGCGAATCGTCAGAGGCGCGCGCCCGTCGTTTGAAGAAATGTTCGCCCCCATCATTTCCAGCGGCTCGATGATCCTCTGCATCGGACGTGAGCGCAGCGATTCATCGCCTGTCAAAGTCGCCTCGAAATCGCATCCTGCTAAAATCCCTGCCAGCAGGCGCATCGTTGTGCCGCTGTTGCCGCAATCCAGCGGCGCGTCCGGCGCACGCAATCCGCCAGGGCCAACACCATAGATCGTCACATCATTCCCGGTCCCTTCAATTCGCACACCGAGCTGCCGCAGACACGAAAGCGTCGCCGCGCAATCAGCGCTCGTCGAATAATTTGTGACGTGCGACGCACCGTCAGCGAGCGCGGCAATCATCGCGGCGCGATGGGAAATCGATTTATCGCCCGGCACGCGGATGCGACCGCGAATACGTTTTGCTGCTTGGACAATCACTAAGTGAATCTTACCTTCGTGAGTAACCATAACGATAGCCGACAAGATATCGGCGCGCTCCGCAGGCAGATGTCCGCGCTTCTTTCGCAGTTTCTTGACATGCCCCCAGCGCGCGTGTTACACGAACGTCCTCGTTCGCTCATTATTGCAGCAGCCGAACCGGAACCCCGGCGAGAAAGGCCGCGCCTTTTGTGACCGACCAAACGACGCGACTAGTTTTGCCCAGCCACGTTGAGGCCGTTGCCGATGCCGCCGCGGCGGTGACGGACTTCATTCGTAACTGTGGCGCGTCTGAGGAAGCCGGTTTTGGAGTCGAGATGGCTGTGCGCGAGGCCGTCACGAATGCAGTGGTCCACGGTAATCAGGAAGACGAAGCCAAGTCAGTTGAAGTCATCTTGAATTGCCATGACAACGAACTCGAAGTTGAAGTGAGAGATCAAGGTGCCGGGTTTGATCCGCAGGATGTGCCTGATCCTACCGATCCGGCGAACCTCCTGAAGACTTCAGGACGCGGCATCTTTCTGATGCGGACCTTCATGGATGACATTCAATGGTTGCCAACTCCTGAAGGCGGCACCGCGGTACGAATGATAAAAAGACTTTAGATTTTTGATCGTTGATTTGGGATTTGTGATCGGCCACCCCAAAGTGACAGACTGGTCGAGTCAAAATCGCAAATCAGAAATTGAAAATCCCTTAGGAGCGTAATCATGGCAGAACTAAACATTCGCGAGCGACAAGCCGGCGATATCACCGTGTTGGACATGGACGGCCGCATCACGATTGGCGAAGGCAGCGTCGCTTTGCGCAGCGCGATTCGCCGGTTGCTCGAAGAAGGCAAGAAGAAGATCCTGCTTAACCTGGCAGGCGTTGGTTACATCGATTCCAGCGGCATCGGCGAACTGGTTTCGAGTTACACGGCCATCAACAAAGAAGGTGGCCAGTTGAAATTGTTGAGTCTGACCCAAAAGCTTCAGGATCTGCTCACCATCACCAAGCTGCTCACCGTTTTCGATGCTTACGACACCGAAGCTGATGCGCTGAGTAACTTCAAATAAGATTCGAACAACGTGCGCATCTTTTGCGTAAGGTAACTGGAGGTTTTAATGGCTCAACTGAATATTAAGAAACGGCAAGCCGGCGACGTGGCAATTCTCGATCTGGACGGTGAGGTTCGCATCGGCGACAGCGCCACCGCGCTGCGTACCGCGATTCGCGATCTGGTCGCGGGAGGCAGTCAAAAGATCTTGTTGAATCTCGGTGGCGTAAAGTACATCGACTCAAGCGGCATCGGCGAATTGATCGCGAACTACACGACAGTTGGTCGCACTGGTGGTCAACTCAAGCTGCTCAATCTTACTGAGAAGGTCCAGGATCTGCTCGTGATCACCAAGCTGCTGACAGTGTTCGATGTTTATGACAACGAAGCTGACGCGCTGGCGAGCTTCAAATAGGATCGGCTAATGAAGGATCAGCTACGGCCCAGTTATTTGCTGGGCCGTATTTTTATGCGTCAGTGATATCATCTCCGCCGTGATCCCTGAGAAATTCGACAAAGCCGCCAGCGATGCGATCGCGCAAACCGTCGCTGACATCGAGAAGCAAACTAATGCCGAAGTCGTTGTCGTGGTGCGCGGCCGCTCAGGCACGTACCGGCACGCGGACTATCTGTTCGGCGCGTTCGTGGCTTTCATCGGGGTGATTTTGATTCTCTTCTCGCCCTGGGAATTTCACACCTACTGGATTCCTTTTGATGTCGTCGCTCTGTTCATTGCGGGAGCATGGGTATCTTCGCGCGGTGATTTTTTGCGCCGCCTGTTGACGACGAAAGCCTTTCAAACGAAGGCGGCACGCGCGGGCGCGGCGGCGATGTTCTACGAAGCGGGCATCGCGAACACGTCCGCCGAGAACGGCGTGCTGATCTATCTGTCACTACTGGAGCGACAACTGGAAATCATTGCTGACCGCGGCATCCTAACCAGTGTGCCGCCGCTGAAATGGAACCATGCGGTCTATGAAATTAAGGAATCAGCGCAGCGACCGACGCCAACTATGTTGATTGGCGGCCTCGAGTCATTGGGCAAACTGCTGGCTGAACATGTGCCTGCCACCGGCGAAAATCCGAATGAATTGGCCGACGGGCCGCGCATTGAACTGAAATGACTTTGAAATCTCAAATCTCAAATTCGAAATCAACGCTGAGGTTGCGTTTGAAATCTCGAATTTTGAATTTGGAATTTCGAAGGATCGGTTCGCGATCGGCGTGGCGGCTACTCCTGATTTGTACAACGGCGCTAACCGTCCTCGCGCTGGCAATGGACGTGTACTCCCGCGTAGGCGGCGGCGGCTCTTACGGCGGCGGCGGTGGCGGACATGGGGGCGGAGGCGGCGGCGCAGGCGCGCTCGTTTATTTGCTCGTTAGGTTCTTGCTGTGGCTGACGATCGAGCATCCGGTCATCGGCATTCCGGTCGATATCGTCGTCATCGCGATCGTCATCTATTGGTTCGCGAAGCCTTCGAACAAGAGCGTCTCGATCACCTCAACCTCCATGGTCGCGCCTGACTCAGTCGCTACTGTCGCCCAGCAACAGCGGAGTGTTCAGCGCGCGTTCAATCAACTGCGTCGCTTCGATCCGAATTTTTCGGAAATCATCTTCACTGATTTCTGTTATGCCTTGTACGGGCGCTCTCATGATGCGCGCGGACATGGAGCGAGAGCGCTTAATGATTTGTCGCCTTACTTGAGCGATACAGCGCGCGGTTCATTGTTGCAACTCAACTCGCCAACTCTGAAAGCAGTGCAGGGAATCATTGTCGGCGCGATGAAGGTCGTGAATGTGCGTGGGCTTGACCAGCCAATGGTCAACATCACGATCGACTTCGAATCGAACTACACGGAATTCACGCCGCGTGAGGGCGATCCGCGTGGCGAAATGAGTTACTACGTGCGCGAGCGTTGGGTGCTTGAGCGCAAGCGCGACGTGTTGTCGCCAACACCGGACCAGGCGACCGCGTTGCATTGTCCGCGATGCGGTGCGGCCCTGCAGAAAGATACAAACGGCGCCTGTGCGTTCTGCGGCACAAAGATCGAGAGCGGCGAATTCCAATGGTACGTGCGCACGATTCAGACGCTCAGCCGCGAAGCGCGTGGGCCGTTGCTGACGTCCGATGTGCCGGAAGTGGGAACGCTTAACGCGACGATCATGCAGCCGAATTTCCCCGCGGTGCGCGCGGCGTTCGAACAGAACAATCCCGACTTCAACTGGGCAGCTTTTCAGGCGCGCGCGCGCATGATCTTCAACGAGCTGCAAAATGCCTGGTCAACCTTGCAGTGGGAAAAGGCTCGGCCCTTCGAAACTGACAACATCTTTCAAATGCATCGTTATTGGATCGAAGCTTATAAAGCCCAGAAACTCAGAAACGCCCTCGACCAATGCCAAATCACCGCGATGCAACCCGCGAAGATCAAAGTCGATTCTTTCTACAATTCGATCACGCTGCGCATCTTCGCGCAGGGGTACGATTACACGGTGAATCAAAATGGAGGAGTTGTTGCGGGATCAAACAGAAACCTCAGAAAGTGGAGTGAATACTGGACGTTCGTGCGTTATTGCAAAGCGAAACCGGTGGCTGCGCGTGCCGATCTCAATTGCCCGAATTGCGGCGCGCCTTTGAAAGTAAATGCCGTGGGCATTTGCGAATTCTGCGGTGGAAAGATCACCTCGGGAGAATTCGATTGGGTGCTCTCCAAGATCGAGCAGGACGAGAGCTACACGGGATAGAAGATTTATTTGCCATTTGAACATTCCTAAGAGTTAGTATCGAGGTTTTTCGCCTTGCGAAGCTCGGTATGGTCCAACTGACGCGGACGATTTAAGGTTCGCAATGACAAATTCCAAATCTCAAATCTCAGATGTCAAATGGTCTGGCCCAGCGATTGCTGCGAATTGTTCGCTCACGTTACAAGCTTGACGCTTTCCAAATCCGCTTGTTAGACTCGAATTACGTTCAAGGACAGACCCGAACACCAATCTCGCGAACGCAGTATTTTGTCTATAGGCCACAAGGTGTGACTTGCCTGGTGCTCGTAAAACTAGTCGGAGGTGTTAAGTGGGCTTCAAGGTCGGCCAGAAAGTTGTTTATCCCAATCACGGTATCGGCACAATCGAACAGATTGAACAGAAGCAAATCGGAGCCGTCGCGCTTCCGTTCTACACGCTGCGACTTGCCGCTACTAATTCCCTCGTTCTCGTTCCTGTCTCCAATGCAATTGAAGTAGGACTCCGTCGCCCCATTTCTTCAGGTGAATGCGATTCGCTCTTCAAAATGCTGGCCGAGGATTTCTCGACGCCGGCGAATGATTGGAAAGACCGCTTCAAAGATTTCTCCGATAAGATGCGGACCGGGAACATTTTTGAAGTTGCTGACGTGCTCAAGCACCTCAGTTATCTGAGCAGGTTAAAGCCGCTTTCATTCCGCGAGCAGCGGATGCTGGAGCGGTCCCGCTACCTGGTCGTTTCGGAACTTGCCGCAGTTTGTCGCCAGGCCGAATGCAATATCGAACCCCGCGTTGAGAACGCACTGGCACAAGCCTGGACGAGGCACGACCGGCGATCCATTGGCCGCGCGCGCGTGGCCGCTGCCGGCGTACACTGAGCTAAACTTCAATTCTAAAGAAATTGCGCTGGTGGCTCCCCACGGCGGGCGGCTGATGTCTGTGCACAGGCCATGTTAGAATGTCACCCAAAGGTGCTCCCATTTTCACTTAGCTAAGAGATGGACGATCCTGCTAGTAATTTGCTGGCCTTTTTGGCCGAAGACGGTCCGCACTTACCTACTCTGTTCAGCGTACTGGCGAAACTCTTCGCCGTCTTGTTTTTTGTCGGGGCGAACGCGTTTTTCGTGGGCGCCGAATTCGCGCTGGTATCGGTGCGCCGCACGCGTCTGGAAACACGCGCTGCCGCCGGTAGCCGGCGGGCGCAGGCCGCCGTCCGGCTAATCAACGATCCGAGTTTCTTTATTTCTTCCACACAGCTTGGGGTAACGCTCGCATCACTGGCGTTGGGTTGGATCGGCGAGCCAACTCTGGCGAGTCTGCTTGAACCACTGGCGGAAGCAATAGCGCCGGCGGGCAGAGCAGCTTATGTCGCACATATTCTGGCGATCATCATCGCTTTTGCTGTGATCACTTTTCTGCACATCGTGCTGGGCGAATTGATGCCAAAAATGGCCGCGCTTGAGCGAGCAGAAGGCCTGGCGTTGTTCGTGGCGCGTCCGCTCGAATTGTTCGCAAAGGTTTTTCGCGCTCCGATCTGGGTCTTTAATCGTACCGGAGCAGCGCTCGGCCGATTGATTGGGTTGAAGTCATCGCTGCAACACACTGCCGTCTACAGCGAAGTAGAACTCAGACAACTCATCGACATCTCGCGCGAGAGTGGTCACTTGCGCGCTGAAGAGCGTCGGTTGATTCATCGTGTCTTCGAATTCTCAGACACGTTGGTAAGGGAAGCGATGGTGCCGCGACCGCAGATAGCGGCGATCTCAGCCGATTGTTCGCTCGCAGACATCCGGCGTGCATTTCAACAACATCGCTATTCGCGTCTTCCTGTCTACCGCGATTCATTGGACAACGTGATCGGATTCATTCACAGCAAAGACTTGATGCCTTATCTGCTGCGTCCCGATGATTTCAAGCTTGAGTATGTCCTACAACCGCCGATGTACGTGGTAGATACAGCGCGACTTGAAGATGTGCTCCGTCAGATGCAAAGGAAGAAGACGCACTTTGGCTTCGTCGTGGATGAGCACGGCGGAATCGAAGGCATCATCACGTTGGAAGATTTGCTCGAAGAAATTGTCGGCGACATTTCAGATGAGCACGACGAAGAAGTAAACGAGCAAATCACGCCAGTGAGTGAGAGGATGTACGCCCTGGACGGCTCGCTGGCGGTGCGCGATCTGAATCGGCGCTTGAAGACATCGCTCCCGGAGTCGGAGGCGTATACGACCGTCGGCGGTTACCTCATGAGTGTCGCCGGCCACGTCTTGCAGCCCGGTGAAGTGATTGAAGCCGACGGATTGAAGTTTGTCGTTGAGAAAGTCGAGCGCCGTCGATTACTGAAGGTCACGCTTGAATTGTCTGAGAGAAAAACGGAAGTTGAACCTGCCGAATCCGCCCCGGCCGCGCACTGAGGTGGCGCAAATTACCGATTTGCGCTACGCGGCTCGAAACAAATTACTGCTGAATCGCTTGCCTTTGTCCAACCACTGATGCTCCAGTTTGAAACCGGACTGCGTCCCTAATTCTCGCAAGCCTTGTAAGTCAAACTTGTAGGAGTTTTCCATGTGAATTCGCTCGCCCATCTTGAATTCAACTGATGAGTTGAGTTCACGGATGTCGACCGTCTGATCGCGCAGGCTCTCGAGATAGACTTCCACCCGTCCGGCTGATTCGTTGTAAGCAGAGCGCAAACCGAACGCCCACAGATCGATGTTGGCTCCCAGTTCGCGATTGATGCGCGCGAGTTCGTTGACGATGAACGCACGCGTTACCCCCAGCGGGTCATTGTAAGCAGCCTCAAGCACCGCCGCGTCCTTTTTCAAATCCGCGCCCAGCAGAAGCGCATCGCCTTTGCGCAAAACTTTCCGGATGGCGCGGAGGAAGCGCAAGGCATCATCTGGCTCGAAGTTGCCGATGTTCGATCCGAGAAACAGAACGAGCGCAGGCTCCGATCCAGCTAGTTTCAACGCATCCAACGCCTGAAAGTAATCGGCCGCGTAGGCTTCGATTTGCAGCGCGGGATATGAAACCAGCAGCGCATGAGAACTTTCTTCGAGCGCCGACGCGGAAATATCCACGGGAACAAACAGCAGATCGGCCTGGCGCCGGAAAAATGCGTCGATGACTTTGCGCGTCTTTTCAGCGCTGCCGCTACCCAGTTCGATCAGTGTGTGACAATCGGGCGTCGCAGAGACGATATCATCAGCGTGATTCGTAAGGATCTCGTCTTCGGATCTGGTCAAATAATATTCATCAACTTCACAGATCGCTTCGAACAAGCGAGAGCCTAACTCGTCGTAGAGATACTTCGGGAAGAGCTGCTTCGGCGTGGAAGACAGCCCGCGCTGAACATCGCGCGCGAAGTCCGCGTGCCCATTCCGCTGCGCCAGATCGTGAATGATGAGGCGCGACTCCCAACCCTCTGATTTGAGTGCGGCGACCAAGTTGCAGCTTTATGGTTTCGGTGATTTAGAGGAGGGATTATACGCGCGAGTCGCAAAGGAACAAAAAGGGCAATCGAGCCGCGCTCAATTGCCCAGGAAATCTGCCAACTTCGAAAGCCCTTAAATTATGACGCTCCGCGAACGGATGATTCGTGGCGCGCGCCTCGGCACGGTGACTTCGATTGGCGGAGTCGCCGGAACATCGATCTGTGGGATTTCGATCTTCATCGGCGGTATCGAGCGGACCTTGACGGAAGGAATCGTAATTCGTCGTGTTCCCAAGGTTCCCGGCCTGAAAAGATCCTGGTTCGGATTCTTTTCCGGCGTCACCGTTACCGTGCGCGTGTTCTTATCGCGCACAACGGTTAGCGACACATCGCCAGTTTCCTTCTTTCCCAGAACGCGAGTGATATCGCCGGGTGACGTAACCTTCTCACCATCGATCGCGGTGATTACGTCGCCGGCCTTCAATCCCGCCTTTGCAGCCGGACTGTTGTCGCTGACCGAAGTAATCAACACGCCACCGTCCTTCACGCCAAAGTAATCGGCGAGTTGCTTGCTGAGACTCTGAGTGCTAACGCCAATGCGGCGGTTCGCGCCGAGCGTCCAGACCATTGGGCCATCGCCGCCGCCAATTGACGGAGGCCAATTGCCATTCGGAAACACGCGGATGCCATCTTCGTCACTATCGCGGCGCAGGATTCGGGGGAACGAGCCGCTAAAGATGTTGTCCATCTTCCGCTTGCTCAAGGTTGCGCTTAATTCCTGTTCCGATCCGCCGCGGCTGATCGTCAAACGCACGTTCTGATCTGCGGACGATTCGTTGACCAGACGAGTGAGCTTGCGCACGCTCTTAACGGATTCGCCGTCAAAGCGAAGGATGACATCGTCTTTGCGCAGGCCGGCTTTCTCGGCCGGACTGTCTTTCACGACTTCGGTGACGCCGACGCCGCGTACTTCGCGCATGCCGTAACGCGCCATGTTTTCTTTGCTGATGTCTTCAGTGCCGACGCCGAGAAACGCGCCGTCGCCAACGAAGAATGACAGCGTGCGCGCCGTCGAGCCCGGATCCTGGTCGTCGATCAGAGCCATGTTTCCGGCTTCCTGCGCGTAAACAATGCCGCCTGCGATTGCGGCCAGCGCAGCAACCAAGCCGATAAATAACGCCAATTTTTTGCGAGACATACTGATCCTCCGGAAAGGTTTTGTTGGGTTTCACGCAGCTGGACGGAGGTCAGTTCCAAATTGTTTGCGAGGAAATAGGTCAACGGAGCGCGGGCATCCTTGCCCGCAAAGCGTGCGCAGCACGCTCAACAACGGTTCGCGCTGCGCGCTCAGGCGGGCAGAGATGCCCGCGCTCCATTACGTGAATCTCGATCCTGGATATTGGATCTTAATGTGAAGCCAACGTGCGATAGACTTCGCGTCCATCGCTAATCTCCACTGCGATCTTTCCTTCAGACTCGGCATAGTCGAGATGCGCCACCGCCTCAGACACCGCGAGGAAACGATGAACGTCATCAGCGTCCGGAAACATCTTCCGCGAAACTTCCCAGGCCGTTGCGCCGTTCTTCGGCACGAAACTGATTACAGCATCCTGACGCTCGCGAATCGCTCGGAGGTAACGATTGAACAGTTCCTCGAAGTCGTGAATCGGCTCTCCGTGGCCACCGTAGATCAATGTGGGCGCAAAGCTACGCACCCGCGCGAGACTGACGAGATACTCGGCCAATGATTTGAATCGGCGTGTAGGATCGATCGGATCCGGGGAGATGACCGGATTCGGAGTGATGCGCTTCAGAACACAATCGCCGGCAATCACGGTGCGATCGGCTTCGCGCAGAAACGAGCATGATCCCGGCGTGTGACCGGGCGTGTGAATCACGCGCAGCGAACCCGCATCGAATTCCAGTTCATCGCCGTCGATCAACTCGGTGCAATGATCGTCATCCAGCGAATCTGCGTATTGCCGCACCTCTTCATACAAACGGCGCATCGACTGAATGTCGTCATCCGGCACGCCGGCACGTTGCAGCAGCCTCAGGTTTTCTTCGTGCTCGAGTCGCGCCGCGCGATGACCGGTTTCCCAACCATGAACGAACACCTCGGCATCCTTGGCCTCATCGCGCAGTGAACGCGCCAGTCCGCAATGATCTTCGTGCGCATGCGTGAGCACGATGCGGCGAATATCACCCGTCGTCACGCCGTTTTGTCGCAGACCGGCACGCAACGCATCGACGGCTTCGCGCGTCTTCGGGCCAGTATCGATGATCGTGATCGGATCTTCCTTGACGAGATAGACGTTGACCGCGCCGATGTAGAACGGAGTTGGAAGTGAGATGGGGATGATCTTCATTGCCGATTTATGATTGCCAATTGCCGATTGAATCACAATCGCGGTCGCCCGCAAATCGGCAATCGCCAATTGGCAATCGGCAATGAACTAGTAGACGTACTTATTCGCTTCAATCATCGCATTCGCGATGCGCTGGCGCGCCGCGACCGTGTTGATAGGCGTCATCTTCGTAAAACGACGCAAGGCCGCGAGCAGCGTGCGCAGTTCGTCACCCTCGGCCATCGCCGCCAGCGTGTTCTTCGCGTAAGCCTCGATGCGTTCCACAGCGTCGTTACAGAACACGCGCGTTATGTCGATGAAGCGTTCGGCGGCTTTCTCGCCCTGCGACCCAGCGACTTTCTGCGTGCGCAGGATCGCGGACTCCATCGCGTACGCATCCATGATGATGTCCGCCACCCCCATCAGAATCTCCTGTTGATCGGCGAGTGTCATCATGTATTTCTGCGCGGCGGTGCCGAGCGTCATTAACGCGACCTTCTTAGCGTTCGTCGCGAGCTTCTGTTCAGTCGCCAAAAGACTCTCGTCCGTATCGAACGAAGGCATCGAGGGATTCAGGATCTCGTCCATCAATCCCTGGGCGGCGGGAAGCAGCGCGAGCCGCCCGCTCAGCGCCGCCTTCATCAAGCGTCCCGGGATCAGCATGCGATTGATTTCGTTTGTGCCCTCAAAGATGCGATTGATGCGCGTGTCGCGATAGGCGCGTTCAGCCGGATAGTCCGCCGAATAGCCATAGCCGCCGAAAATCTGCACCATCTCGTCGGTGATGTAATTGCAGTATTCCGACAGCGCCACTTTGATGATCGAACATTCAGCAGCGTACTCTTCGATCGCTTTCAGGCGCGCGTCCATATCGTTCGAATCTTCGATCGCGCCGAGGCCTTCTTCAATCATGCCCAGTGTGCGATAAGTCATCGCTTCGCCTACCCAAGTGCGAATCGCCATCTCGCCAAGCTTTGACTTGATCGCGCCAAATGAAGAAATCGATTTGCCGAACTGGTGACGTTCGTTCGCGTATTTGACGGACTCAGTCACGGCCAGCTTCATTCCGCCCAGGCACATCGCGCCGAGTTTGAAGCGTCCAATGTTGAGAATGTTGAAGGCGATCTTGTGACCCTTGCCGACTTCACCCAGCAAATTTTCAGCCGGACATTTTGCGTCCGCGAGAATCAGCGGCGTCGTGCTCGAGCCCTTGATGCCCATCTTGTGTTCTTCGGCGCCGGGCCGGCAGCCTTCCTGGCGGTCGACGATGAACGCGGTGAATTTGTCGCCGTCTACTTTCGCGAACACCACGAAGATGTCGGCGAAACCGCCGTTCGTAATGAACATCTTCTCGCCGTTGAGAATGTATTCGCGGCCGTCAGCGCTCAACTTCGCCGTCGCTTTCGCAGCCATCGCGTCCGAACCTGAGCCGGCTTCCGTCAACGCATAAGCCGTGATCAATTCACCCGCGGCAATCTTTGGCAGATAGTTTTGTTTCGCCGCTTTAGTGCCGAAATAGATGATCGGTAAGAGACCAATGCCGCTCTGCGCGCCCAGCGTCGTGGCGAAGGATGCAGAGCGGCCGAGGTTTTCCGCGATCAGCGAGCCGCTCGTTTGATCGAGCGCCAGGCCACCGTATTCTTCCGGAATGTTGGCGCCGACCAGGCCAAGATCCGCGGCCTGCTTCACCAATTGCCGCGCGAGGTTCCAGTCTTTCGCTTCCAGTTCGTTGATGCGGGGCAGAACCTCCGCGTCCATGAATTGCCGCGTCGTGTCGGCGATCATGCGATGCTCTTCGTTGAAATCTTCAGGCGTGAATACTTCCGCGGGCGTGCGTTCTTCGATTAGAAAACTTCCGCCTTTGATGATTTCCTTCTTATCGATTACGGCTGACATGATTAGATCCTCCTACGTACTCGCGTTTAGAGGCGGCACTCGTGCTGCGACCGAGCGGCAGACAAGTCCGCCGTCTAAACGACATTCATCTCTCTTCTAACTGATTTGCGATTTCCGACGGCATCAGTTGCCGAAGTTCCGGATAGCTCTCAGCGATCCGAATGAGATCCAGCTCGTCCTTCTTTCGTTTCGATAAGCGACGTTTCGGATCGCTCCAAGCCCAAACTTTCCCACGTACGACATTTGCGAGCGAGGCTACCGGAACCTCGCAGCCCAGGACTGTGTTTCGTTCAGTATCCGCCAGGAAATTCTGATACCTCGGATCGGTGGTGAATTGAATTCGCAGTTCGCTGCCTTTCATTTGCGCGTTGACTGAATGCTCATGCTCAGTGACCTGAAATCCGGCAGCGCTCAATTCGTTCTGGATCGTGGGTAGCGAAGCCGACACAACCACCATGTCAGCATCCATCGTGTATACCGGTTCGACATAGCAGTTGACTGCGAGTCCTCCGACCAAACACCACGGACCATGTTTGCTCAGAATCGTGATCACCGCAGCGAAATCGCTTGCGCCGCCGTTCGTAACCGACTCAAATATTTCGGTTGCCGTCATCACAGCCGCTCAAAAATTCCCGCCGCGCCCATGCCGCCGCCGACGCACATCGTCACCATGCCGTAGCGCGCGTTGCGTCTTTCCAGCTCACGCAAGATCGATGCGGTCAATTTCGCGCCGGTGCATCCGAGCGGATGGCCGAGCGCGATCGCGCCGCCGTTCACGTTCACCTTGTCAGGATTCAATTCGAGCATCTTGATTACCGCGAGCGACTGCGCGGCGAAGGCTTCATTCAATTCGATCACGGCGATGTCATCGAGCGTTAGACCGGCAAGCTTCAAAGCTTTCGGAATCGCATACACGGGACCGATGCCCATCTCTTCCGGCGGGCAGCCGGCAGTGGCATAAGCGACAAGCCTTGCGATGGGCTGCGCCCCAAGTTCTTTCGCTTTGTCTTCCGACATGACGATCGTGGCCGCCGCGCCATCGGACATCTGCGATGAATTCCCAGCGGTGATCGTTCCGTTCAGCTGAAACGCCGGCTTCAATTTCGCCAGAGCTTCCGCCGAACTGTCGCGACGCGGGCCTTCGTCCTTGTCGAAAGTGATTTCACGATGTTGCTTCTTGCCCCTGGCGTCCAACTCTTCAAAGGTCACAGCCAACGGCACCGTCTCGTCTTTGAACTTGTCTGCATCGAGTGCCGCAATCGCGCGTTGATGTGAGCGCAGTGCGAATTCGTCCTGCTGTTCACGCGTGACCTCATATTTCTTTGCGACGTTTTCAGTCGCCAAGCCCATGCTGAGATAAAAGTCGGGATACGTCTCTATCAACGCCGGATTGGGACGGATGATGTGGCCCCCCATCGGAATCATCGACATCGATTCCAGGCCACCTGCGACGATCACATGCGCGCCGTTCGTGCGAATGCGATCGCTGGCCATCGCGATTGTCTGCAAACCCGACGAACAGAATCGATTGATCGTCATCGCGCTGGTTTCCACCGGGAGACCCGCGCGAATCGCCGCCGCGCGCGCGACATTCATACCCTGTTCGGCTTCCGGCATTGCGCAACCCATGATCACGTCATCGACTTGCGCTCCATCGAGACCCGGCACCCGCGCGATTGCTTCTTTGATAGCGGCCGCGCCCATGTCGTCGGGACGCGTGTCGCGCAAAGTCCCTTTCGGCGCTTTGCCGACTGCGGTGCGAACTGCTGATACGATTACTGCGTCTTTCATGATCCTAATTCCTTACTTTGCGTATCTTTGCGCCTTTGCGAGTTGGCGTGAAATAGCCTCACGCAAAGGCGCCAAGACGCAAAGGAACGCCAAGACTTAATTCCTCAGAGGCTTCCCCGTTTTCAACATATGCCCGATGCGATCCTGCGTCTTGCGGGTTCCGATCAAAGACAGAAACGCTTCGCGTTCTAAATCGAGCAAGTACTGTTCACTAACTTTCGTTGTGTGATTCAAATCGCCACCGGTTAGTATTCTGGCCAGCTTTTCACCAATCAACGCATCGTGATCCGAAATGTAACCCGCGCGCTTCATGAGATGCACGCCAAGCTTCAAAGTGGCCAACGCCGGTGCGCCCAAAGCGAGAATGTCCGTCCGCTGTTGCGCTTGAACATAACCAGTAGCGGCTAATGCCAGCACCTGTTTCTTCGCATCGGCAATTAATCGATCGGAATTCATCGAGATCGAATCTTCATCGCGCAGGAATCCAAAGTCACGCGCTTGTTCGGCTGAGGTGGCGACCTTCGCCAGAGCAATGGTTTCGAAGGCCCGTTTCACAAACGGAAATGGATCAGCATCTTTCATATCGGCGGGAATCGAATCCATCGCGCGCACCAGCATCTCTTTCGTGCCGCAGCCCGCAGGAATAATTCCGACGCCAACTTCGACCAGGCCGATGTAGGTTTCCGCCGCGGCGCGTACACGATCCGCGTGCAAAACCATCTCGCAGCCTCCGCCGAAAACCATCTGGAACGGCGCGACCACGACTGGCTTCGGCGAATAGCGCAGGCTCATCACAGATGATTGGAAGTAGCGACCAATCATCTCGAGTTCTTCCCAGTTTTCGTCCTGCGCTTCCATCAACATCAGCATCAGGTTCGCGCCGACTGAAAAGTTGACGCCTTGATTGCCAACCACGAGGCCCACGAAATTCTTTTCGG
Organism: Pyrinomonadaceae bacterium; assembly: GCA_035577445.1. Lineage (GTDB taxonomy): Bacteria > Acidobacteriota > Blastocatellia > Pyrinomonadales > Pyrinomonadaceae > UBA11740. The sequence continues at coordinate 43,305 of DATLVM010000223.1, forward strand.
TTTCCGAAATCGCAAAGCGCAGCATCTCGAGCGTGTCGCCACCGATCGAATTCATCTTCGAATGAAATTCGACACCGGCGACGCCATCGCCGAGATCGATCATCGATGCGCCGGAATTCTTTTTGATCACTCCGGTGCGATCCTTCAGCGATTTCAAAACAATTGTGCCCGGCGGATCCGAAAGCGGAATATATCTGGACGACGTAAAATCGAAATAGAAGCGTTGCCCGTTTTCCTGTTTGTAGAAAGTCTTCGCGCCTGAGTCGAGCATCGACTGCACATTCGGCGGAACCGCGCGCCCTTCTTCCTTTAACTTGGCGACTGATTTCTCGACGCCAATCGCGTCCCAAACTTCGAACGGCCCAAACTCCCAGTTGAAACCCCAGCGCATGGCGCGATCGATTTCGACAACGGTGTCAGCAATTTCCGGAATTCGATCAGCGGTGTAGGTGAGCGTTCTCGAAATCGTTTTCCACAGAAAAGCGCCGACGCGTTCCTTCGACCAGACGAGCGCCTTCAGACGATCTCGCAGGTCCTCAACGTTCTTGGCCATTTCCAGGGCAGGGAACTTGACCTTCTGCGATGGACGATAATCGAGGGTGGCGGTATCGAGCGTCCAAATCTCTCGCTTATCGCCCTCGCCTTTTTTGCGCTGATAGAAGCCACCCTTGGTCTTGTTGCCGAGAATTCCACGGTCAATCATCTTCGTGACGAATTCAGGCATGACGAACGTCTCGCGCTCAGGATCGTCGGGAAGGTTTTCGTGCAGGTTCTTGACGACGTGCGCCAACACATCAAGGCCGACTAGATCGAAGGTGCGAAACGTCGCGGTCTTCGGCCGACCAGCGGCGGGCCCGGTGATCTTGTCCACCTCTTCGATCGAGTAACCGTCTTCCAGCATCGTGCGCATCGTTACCAACGCGCCGTAGGTGCCGATGCGATTCGCGATGAAGTTCGGCCGATCCTTCGCGACTACCACGCCTTTGCCCAGCCGCTCGTCGAGGAAGCCAAACATCGAGCAGGAAACTTCCGGCTTCGTCCACTCAGTGCGAATCAACTCGACGAGGTGCATGTAACGCGGCGGGTTGAAAAAGTGCATGCCGAGGAAGTGCGCTTTGAAATCATCGGAGCGTCCTTCGGCGAGCTGCTTGAGCGGAATGCCGCTCGTGTTCGAAGCGACGATTGCGCCAGGTTTACGATGCTGTTCGACTTTCTCGTAGAGGCTGCGTTTGATTTCGAGATTCTCGACGACTGCTTCGATGATCAGGTCACAGTCTTTGAGCTGCGGCAGATCGTCTTCAAAGTTTCCAATCGCAACGAGAGAAGCGCGATCGGCGGTGAAGAAAGCTGCGGGCTTGGCTTTCTTTGCGGCTTCAAGACCGGCGCGAGCGATGAAATTTCGATCGGGCTCTTGCACCCTTTCCGCTTCGCTTGCCTTCCCTGACGGTCGGGCTTCTGACACGCTCTTTGCCGGCGCGTTGGATTCCTTCGGCACAATGTCGAGGAGAAGCGTCGGCACGCCCGCGTTCGCGAGGTGCGCGGCGATTTGCGCGCCCATTGTGCCCGCGCCCAGCACAGCAGCTTTTTTGACCTGAATCATGGCGGTAGATAATACTGAATGAGTATTCATTCAGCAAGCTTCGCAACGGTTTTTCTCAGTCAACTCCGACGCTGTGGGTTCGGTCATAAAGTGAGATTGGTAGGTCATAAAGTGAAATCCTTCTGTCATAAAGTGGTGCGGAGAAATAGGGGTTTGATTCATAATGCTGCTACTCAAACCTAATAGCTTCCACCATAAGACTCCGCGCATAAAGAGGCTGGAGAAAGACGAGCACTAACGACATTGGGTCGGAATCATTGCTATCAGAAATTAGTTGACTGCCGGCATAGATTGGAATATTTTCTTATCCGCATTTACCAACAGGCTGGTCCTCAGAGCCTACCCCTTTTATGGCGTTCTCTTCAGTACTAGCCTCTTACTAAGCCAATCAGGCTGGTTTGGCCACCAGTTTCCCAATTTCTAATTCTAAAATGGCAAGGGGAATTAGAATCACGCGATCGAAAATAGGCTGGAAAAGCTCGGTTCCAATCAGGAAGGGATAAATTGAAACATGTCAACACCTCACATGCTTTCTACTAACTTATATCTGTCTAACACGGCCAATGTACTTTCAGCCGGCCAACAACTGCGAGACATGTTGGGCGAAGATGTCGAGACGCTGGATTACGCAGTGACACGTTTGGAAGAAGCCTCCAGAAATCAGGAAGATGGGGCGACTAAGTATCGTGCGTTCATGTTCGCTGAGCTGGAGACGAGCGGAGCTGTGCAAAAAGAGAGGCGAGAAAGGATAACTGAAGATGTATTTGCCAGTGTACTGACGGATCTGCAAATAGCGAACGTGTTAATGGCAGCGGGAAATGCCGTAGGAGAGACTAATGGCGACTCAAGGCCTCAATTGCTTGACGAAGCTTTGAACGATTTGGATGAGACGACTCCGGTGATTCAAAGAGGTCTATCCAGTCCACTGGCCAAAGGGTCAGAGCCAGGTCGTTTCAACTTTTCAGGAACTTCTGCTCAACCAACTGTTTTCACATCAGCCGACGTAGCCTCTGCCGTTCAAACCTTTCAGAAAACTTCCTATGAGACTCTGGATAAGCTTGTCGGCGGTGTCCATGAGGTAGCCCTTGGCGTTTTCGACGCCTTACAACGGCTTGGTCCGCAAGAAATATTAGAAGCGCTGAACCAATTGGGAGGACCCGTGCAAACCTTCACCGGCATGATACGTCGGTTGATTAATCAGGGAATCCAGAAGATGAAACAAGCCCTTGACGATTTGGTCCGCCTGATAGGCAACGATGCGATCGCGAAACTGAGAGACAAGATCAAAGAATTGTGGAAAGACAGAGAGCAGGGAATAATCGATAAGCTTCTAGCCAAGATTGTCGGCGTTGAGAACACGCGTGCCAGTATTACAACCATCTTGAGTCTCGAGGGGATTGACAGGGACACTGCGGATCGCGGCAGCAACGATCTGTCACAACTCTTGATTCCGTACAGGAACAATGTGGAAATGGCAAAAAAAGCTGTGAAAGCGATCAGCTTTGGCAGCAGCGTGCTAATCTTGACGCCAATTGCCGGTCATCATATAGCGCTATTTGCGGCTTCCTCTTATCTGATAATCCTAACGGCTGTCATTCTGATTGCAATGGACTATGCCGACTCAGGGGGCATTCTTCAGCGCGTTCGCGGGGTAGGCGAGATTGCCGAGGGCCTCCGAGCACACGGGACCGTCCAATAATCCGGGAATTATAGGCAAGCCACCACTTGGTAAGGACGAACAATGTCGGGTTTAGAGCGTACCGCTTTGGATGAAAAATCCCTCATATTAGTACATGTGCGTGCCCTGCTTGAGCAACTCGATTGGGCCGAGTCTTCATTGCGCACCACTGGTATCGAGCCTCGGATAATGGAGGCCGCGAGAGTTGGTTTTGCCGTCTTATTTAAGCAGAGGCGAAATGAGCTGACGCGTATGCAAGCCTCAATCGCTAAAGGCGCGATACAGGCCGACGCCTGGAAGCAATTGCGAACCTTCAGGCGTTCATGCGCAGAGCTCTTCAAGGAGTGTCTTGAGTTTCTGGGGGGCGCCATGCTCCGTGCCGCGCATAAAAAAGATGACATTTGCGAAATTGCGGACGCCCTATTAATTGAATTAAGTCGCAATACCCCGATTCAGTGGAAAGGCGTCACGCTGTTGGCCGAGGCCAATTTTTTTACCGAGACGACGGGGCTGATACGTTTACCGTTTCCCGATTACGGTATCTGGAACTTGCCGATTGCGGTCCATGAGCTCGGACATTTCATTGGACCTCGGATTCCCGATGGAATGGGCGGCTTTCCATTCCAAGCGCTTCAACAAAATGTCCCGGCTAGCCTCTCAGTCAAAGGCGTGGAACAGGAAAAATCTCATTTGCGGGAACTCTTTTCTGATCTGTTTGCGACGTATGCCCTGGGCCCTGCCTATGCTTGTTCTTGTATCCTACTGCGTTTCGATCCTCAAGATGCCACGGCTTGCGAGGACAGCGAAACACATCCCAGCCATGCCAAACGCGTCCATTTCATTCTTAAAGCGCTTGACCAGATGAGTAAAACTACTGAGGGATGGCCTTATGCGAACATGATCGACCACCTGCAAGCTCTTTGGGATCGGATTCTGACACGCGCCGGGCACGAAAAATGTCTCGACGAAAAAAAGATTCCGCCTCTTAACTACCAGTTGTTTGAACTCTACCCGATACTCGCCAAATTTGTGCCGACAGTTCAATACGACGGTTGGGACCGCGCCGTTGCACTGAGTAACGAACTGTCGCTTGGCCGGAAACCGGCGGCGCTCCTGCAAGCTGAGGATACAATCGCTGACGTGCTTAATGCCGCCTGGTTATGGCGGCTGCGACAAAATGTTGAGAACAGCAACACTGTGCATCAGGTGAATCTTGAAGCTATTGCCCTGTGTCGCGAGGTCATCGGCGTCGGCCGATGACCATGAACTCTTGACTCCTGATAAGACTGCTTATCAGGTTCACAAGAGTTCGCGCCGAAGTGAACAAGGAGAATGTGATATGGACCTCATCATTAAAATACGATTAGAGGCACTGAAAAATAACTTAACCAAGATCCGCCAGATCTTAGAATCGGTGAAGGGCCGGCGATACGAGATCGATGAGTTGAGCAACGGTCTAACCCTTTCCCAGGAAAAGCTTGACTTGGTGGGGGAAAACGTCACGAACGTTTTGAATACATCACGAAACACATTCGCCAGGAAGCAAATAGATGAAGGTCTCACGCGGCTGTTGGAAGTCGCCGAAGAAAAGGCAATTAGTCTCCGTCAAGACTTAGAGAAGACCAAGGAAGCCATTAAGGCGATACAGACTCGATGGACGCTGATAGAAGAAGGATTTGAAGCTAAAGTTAAGGAAGATCTAGATGACAAGATTGGCTCATGGTTTAACGAAATCGACGATGACATCAAGGCGCTCAGCGGCGCCCCATCCAGCGTATTGAATAAGCAAATTGAAAAAGCCTGGGGCGACTATAACAAAATCATGTCGCAGCAGAGCCAACTTGTTTTCTCTAACTATGTGGAATTTCTTGGCGGGCTAGCGTTGCGCGGCGCTGGCCTTGATGAAGGAATCTGCCGGATAGCCGATGAGCTAATGCGAAGTTGCGGCTCATTTGGAACAACCCATTGGTCGGCGCTGACCATTCCGGCGAGTCAAGAAGCCATGACGCTGGCGCGCAGCATTCGCGTGCGATTTCCGGAGTGGACCATATGGGCCGTTCCGCTTACGGCCCACGAATTAGGACAGGTCGTGATAAGAGGCAACTCTAAACTTGAAAGTTACATTAATATGCAATACCCGGCTCGCACTAAGAAAACCATGAAGAAGGCCATGAAAGGCCAACAGCATATGCGCATCTATTTGGCGGATGCTTTTGCCACTTATGTGATGGGGCCTGCCTATGCCTGCTCCGTAATCCTGCTTCGATTCAATCCCCTGTCAGACAATCAAGACAGCGACTATCCCGCAGATGCCAAACGAGCACACGTTGTATTAAGTACGTTGAAGAAGATGGGGAGCGATCCGCTTATTGGCACGCCCTACGAGGATATTGTCGATAAATTGAAAATCGAATGGGATGCTGCCCTCGCTCAGGCACAAACCCAAGCCCCCGCGACTTGGGACGAAGACGTAATGCTCCTCGATGGATGGATTGATCGTTTATTGGAAGAACTAAGCACGACCTATCCCAACAGCCTATATCAGGGCGGACTGTGGAAGAGCACGCGAGAGGCCTTGAAGCTTCTTCTTAAGGGCGAAGACCCCGGAGGTAAATTGAAAGGGCGCGAAGATTGGGGGACGTGCTGAACGCAGCCTGGGCCTGTCGGGTTGATAACGTGGACGAGTCCCTGAAGATTGCTAAGAACGCCGAAGAACTGTGGCGCCAGATTGAAAAGAAAAAGAGTGAGACTCCAGAGCGTCAGGTCTCCTCATCTGGATATCCAGCAAACAGAGTTCCCCGCATTCAAGCGGACAAGAAGTCATGACAACCAAAAACTCGCGAAGTCGACATTCGAACGCCACCGGCCTGCCGCTGACTAATCTGGAAAGCAGATTTGATCTGGCCCCAGCCGTGCGCTTGCCCAGTCCCGATTCTTTCGCGCCATACCGATCGGATCTTAACCGGGCTTTGAGCGAATATAATCTGGCAAACTTTGACGAAGCCAAGTTAATCCTTAGCAAGCTGTCGTCAGGTCTAAAACAGATCCTGGACACTAAAGTCAAAGACAGTGGGCAAGCTCATTTGTTATACGCCTCGACATTGACTGCTCTAGGTCGGACTTGCGAACGATTGGGCCAGGAAAAAGGCGCCACCAGCGCCTTCGAAAAAGCAGCGGCGGAGTTCAAAAAGTGGATTTCCGAAGCAGAAGAACCCGCCGATCAGTTGTATTCAGATTACGGCGTAGCCCTTTTTAAGATTGCGCGCCCAAGGTTAACCATTCAAGTTTTTCGCGAGGTTCTCAAGCGAGGGACTCTTAACGCTGAGAGCAATCGTTATATGGGCATCTGCCTGGGTCGACTAGGCAAATACAAGGAGGCCGAGGAGCGTTTTAGCGAAGCTCTCAAACAAGATCCGGATCACTACATGACGCATAAGGCCCTGGGTGAGATGCTTGCAAAGCAGGGCAAGATTCATGAAGCAGTGGTCGAATACCACGCCACAGTTCTTTATATGGTCGACTCCGGATTGGCGGATGAGGCTCTCGATATTTTGGAACACATCCTGAAGTTGACAAAGCGGGATTCGCAATACCTCGCGCTCAAGGGAGAGATTTTACGTAGTAAGGGCGATTTAAAGGGCGCGTTCAGAGCCTTAAATCAGAGTCTCAAGCGCCAGCCAAAAAATGCATTTGCCAGCGCCGTAAAGGGCTTGGTGTTGTTAGCGTTGAATAAGAATGAGGAGGGCGTTCGCCTTCTGGAGAAAGCCCTTAGGTTGGACTCGACCCTCGACTGGGTGCCCCTGGAATTGGCTAACGCTCAATATAGGATGAGACGTTACAAAAGGGCTCTGTCCGCTTTGAATCAGGCTCTGGCTAGAGACCCTGGCAATGTGAGCGCGTTGTCTCATAAGGCAGAAACCCTAAATGCTATGGGTCGAAACACCGAAGCCCTCCTGGTTTTGGACGAAGCCCTCAAACTCAAACCAGACGCACTCCTCCTGGGGTTAAAAGGACGAGTGCTACGCCACTTGAATCGCTACGAGAAAGCCCTCAAGGTCCTGCGAGCGTCGATAAATCTTGACGCTCGTGTTGCCTGGGTTCATGCAGAGTTAGGCGCCGTTCTTTATGCTCTTGGCCAAAACGAAGAAGCGCTCCAAGCGGTGATTGACGGCCTCGCAATTCAGCCAGATAACGTCTTTGCCTTAAGTTACAAGGGTGAGATCCTCCGAGCGCTCGAAAAAAGCGAGGAGGCGCTGCAAGTCATGAATCAAACCCTGGCATTGTCTCCCCACGATCCCTGGGCACTCGGCACTAAAGGCCAAGCGCTTCGCGATGTGGGGCGGGCCGGAGAAGCTATTGACGTCCTGCAACAGTCAATCGAACTTGACCCGACATTAGCGTGGGTACACTTAGAACTAAGCGCAGCGCATTATGGTCTGGGCCACTACCGGTCCGCCTTGGAATCGCTAGACAAGGCGTTGCGACTCCAGAATGATAGCGATTGGTACCTCTTCAAAGCTCACATCCTCTGTGAGGTCGCCGAGTTCAAGGCTGCGGTCAAGGCCCTGCACCGCGCAATCCAAATTAATAGGAATGTCGCAGAGGCGTTCGGCCTTTTGGGATGGGCCTTACAACATCTCGGAGTCAAGCAGGCAAGAAACACATTACAGGCTTATGAATCTGCCGTAAACCTGGAGCCGGATAACTTATGGTGGCATAAAGGCGTCGCCAACAGTCTCTACCTAATGGGCAACCAAAAGGGAGCTGCCGCCAAATACAGATGGGTCGTGGAGCAAGCTAGAAGGCGGGCTAAAAAAGAAAATGCTGAGGCAAAATTTCTGTCGCTGGTCGCTTGGTGCCAATATCGTCTCGGGAAGTGCGAACAGGCCGTACAACTATTCAGTGAGGTTATTTCGCTCGATCCGCAGCAGTTTGCCAGCCAATTCGATTTAGCTTTGTCTCTGATTTGTTGCGGACGTTATAGTGAAGCGTTGCGCGAGTATAACCGCGGAGTAAGAGCCTCGATGGAATTACCCGCACTACGGTGTCGCAGCCTGACCTTTGTGGCTTTGTACGACCTCAACATAGCCGTGAGAATGCACCGTCAGTTAGCAGAGGTAGAAGAGTTAAATGAAGCCCGAGCTCTGCTCGAAACTACCTACAAGCAATCATCGGAACTTGGCGCTCTGAGCCAGACTGTAGCTCCGGAATAGGCAATGCTAGCCGCCTGCGACTCTTCCAAGGTGCCTTCGTTCGAATACCTGCGCTGAAACCAGGTAGGCGATCTGTCGTTAGCCGGTCGCGAAAGTTAGGAGTGACGAAAACTCAAGACGGCAAGGGGCAAAAAGGCTCTGAACAAATTCATAGCAAAATAAAACTGCCTCCCCGGAGGCGGACATAGGAAACTTTCAACTTATGCCCGAAAACTGTAGGAAATTTTCACGTTATGCCCGACTTTATTTTCACTTAATGACCGAATCGCGCCTATAAGTCGTTGATACCACGTAGAAGCTATTTCACTTAATCACCGAACCCACAGACGCCGCCGATGCGCAAGCTTCTTACGTCGTGCAACAACAATCGGGAGCAACTAGATCGAAAACGCCACGAAGCCGCCAAGATTAGAAAATAGAAGAGCGAAAGTATCCAGCCTGTAGACGACCGGCCCAAGACCCCAGGATTCTCCGCGACCGTCTTTGCCTTTGCTCAAGGCACTCAACGAAAATTGCGCCGAGCGAACCCGCCAGATTTTTTTCTCAACAACTAAACCTTTCCGCAGCAACACCCACTTATAGCGATGTCTGGAGAAGACAAGCGACCTATTCAAGGGGAAAACCTGAAACCCATCGATTGTCGCTCGCGCTACGCCAAAAAAAATGAATTACCAGCGGTTAAATACTCATGGCGGCTATCGCTTATTACGGATGCGGCGGTAACACAAAACGCCTTGTTAAAGCGTCCATTCAGCTAAAGGAGATCAACCATGCCATCGATCAACAATCGTCAACTGACTCTGACCACCGTCAATGACAATGTCACCATCAATGTTGCCTACAACGCGGTTTTTAGCGCATTTGAACGGCGCTTAGCCGGGCTCGGTTTGGCGTTCCGAGAAAGAATTGCTGTACTCGGGGTGGATCCCGACGAGGGATCCACAACCGGCTCGGTTTTGCATAACTTCACCGGTACAAATTTAGCGGTAACGGACGGTGCCGCCTCACAGACAATCCCGCGTAATGTCTCAATGACTGTCCCCAGAAGGTCGCTGCAAGAGGATACCGCAGGGGATAGAGATGAGATTTGTTGTAGGATTCGAATAGAAGCCAATGGTCTTCCGCCCGCAGTGACGCCGGATGCCTTTACTGATCAGGAGAATCTACTCGGATAGCAAAGCTAAAGCCTAACAAGGGCATCGTGGTTCATAGGTAAGAACTTCGAGCCACCTCTCGGCCGCTGCGCTTCTCGGAAAAATGCGGCGGGCGATTTTTTGAGTCACCGGCGCCAAATCCTTCACACCAACCCAGACTCGGCGTATCATGACGCGCCTAGCAGAACCAGCCTAACAACTCACGTTAGGGGATCCGATCGAACAGTACGAAGACGATCCGAACATGACCGTGGTCGACGCCGGCAGCCGAAACCTGATCGTCGCTTATCCTGACGAAATTCTCTTTGAGGGATTGACAAGATGGTGCGCAACGACATCGGACGCTTACCGGTTGTCAATCGCGAGCATCCGCGGCAGCTTGTAGGGCATCTCGGCCGGGCGGCGGTAATGACCGCACGGCTGCATCGTCACAGAGAAGAGCATGAACGCGAGCCGGGATGGTTGCAAAGATTGGCGTAATCACTTTGTGCTTTCTCGTGGGACTATTCACGTCGCCGGGTGCCTATCTCAAAAACGTGAATGCGCCGCGGGCATGTAAAGCACGCACGTCTAGCAGGCGGGAACTACGCCTGGACTGAGGACGATCACGCAACCGCCGCCTGGAGTCTGTTGATTCTCGTCGTTGTTTCCGAGCGCCACGGCCAGCAGGATCGCGACTGCGCCGCCGACTCCAAAGATGATTCCGAGAGTCTTCTTCTTGTTCGAGGAATTCTGGGTCTGCTGTTGCCCGGTTTGTACAGGGCTGGTCGACAGGCTCTCTCCGAATTTGAGGAGACGCGCCTGGCCGTTGTGATGAACTTCGACTTCGCCACTCATTACAGACAGCTTTGTGCCGGCACACTCAGTTGCCTCAACCATTATTAAAACGGCTTCATCGACTGACTTCTTATTAATCGAGACGTCCGCGGTACTGAAATCCAGATCTATGCCCGCGGGAATGTTGAGCAACGCACGCCCGGTGTGCATCGACCCGAGTACGCGCCGCTCTGAAGACTCGATC
>DATLVM010000224.1:0-12007 GCA_035577445.1 Pyrinomonadaceae bacterium
GTTTTGCCGGCGCCGTTCGGACCGAGCAATCCGATCGATCGACCGCGCAGTTCGCCGCGCAGGGTTTTGAGAATTGGTCGGCCGCCGAAACTTACAGAGAGATTATCGAGAGTGATGACACCGGCGCTATCGTTCAGGTGAGAGTCGGTAACTGCCGTCATTTGTGTCATTCTTTTTTGCGAGGGCCCGCAGCGCTTTCACCGCGGCCGGGCCATTCAAAATCAGCAGGAACGTTGCCCAGAATAAACCAACGGTTGTTCTTACGACGAGAGTATCCCACGAGTTCAGAAATAATATCGAGAGTCCCAGGGCCACAAGCGTGAGGCCATTCGTCAGCAGTTTTCGATTAGACGATGAATTGACTTGAATCGCAGACGGTGATGTATGCGCTCTCATTGGGCTTCTCCGTGGATAAAGGGTTTTGGAGTATCGCTCAGCCAAGCCTTTCAGCGTGAAGCGATACTCCGAATTGGTAACGCGAGCTTTTCTGCTCGGCGAGACTACTTCTTCAGTCCCTGCTCCAGAATGTGATGCAACTCGAATGCGTTCGGCATTCCCAGCAGCGTCGCCGGGCTCAAACCGAACGGTCCGCCTTCAGTGTTTGCGGCGAACTCAATCCGATCTCCGTACGCGTAAGCGTAGGCCAGGGTTGGTTCCATCGTTGCCGCCATCGTCAGCGCATTCTGAGGACCGGACGGCAAATTGCCGGTACCGATACGATCGTTCACGCTCTTCGCGAGCGGAGCGAGGTTGTGATAAATCAAGGCCGAGAAATTCACGTTGCCATCGGCAGGCAGGCCAGCGGTGAACTTCGCCGAATGAACCAGCGTCGTGCCTGAGTCGTGGAAGCGCAGCGCTTGATCGACCAACGCCCGCGTCGGACCGGCGATTAGATAACCGTTAGCAAAGACGTAATTCACTTCGACGCCGCCGAAGTCTTTCGAACGCAGCGCGTAGAAAGTCCGGCCGCCGGAATCGCTCTTGTCCCATTCGAGGCCTTTCTTTCCTTCCTTTGCCGCCTGCTTGTTGATTTCGTTGACGACCTGCTCGAAGGTCTGTTGCAGATGCACCGGATCGTTCACCTGGACCACGAGCTTCCATGAAGGCGTGGGCAGGATTGGCCCATCAATCGCAAACGCGTACTCACCACCGAGCGGCGCCGCGAAATCGTTGCGGACATTCAACCCGTGATCGCGCTGCAACTCGTCGAGATGCTTGTTCAGATCAGGACAAACGTTACTGATCACGGCGAGCAAATCATCAACTACGGCCGTCGGATTCTTAATCACAAATCCCGCCACCAGGTTGGCGTCCGGCGAGATGTAATCGAGCGAGCCCATGGGCGCCGGCTGCGCCAGCCAGGTTGTGATGCCGCGATCGGACGGATCGTACGAGAGGACCGCGCGCGTGTGCGTCTTACCGTCCGTGTCTTTTTGATCGAGCACGAACGATTTCATGTTGAAAACGCCTAGTTGGTTCAGCGCCTGCTCGTGACTGTCACCGACAGCAAGTCGCCGCAGCCCACGCGTGTGCGCGATGATCTTCTCAAGATCCGCCGCCAGGACAATGCCCGCGCCATCGCGATAGACATCGGCGATACGCGAATAGAAAGTTGCGGTCGAGAAACTGCTGCCGCCGTTCGCAATCGTTTGCAGGCCGGCGAGCTTCGGCGAAGCAACCAGCATGTCGCCATTGATCCAGGCGTAGAGCTTCTCAGTCGTCGCTGAGACTACGGCTTGACGCGGATCATCGACCCACTGGATTTGCGGCGCTTTGCCGTTGGTACTGAGCTTCTGCACTTCGCTATCAACAAAAGCGCGGAAGCCGCCGGGGTTCTTCAACTGCGCGAGCACCACGGGATCGGTCGGCTGGCCCTGGTCATTCATGCCGGCGCTGATCGCGATTTCGTCACCCAGCTGATCGCCGAACTCTTTGATCGTAGTAACCGCTTCGTTCATCGCAGGACCGTGCGCACCGCGTTGGCTGGCGAACCAGTCGCGCAACTCAGGATTCTGTTGAATGCGCTCCTGGATGATGCGATTCGATTCGGCAATCGTCGCGCCGAGATTCGGTAGCGCCGCATAGAACACCGTGTTCGCAGGCATCATGTCGAGCAGCCGAGTCGAGTGCCGCGCATCCGGCATCTGCACGACATTCAGATCTTTCCGTAGCGCGGCCAGGCTCTCGAGCACCTTGGTGTAACGAGCCGCGTTGCGGCTCCACGAAACTTCATCCTTCACCGGGACGGTGTCGATCGCTGCATTGGTCGTCGCTTGCTCACCCGGGCGCAGCACGCGATCGGTGCCGTTACGATCAAGATGGACTTCGCCTTCGATCACGCTGACGCGCGAGCCCTTGGTGCCGGCATTGACCGCGAACGTAGTGCCAGTCACCGATACGAGCGAATCGTTCGTCGCGACATAGAGGTGGCCATTCTGTTTGGCAGCTTCGACAATCACGCTGCCGTTTCCCAACTGAACAGTAGTGCCGCTAAGAGTTCGATTGATCGAAAACTCGGAACGATCCTTCATCTCGATCGTGGTCCCATCGCCGAGGCGTACCGTTGCGTGTCCGTCTTTCGCCGTGCGAATGACCTCACCGCGATTGATCTTCTCTCCGACTTTCAACTGGCGAGTTTGCGAATCTGAAACGAGGTACAGCGGTCCGTCAGCGGCCTGGACGGTTGCATCAAAGCTGCCCAGCGGTACGTATCGCTGCAACACCGGAAGCGCGATCAACCCGAGGCCAATCACCAACGCGGCCGCGATTCCCCAACGCAAAACGACGGGGCGCAGACTGTACGTCTGGGTACGCGCGCGTCCCGCGCGCACGCTTCTGCGAACGTCACGACTCGGAGCGGCGCCTTTTTCGCGCGCCTGCTTCAGGGCCCGCCGGCAGGGAATGCATTCGTGGGTATGATCGACCAACAGCAGCGAACGAGCTTCGGAAAGCTTGCCGTCCAGGTATGCAGGGATGAGCGACTGAAAGTCAGCGCACCCTTCAATGCGATCGATTTCCGCAGCGGCGCTGTTCGCGCTCATCTGCGGCGCGCCCGCTTCGGTCGAGACCCGCTGCCAAACGCGATTTGCGCTTTGACTTACCAAGTCATCGCTAATCTGCTCCGCGCGAATTCCGTCAGTAACTTTGTCCAGAATGTTTTCGAGTTCGTTGTTCTTCATGACTTAACTCCAATGATTACCCTTACCAAGTTGTGCGCGTAATTACCCGCGCTGTAAATATCTCCCAATCTCTTTCCGCATTCGCGCACGCGCGCGATGCAGCGTCACACCCACCACCAGCGGCGAAGTTTTCATCACGCCGGCAATCTCAGCGTTGCCTAATCCTTCGAAGTAGCGCAGCGCGAACATCTGCCCGGCCGTGTTGCCGAGCTTTGAAACAGCTTCGCGCACAAGCTGGCGCAGCTCTCGGTCCTCTTGATCGGTTGCGGGATTCGCTTTCGAGACAAACGACGCGACACTCGCGCTGTTGACGGCATCATCCATCGCGACCGCACGCGTGCGTTTGCGGCTGCGAATCAGATCGAGTGAAGCGTTGATAGCCGCGCGCGCGAAGTAAGCTTCGGGATTCTCAGCCGCCAGGGCCGATTCCTGTCCGCGCGCCACGCGGAGAAAAATTGTTTGGAGGACATCTTCCGCGTCCTCGGGGGTGCCGGTGACTCGGTATGCAGTCCGGAAGATGCGATCGTGATGTTGATTGAACAGCTCTTCGAGGGTGACATTGCCGTCGGCCACTTGTGCCCGGGCCGCGGGCCACGAAGAATTCCCGGTATTTGCTGAGGATTCGACAGCTTTGAGTGGTTTTACAGCGGCCAGCACGGCTTCCTCCTGAAGATCTCTTCCGTCCATAAAACGTCCTCAGCAGAAGATTATTAACACTTCAGAAGGAAGTTACGAAATTTTTCGGGGTCGGGATTAGCAAAAGGCGCAAGAGCACAACTTGTGTACTCTCGCGCCACTGGTGAAATGGATACACTAAGACGATCAGCGCAAGGCGGCCGCGAGTTTGTCAGCCAAGTTACTGTGAAGGCTCTCTAAGGTCTTCAATTCTCGCTGCGCTTCCTTCTTCATATTCAACCGATGATAGGTGAGTCCCAGGTTGTAATGTGAATCCGGCCACGTCGGCTGAAGTCGAATTACTTCTTTGTAAACTTCGGCCGCGTCTTTGAAACGACGCTGCTTAAAGTAAACGTTGCCAAGCCAAAAGTAAGCTTGTGTGTCCTCAGCATCGGCGATTATGGCAAACCGCAAAGCCGACTCAGCTTCTAAATATTTTGGCGGCGTGGCTTTGAGCGCAGCGTCGGCAATTTCCAGGAATCGCTCAACTTTGGTGTTGCCTTTTTCCCGGGTCAGTAACGACCCCACTGGTGAACCTACTTCATAAGGCCCTTTCTCGCGAGGATAAGGGTTCGTTACCTTATATTCCGCTTTTTGCGCAGACGCGTTCATTGCGACAACTGGAAACGCAACAAAAGCGATCGTAGCGATCAGCCGAAAACTCGACACAGACGTAACGTTCTTCATGCTAAGTCCTCCTCGACCATCAAAGACGAACATCTAATGAGGCGCTCAACGCCGGCGTGCAGCAGCGGCCACCTTCTTATTGAACTCACTCGGAGCTTCAGCGGCGACTAATCTCTCGCTGATGCCAGCATGATGGAAATAACAAATCGCGACGGCCAGCGCATCCGCCGCGTCATGAGGCTCAGGAATGGCGCGCAGCGATAAAAGCACGCGGACCATCTGCTGAACTTGTTGCTTGTCTGCGTTGCCATAGCCCGCAACCGTTTGCTTCACGCGTCGCGGCGAGTACTCAGCTATCTCCAGTGCAGCGCGTTCAGCGACCAGCAGAGCCACGCCCCGAACCTGTCCTAGCTTCAAAGTAACTTTCGGATTGACTGAATAGAAAGCCTCTTCAATCGCGCAAGCATCAGGTTGATGCCGATCGATTACTTCTTCGAGGCCCTGGCTGATTTTCAAGAGGCGAGATGAGAAACTCGCAGACGATGAAAGCTTAATGACGCCGAACTCAACCAAACTATAGCGATTGCCGGTTGCGTCGCCTTCAACGACGCCCCATCCGGTCGTCTCGCTGCCAGGATCGATTCCGAGTACACGCACGCTCGGAATCTATCACAGGCATTCTGATGTGTCATTGGGATTTCGTGAGGTTGGTGATCAGCCACCGTTGTGGCCAAGCAAATGAAGAATTTCCGGGCGGTCTTTTCCGAGCAGTTACACAGCACTTCGCAAACGACTAAGCTCGCCTTCAACATGTTCAAAGCGCTATGCGAGGCTGTGCTCCATTGAATCCAGGCGCATGTGAACCTGTTCGATATCGCCGCGAACTGCCGTTGTCGCCGCATCGAGCTGCTCCTTAGTCGCCATTCGCCCTTCGATCTTGTCTACTCGATCGCGGATCGTCTCGACGGTACTGGCGATGAACCCAATCATTTCGTTATTGTCTGAGTTCGCCATGTTGTGTCTATCCTACCATAGCCACTTCCTCAAGCCGCCGCCATATCCGCTTCGCTGATGTCGAAGTTCGCCGAGACCTTTTGCACGTCATCATGATCTTCCAGCGACTCCATCAGCTTTAACATCTGGTTAGCTTGCGAGCCTTCGAGCTTGATGTAGTTTTGCGGGATCATTTCGACTTCAGCGACTTGCGGTGTAATGCCGGCGCCGATGATGGCGTTCTGAACGTTTTCGAAATTGTCAGGCGAGGTGATGATTTCCCAATTGTCTTCATCATCGCGCATATCGTCTGCGCCGGCTTCGATCGCGAGATCAAACAGCTCCTCTTCCGGCTTGGCCGACTTTTCTACGACGAGATAACCCTTCTTCTCAAACAGCCAACCAACCGATCCCGACTCGCCGAGGTTGCCGCCGTTCTTGGAAAACATATGACGAATCTCAGCCACGGTGCGATTGCGATTATCGGTCACCGCCTCAATGAGCAGCGCGACGCCGCCCGGGCCATAGCCTTCGTACGTGATCTCTTCATAGTTCACGCCTTCTTCTTCGCCGGTGCCCCGGCGGATTGCCCGATCGATCGTGTCGTTCGGCATGTTGCCGGCCTTCGCATCAGAGATCGCTTTACGCAAACGCGCGTTTGCATCCGGATCTCCCCCGCCGGTGCGCGCGGCGACCGTCAGTTCTTTGATGAATTTCGTAAAGAGCTTGCCGCGCTTGGCGTCGGTCGCACCTTTCTTATGCTTGATGGAATGCCACTTCGAATGTCCGGACATTAGCGGTAGTTCCTTAAATTATTTGATTGAGTTTGACCGCAGACTATATCACAAGGCAGGCGCGGGATGCCGCAACCGGCAACCGCCAGGTAGTGAGGCAGTTTGGGGTGGCCGGGTCCCGCCGTGAAGTCCCGCGCAAGATGAGCGGGCCATCTCAAACTGCATCACCATCCAACCGTTACTTCAACTTCTCATATTCGGAACGCGCGGCGACCCACGCGGGCAATGAAGTGTCAGCGTCTTTCCACAGAGCCAGAAAATCCTGATAGGCCTTGCGCGCAGCGGGACGATCGCTGTTCATCGCAGCGGCACGCGCAAAACCAAGTTGCGCCAGCGGGTACAACGGCGACACGGGATACCATCCACGATGATCCAGGATCGTCTTGAACTCAGTGGCGGCTTGCGCGCCGTTGTTCTGCTTCAGATAGGCCTGACCGCGCAGGTACTGTGGCCAGAATTCTCCGTACGCTTCGTACTTGCGTGCCCCCTCCAACAACTGAACAGCCGACGCCGCGTTGCCTCGGGCCAGATCCATCTGCGCTCGGATAATCGGGATCGAAGTAGTGTGAAGCAAAGTGTCGACCGGCCACTGCTTATCCAGTTCATCGATCAGCGACTGAGCCAGAGAAGCCTGGCCACAGGTCGCATAAGCACTCGCCGCGTTGATTAGAGTTTCCCGCTCACGCGAGAGATCCAGAGACTGCTTCGCCTGTTTGATCGCCCGATCGCAACTGCCGAGCGCGGCATCGCGGACCGCGTTGACGACGAGGGCCTGCGCCATCGGTTCTTTTGCGTCGCCCGTCCGGTTCATTTCGACGATGCGATTGCTCAACTGATCGGCCAGGGCCAGTTCGCCTGAGAAGGTCGCGGCCTGCGCCTCCCAGGCCAGGGCTTCTTCCGGTTTGCTGTTGGCGCGCGCCCACTCCAGTTGCTCCTGCATGGCCGGAGTATCGCCTTGCAGGAACGCGAGCTGGAACAAACGCTGATGCATGTTCAACGTTTCCAGCTTCTTGTCTTTTGCCTCTCGCAAAATCCGGTTGGCCTCATCGAAACGATTAAGACCGATGAAGGCGACCGCAAGATTTACGTAGGGCCGGGCGTCGCGCGGATTGAGATCAAGCGCGGCGCGGCCTTCAGTGACGGCCCTCTCGAAGGGACCCACCAGCGTGTACCGGTTGCACAAGAGGTTCAATGGTTCGCCGTCCCGGGGATACATTCCCTTCCATGTCTCAAGCTCGTTGATTTGCGCGTCCCATTCACCCGTAACGCCGCCGTAATAGTTGGCGGCGATAACAAAGCTCTCGCGCTCGCTGACTCGATCGCGCAACTCGTACGCCCGCTTGTATTCTTCGCGCGCCAGCTCGAACTGCCGGTTGTTGTTGTAGCAAAGCGCCAGCCGCGCGTGCGCGATCGCAAAGTACGGATCGATTTCAATCGCCTTGCGATAGAAAAGAATTGCGTGACTATAGTCGGCCTTAGAGTGTTGCTCCACTCCCTGCGAATATTGCCGCAGGGCTTCGAGCGAGGAAGTTGTTACCTGCTCGATCGGCGCATCGAATTTCTTGATCGTGTTGAGTGACTCACCCAGCTTCTCGCGCAATCTCGAGGCCGCCGGACCGAGCGACTTCAGCACTTGCTCTTTGCCGTCAACTTCGAATTGCTCGCCGGCGATAGTGTCTCCCGTTTGCGAATTCAAAGCCTCCAGCGACACCACATAGTGCGCGCCAACCACCGAAATCGATCCGAGCAGCATCGCTTTGATGCCTTGCCGCACGCAGATGTCCTTCGCCACGTCCCGCGTGATACGCGTGTCCTGCGACATCTGCATGTATTTCAACGATTCGCGCACGCGACTTTCCGGCAAGATATCGAGGAACGGTGATTGACCCAATTGCACGGCCAAAGCTTGCTTGAGCGTTCCGTCAAAAACTTGATCGCCTGTGGTGTTAACAAAGTCAGCCAGCAGGATCGTGTCTTTGTCGGTAAGCACCGTGCGTGTTCGCCAAAAGGCGAAGTAAGCAATCACCAGGGCGCTGACCACTACCCCGGCAATGGCGACAGCCGCAGCGCTTCGCTTGTGGCGCTTGATTTCGCTGACAATATATTCCGCGTTCGACGCGCGCGTCGGCGCAGCGCTCTGCACCTGACCGGTAATTGAAGGAGCAGCGGTAAGGTGCGAACTCAAGGGCTGGAGCGATCCATGTATTTCAGTATCCGCCAGCGTGCGCATCGCAGTGCTGTAGTGGTCCGGGCCCATCGACCGCTCTAACTCGCTTTGAAATTCGATGCGCTGCTTCAGCTTTTTCAAATCGGATTCGAACTCTTTGACGGTTTGATAGCGCTCATCAACCTCCTTGCGCAGAGCTTTCAAAACTATCCACTCGAATTCGGCGGGCGCATTTGGCGCGTAGCGTACCAGCGGCGGCGGCTCGTTTTTCGCGATCGCGACGATCACATCTGTTTTCGTCTCGCCCGAGAACGGCGCGCGGCCGGTCGCCATTTCATAGAGCACCACCCCGAGGCTCCAGATGTCCGTGCGCGCGTCGACCGGTTTGCCCCGCGCCTGTTCGGGCGACATGTACTGCGAAGTCCCCAGCACCATGCCCGCATCCGTCTGCACGAGCGCGCGGGTGACGGCTTCGGTGTCAGTCAGTTCCGGCTCCGGTCGCTCCATCAGTTTCGCTAACCCAAAGTCCAACACCTTCACGTGGCCGTTGCGCCGGATCATTACGTTCTCAGGCTTGATGTCGCGATGGATGATACTGGCGGCGTGCGCCTCTTCCAGCGCGCCGGCGATCTGGATCGCCACGTCGAGCACCTCGACGATCTCCATCGGCGTTGTTTGCAGACGTTTACGAAGCGTTTGCCCTTCAATGTACTCAGTCGCGATAAAATGACGACCACCTTCGTCGCCCAATTCATAGATCGTGAGGATGTTCGGATGATTCAGCCCTGACGCTGCGAAGGCTTCCTGATCGAAACGACTGAGGCGATCGCGGTTCTGGGTTAGCTCCTGGGCAAGCAGCTTCAGCGCGACCTTTCTCCCGAGCTTCGTATCTTCCGCGAGATACACATCGCCCATGCCGCCCGAGCCGAGCTTTTCGAGGATCTTGTAGCGAGAGATACTTTCTAGTTCCATCCGGGGGGACGCGACTCCTTAAACGAGAACTTTCAATCGTTCACGCGCCTCGTCGGTGACGTTGCAGATGCGCACTGTCTTACTCTTGGAAGCTGAACCGGCGACAATTTCGACCGTGCTCTGTGGCACTTTCAATTCCTGCGCCAGCAGCTTAATTAACTGACGGTTCGCAGCGCCGTCAACCGGCGGCGCGGCCAGTCGCACCCGCAGCGCGCCCTCAAACTCACCGGCAATTTCGCTGCGCGAAGCGCGCGGCACAACGCGAACGTTGAAGGTTATGCCTGCCGTAGTTTCGGTCACGCGAATCAATCGCTGCTAATATTAAAGCCTTCACAAAAAATCGTAAACGATCAATCTGAATTATCAGGTTTGATTTAGAAAAACTGCACCGGCCAGGTGCGTAGCAACGTTGACGCCACGATCGATTGAGCAATCCAAAGAATCACAAAAGCGATAATCGGCGAGATGTCGAACGCGCCCGCCATCGGGACCCAGCGGCGCAACGGCGCCAGCAGCGGCTCTGTGACTTGAATTGAAAACCTCGCGAAGCGATTGCGATAGCTAACGCCCAACCATGAATAAATCACGCGCACAAAAACCATCAGCGTGTAGAGACCCAGCAAACCAAACAGCAGGTAACCAATCATCGCCATCGGCGCGCCCGGCCTGCGATTCGCAACCACGTACAGAATTCCTGCGATAGTATTCAGCACTGTCCGTGCGAATTGCACGATCAGGACGACGACGACAATCAACATGACGATGACGATAAGGGGTGCGATGGCCGGATCGAGTCGAAAAGCGATCAGCATTCGTCGCACCGGAGCAACCACCGGATCGGTCGCGCGTCGCACGTTGCGCGCGTGCCAGGTAAATGGATTGACATCGATGTAAAGAAATAGCGATCGCAAGATGATCAGCAGAGTGCCGGCGGCGCCCAGCGCTACGGCAGCCCACCAAATGAAAGTGTAAATAAGCGCGAGGATTGTGAGCGCCGGACTAGACATGTCTCTCCCCGAATATGGCCGTGCCGACCCGAATGATCGTCGCTCCCTCTTCGATCGCGATTTCGAAATCGTGCGTCATACCCATCGACAAATCACCAAGCCGCTCGCCAAACGCGCCTTCCTCCTGAAGTTCGTCACGCAATTCCCGCAAACGCTTGAAATATGGACGGGCCTTTTCCGCATCATCAAAGAGCGGCGGCAAGGTCATCAGTCCCATCAAACGCAATCGATCGCATTCGCGAACCACATCAACGACTTCGCGCAAGGCCTTTTCTTCAACTCCGGTCTTCGTCGCTTCATGCCCAAGATCGACTTGAATCAGCACCGGCAAGTCTTCGCGATCCACTTCATCGCAGATGCGATCAATTCGCCGCGCCAGATCAACTGAATCCACCGAGTGAATCCAATCGAACAACTCAACCGCGCGGCGTGCCTTGTTCGATTGGAGATGGCCGATCAAGTGCCAACGAGCAGCGTTGCGACCCACTTCGGGAATCTTCGTCTCGGCTTCCTGCACGCGGTTCTCGCCGAAATCGATCTGACCGGCTGCAATCGCTTCGCGCAGCTTGGCGACAGGATGCGTCTTGCTTACTGCGACCAGCGTGACTTCGTCAGCCGATCGGCGCGCGCGAGTTGCAGCCGTCACAATGGCTCGCCGTATTTTCTCGATCCGCGTAGCTAAAGGCGATGTTGCTGCGGCCTCTTCCCCAGCGTGTTGCATAGTGAAAGCCAACTATAACAATGCCGCAAGGCTAAGGCTAACAACCATCCTTTATAATTCAGCTTTAACTACTCTCTCCTCATAACTCATTTCTATTTAAGGGGGAATTATGAATAAGCAACGGCTTTCAATCTTGAAGCGTTCCGCGATGCTTGTGCTATTCGTATTGGTATTAGCTCCAGCCAGCACCTTCGCGCAGCGGCGTTGGGTTACGCATCGCAACCGCGTAGTGATTTATCAACCGCGACCGTACGTTATCGAACGGCCGCGCACTACGTATCGCTATCGCACGAACACGTATGGCTATCCCCAGTCGTACTACAACACTTATTACTCGAACGGTTATGGCTACACTGAACCCTATTACGCATCGCCTTTCTATTCGTACAGGTACACACAGCCATATTTCGCAAATCGGTATACGTATTCATGGGCCAACCCGACGTACCGTTACGATTATGGCAATCGCCCCCGCCATCGAAGAAGTCGAATCATAGTTAGGTGAGGTTAAGTTCGGATCACAAAGGAGGTTCTATGAGAAGAATTAGAAGCCATCGATTTATCTTGATGCTGGCGACGGCGTTATTGATTTTCGCTGTGCCCATGCTAACTGCGGCGCAAGGTCGCGGCAAAGGCGTAGGACGGGGACGAAGCGTGGATGTTTTCACCAATGGCGGGCGGATCGGCCGAATTGAGGGTCGCGGTCGCAATCAAGACTGGAAATGCAGTGTGTTTGTGAATTGCCATGATGCGCGCGATGGAAGGATCGACGGACGCGGACCGAATCGTCTGCGTAGTTCGCGCGGCTATGTCTACGGACGCGGTGCTAACGTCGGAGATCGAAGGCGATACAGCACAAACGATTATTGGCA
>DATLVM010000225.1:0-2019 GCA_035577445.1 Pyrinomonadaceae bacterium
GGGTAGACAGTCACCGTAATTTCGGAGCCGCGGAGCGGCGATAGAATTCTTGCATGATTTGTACCTCGCGACCCGATTGAGTCAATCGCTGCTCCGCAGCTCTGGACAAATTTTCGTGCGTAACCCAACGCTCGCAAAGCCTCGCGTTGGGCTTAACTCTCACCGCTGCTCCGCAACTGGTTGAGTTATGAGCGCCAAGCGCGGGCGCTGAAAGGCTGTGGAGTGCTCAAGTATGTTGGTCCCGAAGAAATGGTTAGGGCGGCGAAGCGGGCGACAGAGTCAGCAGGTCGCGGACTCTGTCGCCCGCTTCGCCGCCTCTCGGAGGTTGGATTTGCCGTTACCCAGCACTGAGGTGCTGGGCTATTGTCATTCGTCGGCTGCGCCGACTTATGAGGCAACGCGAGCTCACTTCTGTTTCGGCGCGGCAAATGCCAATAGACCGTGCGGAGCCGTAATCACGACCAGATTCTCAACGATGACAGGCGCGGCTGTGCTGCTGTTCTCTTCGCTCAATGGCAAAGTGTTCACGGTTTTACCGTCGCGCAGGTTGAGCACAATCGCTGCGTCCGTCGAAAAAGGCGTGAAGAGGGCGCCGTCAGTCGCCGTCACGGGTCGCGCTGAAATCCTGCCGGGAAGCTGACGTCGCCAAACCAGCGCGCCTTTGTTCAGCGAGAGTAAATACGCGAAGTTATCCAACGACGAAACCAAAACTCCATTTTCAACCGTAGTAGCTGCCTCAACCGCCGCGCCCGTTCGACGACGCCAAATTATCTTCTTTCTGATCTCGCTATAGGCGTACACGTTTCCATCGCCCGATCCGAAGTAAACCACGTCGCCACTCACGGCTACTGCTCCATGAATAGCGCCACGCGTTTTGTATTCCCAGATCAGCGCGCCGGTTTGAATATTCAGCCCGCGCATCACTCCCGTGTTGCTGCCGATGTAAACTGAGTTGCCGGAAACTATCGGCTGGCCCGAGAACTCTTCGCCGTACTCATTGCTCCAAAGTACCAGACCCGTCCGCTTGTCGAATGCGTAGACATGACCGTCCACGCTCGCCCCGAGCAGAGCATTGCCGGAAATCGTCAGTCCGCCCGCGAGCGGGGCCCCCAGCGTGCGCATCCATAAAGTCACGCCCGTGCCCTTACTGAGCGCGCGCAATGTGCCGTGCGTCTGCTTCTCATCAGCCCCGGTGTACCGAGTCGCGGAATAAACGCTGCGATCATCGCTCGCCGGGGCCGCTGAAAAGTCTCCGCCGGTCTCGGCCTTCCATTTGAGTTTTCCGTCTGAGGCATTCAGGGCAACGAGAACGCCGGCGCCAAGTGGAACGAAGACCGTATGCTCGTCAGTCGCAGGCGTCAGGTCCGAAGTCTGAGAGGTTTCAAAACGCCAGGCTACGGTCAAAGGCTGTGACAATGATGGCCCATCGACAGTGGCGGCAGGCAAGTGAACGGAAGCCGCGATCAAAATGATCGCTGCGGAGATAATCCTGGAAAACGGATGTCGGAAACTATGGCTTCGCGTTGAAGTTGGGGTCTTGATCAAGGTTCGTTAGTTGCTGATGGGCTTTGCGACTAGTGTTGTCGAATCTATAATCCGAAGCTTCTCGCAGTTCGTTTCTGGTTTTAACGTTACCCGGGGCGTGGAGGTTTTCTTTTTTTGCAGCACGGCAATCACGAAAGAATAATCATACTCGACTTTGGCTCGCAGTACACTCAGCTCATCGCGCGGCGCGTCCGCGAAGCCGGCGTCTACTGCGAAATTCTTCCATTCAACCTGACGACTGAGCGAATCAAATCGCACCAACCGCGCGGGCTGATCCTCTCCGGCGGACCGTCTTCGGTTTACGACGATCAAGCGCCGCGATCCGAAAAGGATCTCATCTCAAGCATCGGCTGTCCGGTGCTCGGAATCTGTTATGGCCTGCAGTTAATGGCTCATGAGATGGGCGGGGAAGTGAAGCCCTCGAGTAATCGTGGCTACGGTTACGGGCGCCTGCGCGTCGTTGACCGGTCAACG
>DATLVM010000226.1:0-12935 GCA_035577445.1 Pyrinomonadaceae bacterium
GTCTAAAGCCCGGGCTGGGATTGCCGTTATCTTCGTCGAAGTACATTGAGTTTGCTGCTCGCGTCCACACCATCGATGAATAATAGAGGGTGAGACCGAGATCCCAACCCGCGCGACCGGGCAAACTAACTAACGGCAAACTCCATTCGCAATCGCGGGCCTTGAGTTGATTACCCGGTTGATTGAACGGATCGAGACGCGCCAGCGCGCGTTCAGAGTCAGAGGCGCTGCCGATAGGTGTTCCCCACACTCTCACTTCGGCCAGCGACAGGTAATTTGTCCCGGCCAATTTGATTTTGACGTATCTCGCGGCGCCGGAGATTGAGATCGTGCTGGGCGTTCCGGCTTGGCCGGGAAAGTTGACAGTGCTTATATCATTCAGATTCTGATCGCGCAGGATCACATCAAAATTGGTCAACCGATCGCCGCAGCAGTCCGTTCGGTTCCAGACTTCGACGCTCTGGATCGCAAAGGTTCCTCCCAGATCGACTTGCCACCAGGCTCCGGCATCTGCGTTCGTTGAACTAACCGAGTAATCCGGCCACCAGTTTCCGCTCGTATTTCCGTCGACCGCGAGTCCCGGGACCGCGCCGCCGGCGCCACCGTATGTGCTCGATTGCGTCGCCAGTTTGTTCAGCGCCACATTCGATGATGATTGCGGCATCGCCGCGAAAGGTGGCGCCGCCGTCGCCGATTCCGTCGGCGTGAAAGACGGAGCCCCTCGCCGGGCATGATGCGAGCGCAGGGATCGATTTTCAGATCGCGAAAGACCATTGCGACTGATTGACGTGCCTGCCCCGTCGTCTGCCGGGCGCACTAATGAGTTTGAATTGACTCCGTTGCCGTTAGGTTGATGTTTGCGCTTCGACCGTATCGTCGAAGGAACCGGCGGCGGCGCTTCCGGCTTTTCCGGTTTGCGGCTTCGCAGTTCTTCGAGGTTCGGTAGGTTAGCCGCCGGCGCTCCACGTTCGGGTTGAATCGGATCAACTTTGCGGCTGTCATCGCGCGGCGCGGGTTGTCGCTGCCTCTGAGAATTCCCTTGCGGGTTAACTACCGGTGTTGTCGACTTTGTCTTGTGCGGGGATTTCGCCGAGCTGAGTGGTGCAACCACCAACATGGAAACCAGCAAAGCGGAAGACATTAACAGGCTTAGGAAAGGCGCATAGCGCGGGCAGCGAGTGAGACGCATCGGGGGACCCCCTGGAGGTAAGGGTTGTTAAAACCCGCCCAATATACGCTTGTTTTTTTTGGCGTCAAGTAAATAATTTTGCTTGAGCGCTCGCTGTTCTTCTAAGACGCGACAAGCGTTTTTGAACCATAGGCGGTCAGAACGGCGAGCGATTTCTCCTCTCCCTCTGCGAGAGATTGGGTGAGCGTGCGAAGCTTACCGACCCGGCCAAAACGCAACTTGAGTGGACGATCCCATCGCTACCGCTCCGGTTCTGACACGAGGCTACGCGGCTTGCGCATTTTCCGGGTTGGCGACCTGTTTTTTGATATTTCCTAAGAATTTCCGGCCTTTGAGGCTTACGCAGACGCCCGGCGGAACGTTACAAAGACCGGGTCAGGTTGAGCGGACGCCGCGGAAACCGTTACAAAGACCCCGTCAGATCTACTTCCGCTTAAGAACCTTTGCGGTGAACGATCCTTTAATGACGTTGTCGCCGCTGCTGAGATCGATGTCGCCCGCGATCTCGTCCGCGGTCGCGGTGGTCACCTTCACCTGACCATTCAGAGTGCTGCGGTCAAGAAAGAACTTGTTATCGGCGCCGCCTTTGCGCGAAACAATCGAGACGTCTTCGACCTTCATGTATTTGTCGGCTTTGGCTGAATAGGTTCCGGCTTTTGGCGGTGATGCTTCCTTTGTTCCCTCTTCTCCCACCAGACTGAATGTAACCCGGACGGCATCGTCTGACGTGAGCGGCTTGTCCAGAGTCAAAGCGAAGTTGGCGCTGTCGAGATCGTAATTCGCGACGTACGTGCGATAGCTCGAAGCTGTCGTCATCTTGCCGGCTACATCAGTGAATGTCTTGGTAACCGCAAAGGCGGAGCCCGACTTAGTTGCGACATCCTTTTCGCCGGTCGGGGCGGATTTTACGTGCAGGCCGCCGCCGCCACCCTTGCTGCAACCGAAAATCGAGAGCGCGCCGACAAGCGCGATCGCGGCGATCGAAAATATGGACAGTCGACGACGATCAATCGGTCGCAGAGTTTGCTGGTCGTGTTGGGGCATAGTTATCTCCTTGGGGTTTTGTTTCTGAAGTTAGTTAGTGATGGCAAAGCCGTCGAGCATGGGCTTTGTACGGGAAAAGCCGAGCAGAGTCAATGATTCCCCGGGATCGCAAGTCCTGGAGCGCAGGCCATTATGCAGCCGGGCGAGCGGGAGCTGCGGAGCAGCGCTAGGAGCTAAGCCCAAGGCGAGGTTCTGCGAGCCTTGGCTGGTGGTCGTTGGTTATCTCAGAGCCGCGAAGCGGCGACAGGGAGTTAACGGGCAGGCTGAACTATCGATGCTTTCGCCCCTTGCGGGCTCAATCGCTCTAATTGGTCGTTAAGCCCAAGGCTCGCGGAGCCTCGCCTTGGGCTTAGTTCTAAACGCTGCTGACGCAGCTTCAGCTCTAATTCGAGTGAACCGCGACTAGCTCCGTCGACTGAGTCAAATACTATCTCGGCGCGACATAGCTTCTTCGCGCTTTGACCACCAGCTTGCCCTGCGATTTCTGGATGGGCTGCGAAAGATCCAGCTTCAGTTTGCGCGTTGTGCCGTCGCGCTTTTTATTAGTCGAAACAAATGCGAGGTTGTAGCGACTGCGCAAATGATCCATCAACGTTTGAAAAGTTGTGTCGAGATTCTCAGGCTTGTCCGCGAGGATTTCGCCGCCGGTTTCATTCGCGAGGGTTTCAATGTCCATGTATGGCGCGCCACCAAGTCGGCCCATGCGTGTCGCCCAGATCATGACGCCGTTTTCAAGTCCCTGCCCGGCTTCTTTCGGAATGATGCCGCAGACAACGCTGCCAGATTCATAAACCTGTTGCGCGGCCAACTTACCCGACGGTCCACCTTCACAATCGAAATTCCGAGTCACTCCGGTAATCACGACGATCACGCGACGGCCTTCGGGATTGCTCGCGCTGACCATGTAATCAGCGGCATCGAAGAAAAGTTTGTTGAGGCAGTGGTCAGCTTCTTCGTCATGCATCGGCACGCGGTTGAGCGCCTCTTCAATCAATATTCGATTGCGGGTGAATCCCTGAAGCAGGCGAGTGGAGTTGTGATAAGTCATCACCGCAACTTCGTCGGTCGGCTTCAAACGTTCGATTGCTTCGCGCGTCGCGCGATGGACCGTGTCGCCAAATGGATCCAGACAGCCGCCGCGATCGATCAGAAATAAGACGGACAGCGGCAGCGTGTCCTGACTGAAGTGCGTTATCTCCTGCTTCGCGCCATCTTCATAAAGCAGAAAATCCTCCCTCTTTAATCCGCCGACGATGCGCGCCGTATTCTTTTGCAGGACGAGCGCGTCGATGGTGACGAGGTCAACATCAACCTTAACGACTTCATCGCGGGCTGCGGCCGGGCGGTTCGTGTTGTCGTCGGTTTGCGTTTCGGATGAATTCGCGTTCACCCGCCGATCGCGACTCTGAGAAATCGCCGGACGACGCGTCGAGGCAGCAAAAAGAATAATGACGACGGCAGTAGCTGAAGCGAGAAGAAACAGCAGCGTCGGGACTTTGGTTTTCATGGGCGCTCTCCGTGGCTCGTAAACAGCCAGACCGGAGCAAAGTCAGATGATTTGTCTTCTGCCCGCTGCCTGCTGCCTACTGTTTTCCGGGGAGAGTGCTCGTTAAGAACGAAAATTTGAAAGAAAAGCTTCGTGGACAATGACGGTTTCGCGCCGCCAACTGTTAACGCGATCAGGAGCGTCCTACTTGTCGTTGAGGTGACAGAGTCAGGCCCGGCCCTTTCGGGTGCAAACGGGAGCTGCGGAGCAGCGGTAGGAGCTAAGCCCAAGGCGAGGCTCTGCGAGCCTTGGGTGGTGGTCGTTAGTTATTTCAGAGCCGCGAAGCGGCGACAGAGAGTTAACCGGCGCTCATCTTTTTGATGCTTTCGCCCCTGGCGGGGCTCAATCGCTCTAATTGGGTCGCTTAACCCAAGGCTCGCGGGGCCTCGCCTTGGGCTTAGTTATGAACGCTGCTGACGCAGCTCTAATTCGAGACTAGTTGTCGATAGCTCAGTCAAATATATCAATGCCCAAATGAGGCAGCACCTAACTAACGCCTAGTTAGACTTTGCAAATAAGACGGTTGGCGCACGCCAGCTCTTCGCATCGCCAACTATTCCCTTCTTCGTATCGACCACTTCCAGCCGCATTGGCACTACCTTGATCAGCAGATAGTCCTGGTTCCGATTCGGATAGAACGCGCTCCATTCTTCTTTCCAATGGCGAGCCTTCTCATTTGCGTCGTTGACCAGTCGCGCTGTTCCGTGAATCGTCACGTAAGCCTGATTCTCTCGATCGAAGTAGTAAAGCGTCACATGTGAATTGCGCCGAATCTCGCCTACCTTGTGACTGCGCGGGTTCGTCGCCAACCACACGATCATCTTCTCATCCGGCGCGAAAGCGTCCATCGTGCGCGCATTGGTTCGTCCCTGCGCGTCGCTCGTAATGAGGGCGCAATAACGAGTGGTTGTCATAATCTCGCGTGCGGCGGCAACCAGTTGGTCTCGCGAAAACTCTTTCTGTTGTGCGCGTAGCGAAGGGATCGATCCCAACCAAATCAAGACCGCAATCACAGATGCTGACAACGGGTATGTTCGCAGTCTCATTTGATCGGTTTAGACCGTGCGAGTCACGGGTGACGACACGAGAGACAGGTCTGGATCGAGAGAAGTCGAGACTGTTTCCCGCTCGAATGAGAGTCGGATTGTTTCTTTGGCGGGCGGTTTTGGCCACAACGGCAGTCGCCGCCCGATTCGATGCTTAAGGACGCACGACCTGAAATAGTTTTCGTGATCCCATTCAACCTCAGCCATTTCCAGCAGACAATCAACCAACTCACTGGCGCCGCAATCGTTCGCGTAACGCGCCGCGGTTTCATACTCCCTGACGTTGCGGCTCTCAAGTTTGCCTGCGCCGTACATAGGCGCCAGCCAGCCCGTCACATGACAGAGAAATTGTAGAGTCCGTCCGATGACTGTCGCTCGTACCTCGCGGCGAGGATTCGGCCCGCTCTCAAGTCCCGCGAGCATCTCCCCGACGAGGCTGCGATGGCGCCATTCGTCTTCTTCGATCTTGCGAATGGCCGCGCGCTCGTCCGGCGCGCTGACCGAATGCCAGTGCCCGCGGTAGGCATACGCTGCCGCCAGTTCACCTGAATAGGCCAACCGCAAAATAGCGATCAGTTTTTGCCGGCTGTCGTCTTGGTTGGCCATGATCTGCGCATCGGATGCGCCTCAGTGTTGAAGATTACGCGATTGAAATCAAGCGTCCGCGGCGGGGCAAACAGGAGATAGAAGTATTTGAACGTCTCGGCGAATAAGAAGCTCTGCATCGAATCGTTCTTCTCTTTCGTCACGACACTCTTCAGCGCCGCGTAACCTTCGTCGGTGCGGCAATATTTGACGAAGTCGCGCCACATCGTTTCGCCCATGCGCAGGTATTTTCGATTGCGCGTGTAGTGATAAAGATAATAAGTCGATTCGACGATCTCAGGCCGCAACGGGTAGCCGGGTGACGTGACCCTCATGTTGCTGAAATCGAGTTCTTCCGGCTCGATGTGGTTAAGCTGCCACATCTTAAACGACGACGATTGCAGACGCCTCGCCCGCCGCAGATCGCCTGACAAAGCCAGCACCGCGGGGAAGAAAGCATCGAGAGCGCCATATACCGTCGAGGTTCGTTTGCCGCTGTTCATGTCCGCGTGACCGTACCAGAGCTCGGGAACCCAGCCCAACGCCGTTCGTCCATCAACTTTGCCGTCTGCATATCTGGAAACATCCGGCGCCAAATATGAATTGATTGCCCTAATGCTCCTATCCCACATCCTGCGACAATCCCGATCGTGAAACAGAATCGCGCACTTCAGGAGATATTCGTAGTAACTATCGATCGCACCGCTGATGTGGCTATCAGTGTCGGTCCACTGACCCGTCTCGACATTGATCCAAGTGCCGACCAGGCCAATCGGCGAACGCCGATTGTAAATCTCAACCAGCGCACGCTTCGCCTTGTCGTAGAAGATCTGTCGATGAGTGAGACGCGCCAGCGTGCCGAATTCAATCAACAGCGTTCCGGCTTCAGCGGGGTTGGTGACGTTGCCGCGTACCTTACCCGTTTTCAAATTCACATAGCGGTAAGGAATGCCGGTTGGCGATTCGAAAACAGGCAGCAGGCGGTTGCCCAGGTCTTCGGCGAGCTTCAACAGCCGCTGGTCGCCGGTCGTCTCATAACTTGAAAGCAATCCGCCGAGCAGCCGGATCGTGATCTCAAAATTCTGAACCTCGATATCCTTGTCGAACGACAGATGAGTGGCAAGGTATTCGCGGGTAGTCTTCGCCTCGTCGCGCAAGCCCATCAGTATCATCGTGTCGAGCGCATCCACCGGCGTCATCAGGAGAGGCTCGGCATACCAGTCGTGACAGGTCCGCGAAAGCGGTTTGAGATCGTCGTGGCCCCAACAATATTTCTTGTAACCATTCCACGCGTGCGGGAACTCCGCCCGCACCTCGCGTTGAAGCTGGGCCTTATTGACTGTTTGCGCGCCGGCCGTGTGCGCTCCGACAAACAGCGACAGAACGACGAAAGCCACACTCACGAATTTGTCTGGACGAATCATCAATTACTCCACGCGCACGCAGACTTGCGTGGCCGGAAAGGGCTTTTCCGATTGGCGACGCTGCAACCACGCAACGATAGTGTAGATGCCGGGCAGCTTGCCCAACGGGACCTCCACGCGAAAGCGACCGCGCTCTGGGAATTCAATCGAACCTCTCGAGCCGTTTTCGTAATAAGTATTCGCAGGCAGTTTCGGCAAGAGAGTTGTGCGCGCGTCCGGCATGCCATAGGCTCGCGTCACGTGCAGCCATTCGAGAGTCGGCGGCGACGGTAACTCCTCATAAAAAACGTCGATCGTTTGGATGGTATGCGTCGGCTGCAACAACTGTCCGCTGAATTTGAATTTACTTCGCGGGGGCCGCGTCGGCGGATAGCCGTCCACGCGGACATAGCGCGCAACGTAAATCTCTGACAGGCGCACATGACCGTAATTCATCGCTATGCCGAATCCGACATGAGTGTGCTGTGGCGCGAGAATCGTTTTCCGATGTCCATCATTGGGCGGGGTTTCAAGGTACATCGCTCGATGCGAGTCGAGGACATCGCTCATGAACTCTTCGGAAGTTAAAAAGTAGCTAGTGTGATCGACGGCGCCGTCGTTCTCCTGCGTCGCTTCGGTGCCGCCGGCGAATGAATATCGCTGATAAGGCTTCCGCCCGTCGCGCCCCCAGTGGCTGAGAAAGCCGCCACTCGCCATGTCCTGCGCGTGCGCCGTGGCAATCTGCGAAGCGAAGTCGTCAAGCTTCACCGTCTCAAGCCCCTGACTGTCTCGTTCGCGATTAACCATCGCGAGCAATTCGTTCCGCAGGACACGCGATTGTTCATCGTCGAGTGACGCCGCCGGCGACGACTCAACTTTGGTAACGCGCGCAGCGGCCAGCCCTCTGTGGGTCAAAATCGATCCCAGCGCGAATGATGTAGCTGTCAGAAACGATCGACGATCCATCGCAGTTATTCAAAGCTATTGATGATCGTACCCGATGTACGGTTGCGAGGTGCTCAGGCTCTGGGTAAACTCAATCGCGTCTTAATCAATAATTCGAAAGGTGTCCGCCGAAGGCGTGAGCGGCTTCCTCGCTGCCCGCCGCCGGAGTTCGCGATGAAGATACACGAGTACCAGGGAAAAGAGTTACTGAAAAAATTTGGTGTGCCGGTGCCACGCGGCATCGTCGCGCGGTCGCCCGAAGAGGCTTATCAAGCCGCGAAAGACTTGGGAACGACGCCGGTGGTGGTCAAGGCGCAGATACATGCGGGCGGTCGCGGCAAAGGCGGCGGCGTTAAGCTCGCGAAGACCGCCGAGGAAGCGCGTGAGCTCGCGAAACAGATGCTGGGCATGAAGCTGGTCACGCACCAGACCGGCCCCGAGGGTCGCGAAGTGCGCGTGCTCCTGATTGAAGAGGGTCTGCCGATCGACAAAGAGTTCTATCTCGGCATTGTCCTCGATCGCGCGAGCGGTCGGCCGGTCTTCATGGCTTCGGCTGCGGGCGGCATGGACATCGAAGAAGTTGCGGCGAAAACTCCGGAGAAGATTTTCAAAGAGACGATCGATCCCGCGGTCGGCTTTCGCCCTTTTCAGGCTCGCAAGCTGGCGTTCGCGCTTGGTCTACCGAACGAATTGATTTCGCAGGCCGCGAAGTTCATGCAGGCGCTTTACCAGGCATATGAGTCAATGGACGCCTCGCTGCTTGAAATCAATCCGTTTCTTTTGACGAAAGACAATCGATTGATTGCGCTCGACGCGAAGGTCAACTTTGACGATAACGCTCTGTTCCGTCATCCCGATTTCAAAGACCTCCGCGATCTGAACGAGGAAGAGCCGCTCGAGATCGAAGCTTCGAAGTTCGATCTGAACTATATCAAGCTCGATGGCAGCATCGCGTGCATGGTGAACGGCGCCGGCCTCGCGATGGCCACCATGGACATCATCAAGCTGGCCGGCGGCGAGCCGGCGAACTTTCTCGACGTCGGCGGTGGCGCTTCCCAGGAACGAGTCGAAGCGGCTTTTCGCATTCTGCTCGCCGATCCAAATGTAAAGGCCGTGCTCATCAACATCTTTGGCGGCATTGTGCGCTGCGACATGGTGGCGCGTGGCGTTGTCGGTGCGGCAAACAATCTCGGCATCAAAGTTCCGGTCGTGGTGCGGCTGGAAGGAACCAACGTCGAAGAAGGCCAGCGCGTGATTCGTGACTCAGGTTTGAACTTCACGGTCGCAAACGGCATGAAAGACGCGGCTGAGAAAGTTGTGGCACTGGCGGGCTAGTGTCAGTACCGGGAGCGGTAGCGAGCGGAAGATAGGCCACAGATGAACACGGATAGGCACAGATCGGGACTTGCCTTTTCCTATCTGTGAAAATCCGTGTTTATCCGTGGTTCATTTCTTAGTTTGGACTGACAACCTTATCTCTGAGAGGTTTCAATGGCGAAAACAAACATAGCCTGCGCTCAAATCGATTGCCTGCTAGGCCAACCCAGGACGAACCTCAACAAGATTGTTTCGTTGATTCGGGCTGCGGCTGATCGCGACGCAAAGCTCGTCATGTTTCCCGAATGCGCCTTGACGGGATACGCCTACGAATCTCTCGAAGAAGCAATTCCCTTCGCGGAAGCCGTTAACGGTCCTTCGTCAGACGCGATCGCCGAAGCATGTCGCGAAACGAACGCGTACGCGATCGCAGGGTTCATTGAAGCTGACAGAAATAATTACTACAACGCAGCGATGCTCGTTGGACCTGATGGCGTCGTGGGAAATTATCGTAAGACGCACCTGCCTTTCATCGGCATCGATCGATTTCTCACACCCGGCGATCGAGCGTATGAGGTTTTTGATTTGCCGTTCGGCAAGGTCGGCATGAATATTTGTTACGACATTAGCTTTCCCGAACCTGCCCGCGCGTTGAAACTCATGGGAGCGGAATTGATCGCGCTGATCACGAACTGGCCCACGGCTGCGTGGCGCTCACCTGAATTCGTCGCCAACACACGCGCGCTCGAGAACCATCTCTTCTATGCGGCCACTGATCGTGTCGGCACTGAGCGCGGTTGGAATTTCATCGGCAGAAGCAAAGTCGTCGACTGCAACGGCGACACGCTGGCTGAAGCCGGTGAGAAAGACGAAGAGCTGTTCGTCGTCGCGATTGATTTTCAGGAAGCCAACAATAACCGCATCGTCAACGTTCCCGGTTCGTACGAAGTCGATCGCCTTAACGATCGACGGCCGGAACTGTACGAGGTGATCACACGATCTCAGCGTTCGAGCGAGCCACTTGCCCGAGTACACTCTGCCGATTAGGTTGCCTCAAGGAGCGAAGATGCCCACCATCAGTCGCTTTTTTGGTATCGTCATATTCATGAACTACAACGATCATCTGCCACCTCATTTTCATGCGCGGTATAATGATCAGGAAGTGTCTGTGGAGATTAACAGCGGCCTCGTCCAGGGAAAGATGTCGCGCCGGGAATTGCGAATGATTCTTGAGTGGTCGGAATTACATGCAGCGGAGCTTATGCTTAATTGGGAACGTGCGCGACGGCGTCAAGCGCTCGTCGCAATCGCACCCCTAGATTGAGGTAACGATATGTTCTTACACGTTGATGAAGTCACCTGTTTGACGCCTTACCGACTCCGGGTCCGGTTCGATAATGGCATCACCAAGGACGTGGATCTTTCTGATGAGCTTCATGGCGAAGTTTTTGAACCGTTGCGTGACGAGGACTTCTTCCGCCGAGTTGTAGTTAACACTGAGACCCGAACGATTGAGTGGCCAAACGGTGCCGACTTTGCTCCTGAGTTTCTTTACGAATTAGGGAAAGAAGTGAAACAAGTTGCCTGAGTTGAGGAGTCCGCAGGCAATCATGCGCCGCTTTTTCAGAACACTTTTCCACATCTGCCGCTTTGGATTAGCGGCACTCTTCCTATTTACCGCGGGCGCCAAGCTTTGGATCCTGCGCGATTTTGTCAGTAAGGTCGCCGAGCTGCTCAGCTCGATGGGGTGGAATCATCAGCGTTGGCAATGGCCGGTGACCATCGGCGTCATTGGCGCGGAAATCCTGATCGCAGCGCTCTTAATCATTCCGCGGACAATTCGACTTGGAGCCGCGGGCGCGGCTTTGATGCTGATCGGCTTCAGCGGCTTCGCGCTTTACTACGTCTACGGTCTGCACGGCGAGCCGCTAGAGTGCGGCTGCTTTGGCAACATCATCGGCAGCCAGTTGGGTCTGAAGACCGCGCTGCGAAATCTGTTGTTGCTGATTCCCGCAATCGTCGTACTGTTTGGCCCGCGAAAATAAGGGCAGGTTTGCGACCTTTTGCGCGTGCGCTTATCTTCTGCGCATGCGCGTAATCTCGTAACGCGTGTTATCGATTCGCTCCTGCGCGTCCGGATGATCTGAAAAGAGTGAGCCGAGGAGGTCCGGATTCTGCTCCTCGATTCGCTGCAGCTTCTCGAACATCGTGATCATTCCCTGTGGATCGAAACCGGCCGACGGCATCGCGCGCACGCCGAGAAAATCCGCTTCGCGCTCTTCCTCCCGCGAGTGAATCGTCAGCATTCCCGCGCCGACTATATTTCCGAGAGCCACACCAAGGTCGCGTGCGATACTGCCGGCCACGCCAGTGACGTCACCGATGGAGTTGGCAATCTCGTTGTACTCTTTCGACTTCTTCAACGTCTTTAAGCTGTGGCGCGCGACGACGTGACCGACTTCGTGCGACAGCACCGACGCCAGCTCGTTGTCGTTCGCAAGCTTCAGCAACGCCGTTGTCACATAAACATGGCCACCCGGCAACGAGAAGCCATTGATCTCGCGACTCTGAATCACGTGAAAACGGTAAGTGAGGTTCGGCCGCAAACTCACGCGCGCGCAGCGCTGCCCGATGCGCTCAACGCGATCGAGGCCGACGTCGGTGAGATTGAACTTCTTCGTCACCTCGCGATGAAGTTGCGTGCCGAGCTTAACCTCGTCGCGCTCATTCAACAGGCCCGCGTTGGAATACTTGGCGTTGCGAAAGTCCGAATAAGGATCGTCGTACTGGTTAGTCGCGCGAGTCGCGACTAGTGGTGCCAGATCAGTCGGAATGGTGTTCAGTGCGAATGCTTTGAAGGTAAGACTTAGGCTCAACAGAAAGAGCGTAAGCGTTAAATGGCTGCGAAATTTGAATGGTCTCATTGGCTTCTCAAAAAGTAATCAGATTCAGGTCGCGCGTTTCTCGCATGATATACTAAGCGCCTCGGGAGCAAAATCATGGATTTGATTGATCGAATTACAATCGATCCCAACATCTGCCACGGCAAACCGACGATCCGCGGTCTCCGGTACCCTGTAGAGACTATTCTTGAGCTCTTGAGTTCGGGAATGACCGTCGAGCAGGTAGTCGCTGATTATGAAGACTTGGAGCGGGATGACATTCTTGCGGCATTGGCTTATGCCGCAAAGATGACTCATCTCAAGCGCATCGATCTGGCCGCCTCCAAGAGATCAACGACATATCAATTTCACAAAAGCGAGTGGTCATTACAAAAGATGAAGAGTTCGTAACTCGGTTCGTCTTATTCCGAGAGCCTTTCAAGTTGCTGCTGGTTTCTACGGGGAATATCGATAACCGAACTCTGGAGGCTCTTTTTGGTCCTCGCATTCCGAGAATTGACTCGATCTTCCAGGGCGCACGATTTTGTGGAGTTGAACCGTGTGGGACTGGTTATTCACATTTAGCGGGTTACGACTATGCCAACACTTTCATTCTGGGGCGCGGCCGGTTCAGTAACCGGATCGAAGTATTTGCTCGAATCGGATCGCGCGCGGGTACTCGTTGACTGCGGACTATTCCAGGGACCGCACGAGCTGCGCGATCGTAATTGGCAAGAGCCGCTTTTCAATGCTGCATCAGTCGATACGGTGCTCATCACGCACGCGCACATCGATCACACGGGATATTTGTTGCGCTTGGTGCGTTATGGTTTTCGCGGCTTGGTTTATTGTATGCATGGTACGGCTGAGTTGATGCGCGTGCTGTTGCCTGACTCGGCGTGTTTGTAGGAAGAGGAAGTCGACTATCGCAATCGACACAAAGTCACTAAGCATTTTCCGGCGCTGCCGCTGTACACC
>DATLVM010000227.1:0-2882 GCA_035577445.1 Pyrinomonadaceae bacterium
TAGTCGACGCGTGCGCGCGCAAAGATGAACCGCGTGAATTGATAAGTTCCGCGCAGCGCATAGATGTTCTCGTCGAAGGCCACCCGGCCGGTGTCGTACCTGCGCAACCGCGACTTCACATAGTTCAGCGACAGCGTCAAATCTTTAGTTGGCTTGTAAGTGACTCCACCATTGAGATCGAGCGCTTTGCCTGGACCAGGATCGAGAGCGACGCCTTGTCCAAACTGAAGCGCCGCAGCGCTGACGCGCGGGTAACGCGGCCCGCCGCCAAAGTCATAGTCCATCGCGCCAGAGCCGAAGTTGGCAAAGAAGTTGAATGAGTAGCTCTTGCTCGGCGTCGTTCCGCCGCCGAAGAACCAAACTTTGTCGTTGCTCGCGCGCGTTGGTCGATCAAAGAAAGCCCCGCTCTGCGTAGTTGTGCGCTTGGGGCCGAATTCTTCTTCGTAATCTTTTTCGTAGCGATTATCAAAGCCGCCGCCGAAGAAAGATTGCTTCTGGAAATTGAAGAAGAGGTGTCCGCCGTAGGCCGCGCCCTGTAGACGGCCCGCCCAATCGTAGACGGCCTGATTGAAGCTTTCGACGTTCCATGACACGAGCTGCGCCTTTTGTTTCGGCGTCGACGTCCACGACCAATAGAGATCGTTTTCGTTGGTATTCGTGCGACGGACAAAGCCCACGTCTGAGCGAAAGTCGCGAGTCCTGCCGAATGCCGACGCTTGCACAAAGAGGTGCCGCCCGGATTTGGTGTATTGGCCCAGATATCCCAATCCGTTGCCGGTGCGATAGACCTGCCGCCGGTTACAAAAGATAAGTTCGCGCCCGGCCAGGCCGGCGCAATCAACCGCGGGATTGAGTTCCGGATCGCGGAAGAATCGTCGCGAGGTTGTGCCGACGACGTGAAAGACAAAGTTGGATTGCGCATCCAGCTTGAATTTGCCATCGACGCCGGCAATCTGGTTATGCTTCTCGATAAAGTTGTAACTGGTGGCCACGATGCCGATGCTGTTCTCTTTACCGATATCACGCTTCAGGCGCAGCACGCCGACGTAGGCCTTCTTGTCCATCAGCGGGAAGTTGAACGAATCCAGCCGCTCATCGCCGGTGAATGTTCCCGGGCCTCGATCGGCCGCGACCATCAAACCGTATGAGTTGCGCCCCGATTTGCCGACGAGCTTCGCCGCCACCAGAGGGTTAATGATCGTGCGCGTGTGCACGACGTTCAGCGGCAACTGAAACAAATCGATGCCTTCAAGAAAGAATGGGCGTTTCTCCTGGAAGAAGATCGGGAAGCGTTGGTTCGTAGTGACCACCGTTGCGTCAGCTTCGACTTGAGCAAAATCCGGATTGATCGCCAGGTTGACGGTGGAGTTCGCGTTCAGCGTGTACT
The DNA here is from genome assembly GCA_035577445.1 of Pyrinomonadaceae bacterium. Classification (GTDB taxonomy): domain Bacteria; phylum Acidobacteriota; class Blastocatellia; order Pyrinomonadales; family Pyrinomonadaceae; genus UBA11740. Next base: position 1,388 of record DATLVM010000227.1, read on the forward strand.
TCGCCGTCAGGCCCAGATCGAACTTCACCGGCTGGTTCACCATGCGACCCGGATCGTTTGAGATCGGATCGTAGTGCGGCAAAAGTTTTCCAGTTTCCGAAACGGTCAGGCTGGGAATCAGCTCGAGCGTTCGCTCAGCCGAAATCCCATCAAGACCCGTAATGTGTCCCGCTTGATTCAGCAGTCCATTGATGTCGCGCGATATCGGCATCCATGAATCCTGCTCGTTATTGAACCGCTGGATGATGCGGAAGATTTGAATTCCCCACTGCTTGCCCTGGCCCGCTTCGTAACGCAGCGACTTGAAGGGAATCGCGACTTCGATCACGTATCCATCGGGCGTGATTGTGCCTTTCGACTCCATCACGATGTCGACGCTGAAATCGACGTTGACGCCTTCAGTGCGAACCCCATCCATTTGAATGCCAAGCGGATTGAACGCGAGCACATAGGCCTTTCGCTTATCGTTGAAGGTATCGAGCAGGACGCGAATGCTGTCTTCGACGCCATTGAGCACATCGTCGCGTTTGGCGACATGCGCGCTAACTTTGTCGGGATCATCAAAGCAATGGAAACCGATGTAGAGGGTCTTTGAATCGTAACCCATCATCACTTCCGTTGGTTTCGACGGCGCAGTGTTGTCGCCCGGACTCGTTTGGTAGAAATCCTTGAACGAGGCGGCCGTTTTCCACGCATCATCATCGAGCTTGCCATCGATCACCGGCGGCTTCTCGAATTTGGAAATCCGCACGGGCTGCGCCTTCTCGGCAGGCATCGAGGGTTTCCCCGCGGCGGGTTTCGCATCCGCAGTCCTGGTCTTGCTTGCCGAAGGACTGCCGTCGGGCGCAGGCGCCGGCTGTGCGGTCGCTCCGATCGCGGTCAACACAAATATCGATAGCAGCGCGGTTAACTTGATGATTCGCATGGCGAAGGATTTTATGACGTAACAGTCGGCCCAAATGTTAATTGATGTAAATTCTAAGCCGCTATTTCCTGCTCGCCATTTTGCGCGACAAACGGTCGAATTGAGATGCCGTAGCGTTTGATCTTCGCGTTCAGCGTCGTGTGCTTAACGCCCAGCAAACGCGCGGCGCGCAACTGATTGCCGCCGGTCTTTACCAAGGCCGCCTGGATCAGATCCGTTTCAAAGCGGCGCACTTCGTCCTGCAGGTTGAGGCTGCGGTTGCTCCGGCCTGCGTTGGCGCCTTTTAATGATTCGACGGCGTTGAGAAGTTCGAGCGCGACGTCCCTGAGCGAACTTAAGCGACTTTCAAACGCTTCATCGCGCAGGAGGTTTGTTGCTTTTGGTGAAGTTAAAGACTCTTCGGGTCTCCACGTGATTGCAGTGTTCATTGTTCCCCCTTCGTGTTGTTCCTTCTCCCAAAGGAGAGGGAGTAAATGCACCTATTTCGCGAGCAACTCCTTAAAAAGACTGATGGCTCGTTCATCGCCGGTGCGGCCCAGCGCTTGAATTGCGAGCTTTCGAATTTCAGTG
>DATLVM010000228.1:0-2909 GCA_035577445.1 Pyrinomonadaceae bacterium
CGGCACTTAACCTATCTGCCGAGAGATATAAGCGGGCGGTCGCGATATCGTAATGGTCGGCCGCGGAACAGATAACGAGCGAAGGACTGGCGGCTTCAAATAGTCTCTCAGAGACGCCTGATCAATTCTCTCCAGGTTCGATATCGGGGTTTGTTTCCACCATCTCGTGCGGGCCAGGGATCCGTCTGTGGATCAAACCCGCATCTCTTAAGGACTTCTACCGGCGCCACCGGTTGGCATACCAATTGTTGTCGTCTGGCGGGCCCCGACGCTCACAATCAAACAACTTACCTGTTCTCGAATCATCGGGAGGGATCTAATGTCGATACTAAACAGCACCAAGCCCGCCATGCTTCTATTTGCTCTGTTATTCGTGGCCGCATTGCCGGTCACTTCATTCGCGCAGGGCCGCGGCAGAGGAAATGGAGCCGGCTCCAAGATTGACAAGAAATGCGCCAAATTTGTGAATTGTCATGATGCTCGCGACGGTCGCTGGGACGGTCGTGGACCTGCGATCAACGGTGGGATAAATCCCGTCATCGGCTCCGTCGGAATCCCGACTTATCCTGACATATATCGTAATCGCCGAAATAGACAGCAGGACGACGATAGTATCGATCCATCGACGAGTAACCGCAGGACGGATCGGCAGCGGAACAGCAGCGGCGACGGAACCTGGCGGCGCCGGCGGACTAACTCGGATGGCACGGATACCCGTCGCCATCGACGAACCAGCACCGATGGCACTGAGACCCGGAATCGGCGCAGACACGACCGCACCAATGATTAATTAGTTAAATAGTAATGTGGTGCTGACCCGCACGGGGTGTCTCGCCAGCAGCAGAGCGCGCGCTATCGGTGTCTCACCATCAACTCGATGAGGTTGGTTGCTTGACACCCTCATAACCGCGTCCGTAAGATCGCACCTCTTCGGGGATGTGGCGGAACTGGCAGACGCGCAGGTCTCAGAAGCCTGTGATGGTGACATCGTGGAGGTTCAAGTCCTCTCATCCCCACCATAGATTAAAAGGGCGAGTCCCAATCCATCGAGACTCGCCTTTTCGTTTCTAAGCAGACGTGACCAAAACTAAGCCGCAGATGAACGCGGATTGTCGCGGATAAGAAACAATAACAAGTAATTATCACGCGTCCGCGTTTATCAGCGTGAATCCGCGGTTTAAGTCGTCGTCCCGAGTTGCCCTCCCTCACGGTCGGGCCTCTGACGCTATCGCTTCTTCAACCTTCCACCAATCAAGACCCCGACGGCGCTGATGATCGGGAAAGTAAACGGCGTCCAGATTGGCCAATAAGCTTTTTGCGCGGCTTCCATTTGCGGCGTGTTGCCGGTGCGAACCAAACCCGCGTTGGCGTTGGCTTTCATCACAGCCGGAATCGCCAGCAGCCAACCTAGTACGAGGATTACAATCGCCAGCGCCAGATTCGCTTTGCCGCCTTTGGCAATCACTGCGCAAATCAGACCGGCGATTATCGCGCTCACGAAAATGAATGCGAACGACATCGCAATCCATCGGTTCGAAGCGAGATACAGGCGAGGCTTGAATGCCTGAGTTTCGCCGACGACGGCATAGAGCGTGACGAACCCAAGAAAGTTCAGCACGAACATGATTATGTAGCTGACGATTACAGCGATTATCGATCTGGCCATGGGGAACTCCTTCTCTCGAACTTAGCGTGTCAATTGCGGTGCGCGTTTATCACAAACGACCTTGCCCCGCAAGCCTCAACTCGCAATCAGGCCTGTTAGTTCGCGCGGGTATCTATGTTCATTGCTTGGCGATCGCGCTGCGCCTGCCGCGCAGAACATATTTTTGAATCTTTCCGGTCGCAGTCTTCGGCAGTTCGTCGACGAAGGTGACGCCCTGCGGCGCTTTGAAATGCGCCAACTGTGAACGAGCAAATTCAATCAGCTCTTCGGCGGTTACTGCGACGCCGTTGCGCACCACGACAAAGGCATGAGGTGCTTCACCCCAACGTTCGTGCGGCAGCCCGACGATGGCCACTTCCTGCACTGCGGGATGACGCAGCAGCACGCCCTCAACTTCAATTGAAGAGATATTCTCGCCGCCGCTAATGATGACATCCTTCAAGCGGTCGCGAATTTCTATGTAGCCATCAGGATGAATTACGGCGGCATCGCCGGTATGAAACCAACCTTCGCGCATGGCCTGCGCGGTGGCCGGCGTGTCTTTGTAGTAACCGGCCATTACCACATTACCGCGCACCACGATCTCGCCGACAGTTTCGCCGTCGCGTGGCACCTCTCTGCCTTGATCATCGTGAACAGTCGTCTCTCCTGAGGTGATCAACTCAACGCCTTGCCGGGCCTTAATGATTGCGCGCTGTTCGTTTGATAGTTGATCGTGCTCAGCGCGCGGCTCGCAAATGGTGATGAAGGGCGTAGTCTCGGTCAATCCATAGACCTGCGTGACCTTCCAGCCAAGTTCACCTTCCAGCCGTTCAATGGTCGAGGCTGCCGGCGGCGCTCCGGCCGTCACTACGCGCAATCCGCTGCGAACATTTCCGCGCAGCTCTTCGTCAGCATTCGCCAGGCTAATAAGCACCGTGGGCGCGGCGCACAGCATTGTGATTCGCTCTTGCTCAATCAGCTCAAACACGCGACGCGGATCGATTTTGGGCAGGCAAACATGGGTCGCACCGGCCGCTGTAACAGTCCAAACGAACGTCCAGCCGTTCGCGTGAAACATAGGCAGCGTCCACAAGTAGCGATCGTCACAACTCATGTGCTCGTGAACCAACGTGCCGATCGAGTTCAGGTAAGCATTGCGGTGCGTGATCATGACGCCTTTGGGGCGCGAGGTAGTGCCGCTCGTATAGTTGATCGTGCTCAGCGCGCGGCTCGCAAATGGTGATGAAGGGCGTAGTCTCGG
>DATLVM010000229.1:0-5251 GCA_035577445.1 Pyrinomonadaceae bacterium
CAGCACGCTCTCAGTCAGCAATTGTCGAATCAGACGCCAGCGGCTCGCGCCCATGGCGAGACGCACCGCGATCTCTTTCTGTCGTGAAGACGCGCGCACCAAAAGCAGGTTCGCGACATTGGCGCAGCTGATGAGCAGCACCACGGCGACGACACCCAACAGCAGGCGAAGTGGTTTGATGAAGAACTGCCGGCCATTCATCTCACCCCGGCTTCCGGATATGGCTGCGAGATGCGGGTAGTCTTTAGGCTCAAGCTGGCCAATCGGTTGTCGCCCCATCGCTCGGCGTAGAATCTGGCGAGCCTCGCGATGCTCAAGCGCCGATTGTTGAAACGCGAGATCAAGCGACGCTCGCGCTTGCTCGATCGTGGCGCCTGGTTTTAGCCGGCCCATGATTCTGAGCCACCAGTCACCGGCGCCCATGAATTCAGAACGATCACCGTTGACCTGCGTTTCCCATCCCAATGGAATCGTCACGTCCATTGACGTACCCAGATCCATTGCGCCTTCAAAACCGGGCGGCGCCACACCGGCGATCGTGAAGGCGATATTATTGAGATTGATTTGTTTGCCGACGATGTCGGACCTGCTGCCAAATCGCTTCTGCCAATATCGATAGCTGACGACGGCCACCGGAGGGGCCGCGGAGTTGTCGTCAGAGTAAGTGATCATGCGACCTAGAAAAGGCCGGACGCCAAGGACCTCGTAATAATTTCCCGTCACGGCCTGGGCATTGCCGAAATCCGCCAATCCGTCGGCATTAACGTTCAAACCGATCGCGCCAAATGCGACGATGTCTGAGCAGGCGCCGCGCTGCTCGCGCATCCGCAGAAAAGTCTGGTAAGGGAAAGACGAGCGCGTGGTGAGGTTCATGGCTGGGTCAGTTCGGTTCGTCCCGTTATGGCTTCCGGGCGTGAACTGTTTGTTCGAGACCGAACTGAAGAGCACCAGACGATCCGGATCCTGAACTGCCGGCAACTTCTTCAGCAGCACGGCATCAACCACGCTGAACAAAGCGGTGTTCGCGCCAATACCCAGCGCCAGCGTTAGCACGGCGATTGCCGTGAAGCCTGGGTTCTTCCAAAGCATCTGCAAGCCGTATCGCAAGTCATGCCAAAGTGTATTCATGATCCGGTCCTTTCTCCTGGGTACGCAGGCCTCAGGCCTGCTTCTTTTGAAGGGAGGCACGCCAGCGGCGTGCGTACCCAGCGTCCGCTTCAGAAACTCGCCCGATCGAAGCTTTTCTGCACTCGATCGCGCTCGTACTTCGAACCAATCTATTCGTATCTCAGCGCCACCATCGGATCGACTTTCGTCGCGCGTCGTGCGGGAATCAGGCACGCGAGCAGCGCAATCAGCGTCATCAACAACGAGATCACCGCCAAGGTAATCGGGTCGGTTACGCTGACGCTGAACAGCAAGCCCTTCATTAGCCGAGTCAACGCCAACGAAGCGAGTAATCCAATCCCGACGCCTGCCAGCGCCAGAATCATTGCTTGTCGTACGACCAGCCGCAGCACATCGCGCGGCTTAGCACCGAGCGCCATCCGAATTCCCATCTCATGAGTTCGTTGGTTGACGCTGTAGTTGATCACGCCGTAGATGCCGATTGCCGCCAGCGCCAACGCCACGCAGCTGAAGATGCTCAACAAGATCAGGTTGAAGCGGCGGCGAGCGAGCGAGTCGCGCAGGTGTTCGGTCAATGGCTTAAGCGCGTACACCGGCAGGCTTTTGTCGACCGAACTCACCGCGGCCCGCAACGGCCCGGAGATCGCGCCTGGGTCTGAGTTCGACCGGACCACCATCGTCATCGACCGCTGATAGGTCGGGAACAAGGGGTCTTGCAAAAAGGGCGCGTAAACCTCAGGCGTCGGTTGTTCATCCAGCGCGAGGTTCCGCACATTACTAACCACTCCGACTATTAGCAGGGGATCGCGCTCCTGGCCCTGGAGCTTTAAGCGATGGCCGAGTGGATTCTCGCCGGCGAAGTGCCGGCGCGCGAAGACGTCATTGATCACGACCACGTTGGGAGACTGTCGCTTGTCTGTGGGGGCAATATCACGTCCTGACAAAAGAGGGATGCCCATCGATTCGAAGTATCGCGGCGTAACGATGTGATACTCAGTCGACGGCTCAGCTTCTTTCGCGATGGGCGGGCGGCCTTCGATGGTGAAGGAGTCGCTGATGTTACTTCCCGTCAGCGGCAAATCCGAAATCGCACCGGCTGAAAGGACGCCAGGTGTAGCTGCAGCACGTTCGAGAATCTGCGAAAACACCTGGGCGACCTGATCGTCCTCCGGATACTTGACCCGCAGAAATGCTACGCCCAGCGTGAGCACCTGGCCCGGCTTGAATCCGGGATCGACCTCGTTGAGTTTTGCGAAGCTTCTGATCATCAGTCCCGCGCCGACGAGCAGCACCAGGGAAAGCGCGACCTCGCTCACGACCAGCGCGTTGCGAAGCCGGTTGGTGCGAATCCCGGCAGTAGATCTGCCACTCTCTTTGAGCGCATCGGTGAGGTCGGGTCTGGACACTTGTAGGGCGGGAGCAAGTCCGAAAAGCACACCTGTGACCACTGAAACCAACAACGTAAACCAGGCGACTCTGGGGTCGATACTAATCTCGCGAGCACGAGGAATCGTATCGGCGCTGAGGGAAACGACCCATCTCACGGCCCAGAAGGCGAGCAAAAGCCCAACCACGCCGCCGCCAATGGCCAGCATGACGCTTTCGATCAGCAACTGCCGCACAATGCGAAGACGGCTGGCGCCCAGCGCCGTGCGCAGGGCAATCTCTTTTTGTCGCGCGCCGACCCGGGCGAGCGTCAGATTAGCGAGGTTGGCGCACGCTATCAGGAGCACAAATCCAACCGCACCCAACAGCACGTAGAGCGCCAGGCCAATATCACCGACAACAACATTCGACAGAGGTTCGAGCTTTACTCCATGCCCGGCGTTCTTCTCCTTGTACTGCTGCGACAGTCGCGCGGCAATGACGGACATGTCGGCTTGTGCTTGAGACAGCGTAACCCCTGGTTTCAAGCGGCCGACCACCTTTAGATAGTGTGGCCCGGGATCAAGTTTTGCTGGATCAATCGGCAAAGGCCGCCAAAGCTCAGCGCGATCCGGATACGAGAAACCCGCCGGCATCACGCCAATGATTGTGTAAGCGGCGCCGTTAAGCTGAACCGTCCGGCTCAATACATTCGAGTCTGATCCAAAGCGGTTCTGCCACATTGAGTGGCTTAACACTGCCACGCGAAATCGTCCGGGCAGGGTTTCCTCTTCGGTGAAAGTTCGGCCCAGGATCGGGCTGACTTGAAAGACGGAAAACAGATCCGGCGTCACCAGCCCGACGGGCGTATCTGTTGCGCCGTCGCCGGCATCGACGAACATACTCCCGCCTTGATACGCGGCGAGGTGCGCAAATGACCGGTTCTGATCTTTCCAGCCAAGAAAATCAGGAAGCGAAGTCGGCGCAGTCGCGAGCTGTGGTTGCGTGTCCCACAGCCACACAATGCGTTCGGGCTCATCAAAGGGCAGCGGTTTTAGCAACACCGCATTGACCACACTGAAAATCGCGGTGTTTGCCCCGATGCCCAAAGCGAGAGTTATCAGCGCAATGGCTGTGAAGCCGGGATGCTTCGCGAGGCTTCTAATCCCGTAGCGAGTGTCTTTAAGAATGTTGCTCATGCCGAAAACCTCACTCGTAACCCAGCGCCTTTGTGGCACAGACTTCAGTCTGTGTCTCCCCTCGGTACGCACGCCTCCGGCGTGCCATTTGTCACGTCCGCGAGAGCACGCCGGAGGCGTGCGTACCTCGCAAATCACAGACTGAAGTCTGTGCCACTCATTCGTATCTCAACGCGATCATCGGATCGACTTTCGTCGCGCGTCGCGCCGGGATGTAACAAGCGAACAGCGCGACCAACAGCAATCCCGCCGTCACGAACGCGAACGTCAGTACGTCCGTCGGCGAAACACCAAACAGCAGGCTGGACATAAATCGTGTGATCGCGAATGCGCCGGCGAGTCCAATCACCGCGCCGATCGCCGCCAGAAACATTCCGTTTCGGAGAATTAATTTCAGGACATCCAGCGCTCGCGCGCCGAGGGCCATGCGAATTCCGATTTCCTGTGTGCGCTGGCTGACCGCAAAAGCCATCACGCCGTAAATGCCGACTGCCGCCAATAACAAAGCGACGATCGCAAAGATGGTCATCGTCACCGATCCGATTGAATAAACCGCGATCGAAAGGGCGCGCACCTCCTGCATCGTCTTCACGTCGAATACCGGCTGGTCTTTGTCGATCGCCAGCACCTGCTGCCTGATCGGCGCAGCCATCGAACCGGGATCGACGCTGGTTCTCGCGACCAGAACCATCGCGTTCCAGCTATCTTGTGTGTGCGGCAGGTAATATTCAGGAGTTACCGGCGAATTCAGCTCGTGCTTCACGTCCTGCACGATGCCGACAATCTCCATCCACGGCGCCTTGTCCAACGGACCATAGAACCTGATTCTTTTGCCCAGTGCATCACCCGCCGGCCAGTACTTTCGCGCGAGCGTCTCGTTCACGATCACGACCGGCAGCGATCCGGCTTTGTCCTGATCGCTAAATCCCCGACCCTTCTGGATCGAGATGCCCATCGTTTGAAAATAGTCGGGAGTGCAGACGCGATAACGTCCGACATTTTCCTGTCCGGGCGGTGGCTGAGGCGCGCCTTCGATAAGAAAATCGTCAGAACTGTTCGAGCCTCCCAGCGGTATGTAATTGACGACGGCCGCGGATTGAATTCCCGGCAATGTCCTTACGCGTTGGACCAGGTCGGCGTAAAAGTTGGCTCGCTGTGATTCCTCTTTGTATTTTGCGATGGGCAGGTTGAGATTCGCCGTAATTACGCCTTCCGGATTGAAACCCGGGTTCGATTTCAGGAGCGCGGAAAAACTGCGGATGAATAATCCCGCGCTGATGAGCAGCATCAGCGAGAGAGCAATCTCGGAAACTACCAGCAGACTTCGCAGACGATGCGAACCTGCGCCACTTTGCCGGCCGCCTTCCTTCAAAGCATCGTTGACGTTTGGTTTGGATACTTGCCAGGCAGGCGCCAGACCGAACACGAGGCCGCTCAACAACGAGAGTCCCAGCGTGAACGCCAGCACTTGATAGTTGATCGTGAAATTCTTCCAGCCGTCAGCATACTTGGCGGCTTCGCCGGGATTGGCAGCGCGCAACAAGTCAATTCCCCAGAGC
>DATLVM010000230.1:0-7583 GCA_035577445.1 Pyrinomonadaceae bacterium
CTATCCTGCGCATCAGTCAGCGCGCGCGAGGTAAATTGCGGTGACATCGTCGGAGTGTCCGTGCGAGCACCGCTCAACTTCTTTAACCAACGCATCGCGCGTCCCACCGGCGTCGTTCCGCCGAGATGTTTCGGCGCCGCCGCCATATCCATGGCCGCGCCGCTCGTGACGTCCATCAGCACCTTGCGCAAATCCTCGCGGAGATCGTCGATGCGTTGATAACGATCGCGCGGCTCTTTCTGCATCGCTTTGTCGAGAATCTGTTGCAGGCGCGCGGGCGTCGCGCCTGGTCGCATCTCGGCCAGCGTCTTCGCCTGATCGTGAATCACCGCATGACGCACATCGACGGTCGACTTGCCGCGAAAGGGCCACGTGCCGGTGAGCATCTCGTACAACAACACGCCCGTCGAAAAGATGTCCGCACGCGCATCAACTTTGTCGCCGCGCGCTTGCTCAGGCGCAGCGTAGGTGGCCGTGCCATAAGGCACGCCGATCTCAGTCAACTCAGTCTGATGAATTCCCGCGGTCGCTGCTTCCTGTTCATCGAGCAGTTTCGCCAATCCAAAATCGAGGATCTTCACCTGTCCACTGTCGGTCACCATCACGTTGCCCGATTTGATATCGCGATGAATGATGCCCCGCGCGTGCGCAGAGGCGAGCGCATCTGCAGTCTGAATCCCGATGCGCAGAGCACTCTCCAACTCGAGCGGCCGGCCGTTGCAAAGCTGGCGCACGTTCTTGCCTTCGACGTACTGCATCGCGATGTAATGCAGCCCGCTCGCTTCATCCATGTCGAAGATAGTGCAGATGTTCGGATGATCGAGCGCGGAAGCGAGTCTCGCTTCCCGTTCGAACCTTTTCAGATTGGCTTCTTTGACCGTGAGTTCAGCCGGCAACACTTTAATGACGACCGTGCGGCCGAGCTTCTGATCGATGGCTTTGTAAACCGTGCCTTGTCCGCCGGCGCCCAGCTTGTGAGTGATTTTGTAATTGCCGAAGAGCTGCCCAATCATCGCGGGCGTATTCTAGTGCGCAATTGGAAACAGGGAAAGAGGAGCAATAATTACTTAACGCGTCCCAAAATCGAATGCGACGCCCGTTTCTCGCCGGCCGGCGGCGAGTCAGTCTTCAAATCATGTGCTGGCCGTCACACATGTGGCGGCCAAATCTATTGACTTTTCGGCTTTGACCGCACTAACCTTCGCCCATTGTAGATTCTTGGGCTGTGCGCGAACGATCGCAGAGGCCTCGTGATCTTCGCCAAACGCGCTGTGGCGCCCAAGCTTGTCAGGTAGATCCATTTAGTTGATTACTTCCCCCTGATAAGACCCGACGATTGCTTTTATTAGCCAGAGGAGTCGGCCCCGAATGTCTCGCCCTTCAGTAGCGTTCCTGAACGCAAGGAGCATCGTGCGAAAACTCAGGCGCGCATTCTCTCACGATCACCCACGCTTCATTTTCAATTCCAGGAAACAGTCAACTCGCGTCCGCCTTGCCTCGTGGTTGGTCATTTGCTTGTTCCTGTTGTCAGCTTGCGCCTTACCCTTTGTGGCCCGTGCCGCGATAAGTACGAACACTCCCTTCCATCGCCTGTTCTCGATAGTGTGGTCTTCGACACTTTTCGGAAATGATTCCCATGCATTACCAAGCGCGATGCCGCCGATGGCCATCTGTTCCTGGACGGGCGCGGGCGGCGACGGACAGTGGTCAACGTCGACTAATTGGACCGGTTGTACCGGGGGTGGCGCACCGGCAGTGAATGATTTCGTATTCGTCGACAATGCATTCGTCGCCGGGAGCTACACGGTCACTCTTCCTTCGGGAGCAACCACGGTTTCGATCGCGAAGTTGCAGATCAGCGCCAATACCGGCAACACGGTTACGGTTGTGCTGCCAAGCACAAATACAGGAATTCCAGGATTCAGCGTCGGCGATAACACCTCAGCCACAGATGACATCATCATTAATAGCGGCGGAGTTTTGAAGAACTCTTCAGGAGCTGCATCGGGCGATGGTATTGACGTCAACACAACCGGAAACGGGACGGCCAGGATCAATAATGGAGGCCGCTACGTTCATAACACCGCACGAAGCACCGCCGGCATTGTGCCGCGCCTTTCAACGGTTGCCGGCACCGAGATCGGCGTCTTCGAATATGACTCGCCCGGTACAGGTTCGATTGCAATAAGCGCGTCGGGAATGAATTATGGAAGCCTAACTCTCACGCGAACCGCGGGCGCTGCTACTTACACGTCCACCGGTGGGAGCGCTCTCACGATCAGAGGAAACTTCCAGATCAACTCAGGAGTTACTTACAGCAGCTCGATGACCGCCGCGATGAATCTCGCGGGTGACCTCACTAATAACGGCGCGTCGACTTTGTCGCTGCCGTCGGGACAACCAGTAGTCTTCAATGGCAGTTCAACTCAGATCGTTTCTGGTTCCAACCCGATCGTGATTGCCGGAACTGCAACCGTCAACTCAGGCGCGACGGTTAATTTCTCCGGCGCGAGCGCAATTACGCTTGCCGGCGCAACCACAGTCAACTCGGGCGGCACCGTCAATTTGTCTCGTAACGTAACCGGTCCGAACGCGACTTTCCTTTTAAACGGGACGCTAAACTGCGGCGCCAACGTACTGTCCAGCAACGGGACGTTTACCAGCACGCCTACCGCGACCCTCAGTCTTGGTAGTACGGACGGCATTACGGTTGGACCACCGTTTCCGACGCCGCCGCCCGGAAATATCCAAACAACAAACCGCAACTTTGGCAGCGGATCGTCCTACATTTATAACGGCACATCTGCGCAGGTTACGGGCAACGGGTTGCCAACTACTCTGACGGGCGCACTAACGATCAGCAATACTTCGGGAGTAACACTGTCTCAGAGCACAACGCTGAACGCCGCCAGCTCAATCGCCACCGGCGCGACGTTTAATACTGGCGCGTTTGCCCTCACCGTCGGCAACACGCTGACAAATAGCGGCACGTTAAATGTCAGCAATAACGGAACTATCAAGGGAACGGGAACTGTTTCGGGCCCGGTCAGCGTGAATAGCGGCGGGACCGTTGCTCCTGGAAGCAGCGCCGGGATTTTGAACACTGGTAACGTTTCGTTCAGCAGTGGCTCGACGCATTCAGTCGAGATTGGCGGCGCGACGGCGGGCACACAATACGACCAATTGAATGTGACCGGGACGGTTTCGCTCGGCGGTGCAACGCTGAGCCTTACTCGCCTCAACTCCTACACGCCGAACGTCGGACAGACGTTCACGATCATTAACAACGATGACACTGACGCCGTTAGCGGTACCTTCAACGGACTTATCCAGGGCGCGACGATTACTGATTTTCTCGGAACTGGCCAGAATGCGACGATCAGCTATACCGGCGGTGATGGCAACGATGTAATTCTCACTGTGTCATGCCCTGGTCCGGCTGGTTTCACGGTAAACGATTCGGGCGATGCGTCAGATGCAAACACTGGGGATGGCTTGTGCGCGACGGCCGGCAGCGTTTGCACTCTCCGCGCCGCGATCGAAGAAGCCAATGCGCTCAGCTCCTGTGCCGGCTCGATTCAAATCAACTTCGCCGGAGGTCTGAGCGGCGGCACGATCACCTTGTCGTCCGGCAGTGAGATCCAGATTCTTCATAACGTCACAATCAACGGACTCGGAGCTAATTTGCTGACGATTGATGGCGGGTCAGGCACAAACCGCATCTTCTATCTGGGCGCAGTCACGGTAGCCATCAGCGGCGTGACAATGCAGAACGGACACGGCGGCGGCACCGGCATTGACGGAGTCGGGGGCGCTATTCATGCGGGCACCGTGGGCGGCGGAGGAACCCTCGTGCTTGATTCGGTCGTCGTGCAGAACAACACCGCGTCAGGATCGTCGGGCGGCGTGTACTACGGCCTGGGCGCGAATCATCGCATCATCAATTCCACTTTCACCGGTAACTCGAGTCTCGGGTGCGGCGGCTTTTTCAAGTCGAGCAGCAGCAGCCTCTACATGGTGAACAGCACTATCTCGAATAATTCCGTCACCAACAGCGGATTAGCCGGAGGCGGGTTTTGCGATTACGGTTCGGGCATGGTCGTACGGAACTCAACGATCACGAATAACCACGCCAACAGCGGTTGGGGCGGCGGCATTCTGCGAAACGGCTCAACGCTGAACATCGGCAACACCATCGTCGCTGGGAACACGGCCGCGTTGGGTCCGGACTTTTTCGGAAGCGGCTCGATGACTTCCGCCGGGTACAACCTGATTGGCGACAACTCGCAGGTAACGGGAACCTTCCCCACGGGTGCGCCGAACGGAAACAACGACTGGGTTGGATCGGCGGGTAGTCTGATGGATCCCCTGCTCGGTGCGTTGACGAACAACGGTGGGCCGACCACGACGCATGCGCTATTGGCTGGCAGTCCGGCCATCGATCATGGCAACAATGCGCTGGCAGTCGATCCATTCAACAGCAGCACATTGTCGTTCGATCAGCGCGGCTCTGGTTTCTCGCGCACGCAAGGCGATGCCGTCGACATCGGCGCTTACGAAAGCGCCTTCACCACTGCGCCCGTAATCTCTTACACGGCATTGGCGAACGCTAACAACACATCCAATCGCACGCTCTCAATCACCGTGACGGACAGCAGCGGTGTGCCGACGAGCGGCACTGGCTTACCGAGAATTTACTTGCGCAAGGGCACGTCCGGATCCTATTCATCGAACCAATGAGCGTTTGTCAGCGGCAGCAGTTATGACTGCTTGATCGACTACAGCCTGGTGACGGGTGGCAGCGCGGGCAATGGCGACACGATTCAGTACTTCGTGGTTGCGCAAGACTCAGCCGCGACGCCTAACGTTACTTCCAATCCGCTGACTGGCGCCGCCGGCTTCTCAGCCGACCCGCCCGCAGCTTCGACGCCGCCGACGCCCAACAGTTATGCGATCGCGATCATTCCCAAGTATCAATCCAGAACCAGCGGCAACTGGAATGATTTCAACACCTGGGAAGTTGATTTCGGCTCCGGCTTCGCGCCGGCCGTCAGCGGTCAGACTCCAACCAGCGCGGACGATACGATCGCGATTCGCAACACGCATCAGGTTACGGTGACCGCCGATGTCGATGCCGATCAATTGACGGTGCAGTTCGGCGGCATTCTGCTGATCAATTCGGGCATAACTCTGACGGTTAACGACGGCAGCGGGACTGACCTGACAGTTGATGGCGATGGCACGCTGCGTTTCCCGGGCGACGGAAAGATCAGCGGTGCAGGTTCATTCCAACTTTCGTCGATGGGCAATCTCATGATCGGCTCGGCTGACGGGATCACCACATCGGGTGCGACAGGAAATGTTCAGACGGCAGGCCGGACGTACGATGCCTCAGGCCAGTACTACTACGCCGGATCGGTCGATCAAGTAACCGGCAATGGTTTAACCAATGCGTTCCAGATCCAGGTCTCAAATCAGACAGGCACAGTCTCACTCAGCAACGATGTCGACGTCATTCACAACTTCGAAGTCTTTAACGGCGCCATCTGCGATCTGAATACGCACGTGGTCTCAGGCGCTGGATTCTTCCGCGCGAATTCAGGATCAGCGATCAAGATTGGTTCTGCGGCCGGCATTACGTCGTCGGGCGCTACCGGAAATGTTCAGACATCGACTCGCATCTACCAGGCCAGCGCCTACATCTATAACGGCGCGCTCAATCAATCCGTTGGCAATGGCTTGCCTTCATCGATTGCGGAACTAACCATCGCGAACACCGGCGGCGGTGGCAACAACACGGTAACTCTCGCCGGCGACGCGACCGTCAACGGAACGTTGACGCTGACGAGCGGCGCGCTGGCAATTGGCGCGAACACCCTGACCCTGAATGGTGTAATCAGTGCGACCAGTGGCCGCCTGACTGGCGGAGCGACTTCAAACGTCGCGTTCGGTGGCGCGACTGCCAACACGACGCTGCCGGCGGTCAGCGGCGGCCTGAACAACCTGACCATCAATCGCGTGAATGGAATTACCGAGGGCGCGGATTTGATTGTCGAAGGAACGCTGACCCTCACGAACGGCGCATTCTCAATTGGCGCGAATACACTCACGCTGAATGGCGCGGTTAGTTATGGCGCTGGATTAATCTCCGGCGGTGCGACCTCGAACATTACGGTCGGAGGCTCAAGCGCAAGCACCTCGCTCACGAACATCAGTCTCAACAACCTGACCATCAACCGAGCCAACGGCATCAGTCTATCGTGCGGATGTGCAGCGGATGGCGCGGTGACCGTGGCCGGCACGCTGACGCTCACGAACGGTAAGATCACGACTTCGTCGAGCACTCTCCTGTCGATCACCAACACCGCAGCGAATGCAATTTCCGGCGGATCCGCTTCGTCCTACATCAACGGTCCACTCGCGCGGGCTCTACCGGCGAGCCTCGTTTCCGGCAACACCTATACGTTCCCGGTCGGCAAAGGCACTTTCAATCCGTTTGAGATGGTCAATCCGACTACGAGTGTCACGGCGACTATTCAAGCGGAAGTCTTTGACGCGAACTCAGGCGGCACGGTGGGAACGGGTCTGCTGTCATTGAATACGAATCGTTACTGGCAGGCGGCAGTCACGTCCGGCGCGTTCACGAACACCAAGGTAAAGCTGACTGACTCATCGATCGTGGCCACGACGAAGATTGGAAAGTCATCTACACAGAGCGGAACTTACGATTCGATCGGTGGAACGATCCTCGGACAGACGATCACTTCAAATACGATTACATCGTTCAGCTTCTTTAACCTGGGCAACGGCGGCAACACGATCAGCGGCACCTTGTTCGACGCGAACGAGAACCCGATCACTACCAGCAAAACGATTCGACTGCTGCAAAATGGATCTAATGTCGGCACTACTACGACAGACGTTAACGGTGATTACACATTCAACACACTGGCGCTCGCCGCCGGTGATCGTCTCGCGGTCTTCATCGACGGCCAGACGGAGAAGGGCGCGACGGTCACCTTGTCGCCCGCCTCAGACATCTCGGGTCTGAACCTCTATCAGAACCGGTTGGTGGTACGGTCCGACAATGGCAGTCAAATCACAAATGGTAATTTGAAAAATGCACAGGGTGGGACTCCCGATCCGGACATCACCGCCGTCTACACAGTAGACAACAGCGGAGTTCTCACGACCCTGGCGGGCTTCAGCCTGCAAATCTGGACCGCTACAACCTTTAATCCCGGAGCTCCGATTCACGATGGCGGCGACTGGATCAATAACGCCACCTTCGTAGCGAATACAGTTGACTTCAATGGCAGCGCGAACCAAACCATTCGCGGGAACAACTCCACCACGTTTGGCATCCTGCTGATTCAGAACACGGGCGCCAGTCCTAATAACGTCGTTTCGCTCGACGGTAGTGCGGGAGCGACGAATACAGTCTGTGACGTTCTCTTCGTTGGCAGTGGCGTCTTCGATCAAGGCACCGGCTCGGGCTCGTCCAGTCTGACCACCCTCATCAGTGGCGACGTGGTGACTGTGGCCGCGGGCGCGAACTGGCGCAACCTGGGTACGGGTGATGT
>DATLVM010000231.1:0-7079 GCA_035577445.1 Pyrinomonadaceae bacterium
ACTGGATTCGTACGATGAAGCGTTTGTGCAACGGACAGGTTTGCATCCGCGTTTGAATCAACAGGTTCGCGTTATCGATCTAGCTTTCTTCATCGCCGAGCACGACGACCATCATCTGGCGCGGATCACAGAGTTGAAGCAGCTGTTATTGAAAAAGTCATGAGCACTCGATATCCCGGCCCATCACGCATTCACCTCTCCGCCTTCCCGCCAAAGGAACGCTGGAACGATTGGACTGAGCTTGATTCGCAGGCCTGGCCGCGTCGCAAAGAGCGGCATTATCAACTCGTGCCGACGACTTGTTTCAACTGCGAGTCGGCGTGTGGGCTGCTCGCTTACATCGACAAAGACACGAACCAGATTCAGAAGTTCGAAGGCAATCCTGAGAATCCGGGATCGCGCGGGCGTAATTGCGCGAAGGGGCCGGCGACGCTTAACCAGGTTACCGACCCTGATCGGATTCTCTATCCGCTCAAGCGGGTGGGAAAACGCGGCGCCGGAAATTGGGAGCGCGTTAGTTGGGATCAAGTGCTTGACGATCTTGCCGGTCGCATTCGCAAAGCAATCGTCGAAGATCGCAAAGGCGAGATCATGTACCACGTTGGTCGTCCCGGCGAGGACGGATTCACCGAGAGGATTCTTGCGGCGTGGGGAGTTGACGGGCACAACTCGCACACGAACATTTGTTCTTCGGGAGCGCGCGAGGGTTATCAGCTTTGGATGGGGCTCGATCGGCCGAGTCCGGATCACGCGAACGCGAAAGTCATTCTGCTAATCAGCGCGCACCTTGAATCAGGTCATTACTTCAATCCGCATGCGCAGCGCGTGATTGACGGCAAAGCGAACGGCGCGAAGCTGATCGTGATGGACACGCGGCTGTCGAACACGGCGACGCATGCTGATTTCTACATTGCCCCTTATCCGGGATCGGAGGCGGCGATTCTCCTGGCGATTGCGCATTACCTGATTCAGAACGATCTCTACAATCGTGAGTTTGTCCGGAAGTGGTGGAACTGGGAAGAATACTTACAGCAGCAAGCAGAAGGCAGAAGGCCGAAGGCAGAAGACAACGCCGCAGCCTCTCAGGTCGGGAAGGGCGGCTTGCCGCCGCTTGCGTTTGAACAATTCGAGCGCAGCTTAAAGGAGCTCTACGCCGAATACACGTTTGAATTCGCGGCTCGGGAATCAGGCGTTGATGCGAAAACGATCGAAGCAATCGCGAAGCTCGTCTCTACTGCCGGCACACAACTCTCCAGTCACAACTGGCGCAGCGTAACTTCAGGCGTGAGTCACGGCTGGTCAGTCGCCCGCGCTCTCTTCATGTTGAATGCTCTGCTCGGCGCGGTCGCGACTGAGGGCGGTGTGTTTCCCAACGCGTGGAACAAGTTCGTGCCGAAGCCGATTCACACGCCGCCGCATCCGAGGATGTGGGGCGAGGTCAATTGGCCGCAGGAATTTCCGCTCTCGATGCATGAGATGTCTTTTCTGCTGCCACATCTTTTGCAGGAAGGCCGCGGGAAACTCGACACTTATTTCACGCGCGTCTACAACCCGGTGTGGACGAATCCCGACGGCTTCTCGTGGATCGAAATGCTCACGGATGAAAGTCTGGTCGGCTGTCACGCTGCGTTGACTCCCGTTTGGAACGAGACTGCTTACTTCGCTGATTACGTTTTGCCGATGGGGCTCGGGCCAGAGCGTCATGACATTCATTCGTATGAAACGCACGATGCTCAGTGGCTGGGTTTTCGTCAGCCGGTGATGCGCGCCGCGCGTCAGCGAAACGGCGATGAGGTCAACGATACGCGTGAGGTAAATCCCGGTGAGGTTTGGGAAGAGAACGAATTCTGGATGGAACTGACTTGGCGCATCGATCCAGACGGATCACTTGGGATTCGCCAGTTTGTTGAATCAAAGAAGAATCCGGGGACGCGCCTTAGTGTCGATGAATATTACGGTTGGATCTTCGAGAATTCTGTGCCCGGCTTGCCCGAGAAAGCGGCTGAAGAAAATCTTTCGCCGCTGCAATTCATGCGGCGCTACGGTTCGTTTGAAATCAAAAAGAAGACGGGCGCGCTCTACGAAGAGAACGTTCCCCCCGAAGAACTTCTCGACGTTCGCCAGGATGAATTCGGTCGCATCTTCTGTCGCTCGGCAAAACCTGCTTCGCCAAATGTCGTGCCTATTCCGAGTCCTGACGGCGATGCTGAAGGACGACGACTGGCGGGCGTGAAAGTTGATGGCGAGATCAAACGTGGCTTTCCTACGCCCAGTGGGAAGCTCGAATTCTTTTCCCGCACGCTGGCTGATTGGGGTTGGCCTGAGTACGCGATTCCGACTTACATCAAAGGACATGCTCATCGGCAGAACCTGTCAGAAGATCAGACGATTCTGATCTCGACGTTTAGACTTCCAATTCAAATTCACACGCGCAGTGCGAATGCGAAGTGGCTTAACGAGATCGCGCACACTAATCCGCTCTGGCTGCACACGAGTCACGCTGCGAAACTCGGCGTGCGCACTGGCGATCTGGTGCGCGTGGAAACCGAGATTGGTTACTTCGTCGTGCGCGCGTGGGTGACCGAAGGCATCAAGCCCGGCATCGTCGCGTGCAGCCATCACATGGGCCGATGGAAAACTCATGAGAGCGGCGAGCGACAATTAATGGCAACTGTGAAGCTCGATCAGAATGGTTCGAATTGGAGTTTGAAACGCGAGCGCGGCGTCTCAGCTTTTGAATCGACCGATCGCGACACCCGTCACATCTGGTGGAATGATGTCGGCGTCCATCAGAACCTTACCTTTCCGGTTCATCCTGATCCGATTTCAGGAATGCACTGCTGGCATCAGGTGGTGCGCGTCCGCAAAGCTGAGCCGAGCGACAAGTACGCAGACATCCACGTTGACACGGCGAAGTCTCGTGAAGTCTTCAAGAAATGGTTGGCCGAGACTCGACCGGCCAATAAGGTTTCGCCTAACGGCGAGCGCCGGCCCTACTGGATGCTGCGACCCTTAAAACCTGCGCGAGAGTTCTACAAATTGAAATCCTAAATGGACGCTGCACCTTCATCGCTCGCCGCATGGGAAACGTTTTTCTTCCTAATCGGCTCATCTGGCGCCGCTCTTACCGGCTTGCAGTTCGTGGTGATCGCGCTCATCTCAGAATCGAGACGAAGAGCGACCACGCACGAGATTCAGACATTCGGCACACCGAACATAGTTCATTTCGGAGCGGTACTGCTTATCTCGGCAATCATCAGCGCGCCTTGGCATGGATTGTCGCGGCTAACTTATGCGATTGCGGTTTGCGGCACCGGCGGACTTCTGTACACGTTGATTACATTTCTCCGTGCGCGACGCCTAAAGACGTACCGGCCCGTTCTTGAAGATTGGATTTGGCATGTTGGCCTGCCGATGATTACTTATGGCGTAATTATCGTGGCAGCGCTGTTCCTCCCCGGGCATGCTCACCAGAGCCTTTTCGTGATCGGCTTTGCTGCTCTATTGATTCTCTTTGTAGGAATTCACAATGCCTGGGACGCGGTGACGTACATAACGATCGATCAAGCCGCAAAGCGGAGATCGTGACCGCGCCCAAGGTTGCAGCAGAAATGTTGAAACGAATGCCAGTGTGATCTAGATTGAAGCGAACATTCGGAGCCCGGCTATGTATTTCAAGCAGTTCTATCTCGGCTGTCTCGCTCATGCGTCTTATCTGATCGGTTCAGACGGTGAAGCTGTCGTCGTCGATCCGCAGCGCGACGTCGATCAATACATCGAAGAAGCAAACGCGCAGGATCTCCAAATCAAGTACATCATTGAAACTCATCTGCACGCCGATTTTGTCAGCGGCCATCGGGAACTCGCCGACAAAACCGGAGCCGAAATTGTTTTTGGCAAGGAAGCTGGAGCGACTTTTCCGCATCGCGCCGTCAAAGATGGTGATGAGCTGATGATTGGGCGCGTGAAGTTGCGCATCATGGAGACTCCGGGTCATACGCCGGAGAGTATTTGCGTGTTGGTAACTGAGAGTGAAAAGAAAGCAGGCGAGGACGCCTGCGTACGCAAACTGCTGACAGGCGATACTCTGTTCATCGGCGACGTGGGCCGACCTGATCTCGCGGGCGGGAGAGGTTACACGTCGCAGGACATGGCGGCGATGATGTACGACAGCCTGCACAAAAAGATTCTCACATTGCCGGATGACGTCGAGGTGTATCCAGCGCACGGCGCCGGTTCGATGTGCGGCAAGAATCTCTCAACTGACACTTCTTCCACGATTGGGCACCAACGGAAATTCAACTACGCGCTACAGGCAATGTCGAAAGACGAGTTCGTGCGCTTGATGACGACCGATCTGCCCGAAGCCCCGGCGTACTTTCCGAAAGACGCTGAGATCAATCGTGGCGGTGCTGCGTCTCTTGAAGGACTGCCGCCGCTTCAATCGATGACGCCCGTTGAAGTCGCCGAGTGTGCGAAGCACGGCGGCATCGTTTTGGATGTGCGAACGCCCGACGAATTTGGCTCCGGGCACGTGCCGGGATCGATGAACATTGGATTGGGAGGGCAGTTCGCATCGTGGGCCGGCACCTTGATTCCGATGACGGCGCCGATCGTGCTTTTGGCTGAGTCCCAAGCCAAGGCTGAAGAAGCGCGCATGCGACTGGCGCGCGTCGGCCTCGAGAATATCAAGGGTCATCTTGCCGGCGGAATAGACGCGTGGAAAGTAGCTGGATTTGAGGTCGCGATCGTTCCACAGATCAGCGTGGGTGATTTGAAACGGCTGATTGAATCCCGCACCGATCTTCAAGTCCTCGACGTGCGCCGGCCTGCCGAGTACGAGAGCGGTCATGTGCCGCGGGCGGTGACCTCGCCGCTATCGAAACTGCGCGAGTCCTGGCCGCTGCTGGCTTTCGATCCGGCCAAAACAACGACGGTGATTTGCGCGGGCGGATATCGCTCCAGTGCCGCGACGAGCCTTCTGCAAGCTGCGGGTTTTTCAGATTTGCTCAACGTAATCGGCGGAACCACTGCCTGGATCAAGGCGGGATACGAGGTCGAGGGTCCAACGACCGTTAGCAAGAATTAACCACAGAGGACACAGAGAAGAATGCGCAAATTGAAAAATGAAAAATGAAAATTGAAAACTGCAAATTGCAAATTGTCTAGTTTGCTTTTTCTTACTGCTTACGCATTCTTCTCTGTGTCCTCTGTGGTTGAAATCTGTTCGCGGAACAAGAGATGTCATGACACAAACTAAGTTCCCCAGACGCAACTTTCTTTCGCTAGCCGGAAAGTCCCTCGGCCTCGCTGCGCTTTCATCAACAACGATCGCATCGATGTTGAAGGAGATCGAGGCAGCGACGAAATCGATCGCGCATCTCACGCCGGAACAGGCGGCGATGGATGAAGACTACTGGTCGACGATCCAAAATGCCTTCAGCGTTACGCGCGGCATCATCAATCTCAACAACGGCGGCGTGAGTCCCAGCCCGCGGATCGTGACCGAAGCGCTGGTGCGTTACATCTGGCAGCAGGAAGACGCGACCGCGTACACGATGTGGCAGATTCTCGAGCCGCAATCGGAAACGATTCGCACCGGCCTGGCTGAATTGTTCGGTTGCGATCGTGAAGAGATTGCCATCACGCGCGGCGCGTCGGAAGGACTCGAGACGTTGCTGCTCGGAATGGATCTCAAGTCTGGCGACGAAGTATTAACTACGACGCAGGACTATGGACGGATGCTGACGACGATTCGTCAGCGCGAACAGCGCGAAGGCATCAAGCTTAACCTGATCAAAATTCCCATCCCGCCCAAGAACATCGAAGAGATCACCGCGGCGTTCGAGCGCGCGATCACCTCTCGCACTCGGCTGGTTCAAATAGCGCACCAGATCAATCTCACCGGGCAAATCACTCCGGTCAAAGCCGTCTGCCAAATGGCGCGGCGGCACGGCGTTGAGACGATCGTCGATGGCGCACATTCATTCGCGCAGTTTTATTTCAAGCAGCCGGATCTCGATTGCGATTACTTCGCGACGTCACTGCACAAGTGGCTTTACTCGCCCAAAGGCACCGGCCTGCTTTACATCAAGCGGGACAAGATTTCGAAGATTTGGCCGCTGTTCGCGGCTGAAGATAAACAGAAAGCCGACATTCGCAAGTTCGAAGAGATCGGCACGCATTCAGCGGCGCCCAGACTCGCCATCGGCGAATCGATCCTGTTTCACCACGGCATCGGCGGCAAACGGAAAGAAGCTCGGCTGCGTTTTCTGTCGCGCTATTGGATGGACAAACTGAAAACGATCCCGAAGGTTCGCTTCAATACTTCATTCGATCCGAGCCAGATGTGCGCCATCGCGAACGTCCAAATTGAAGGATTGGATCAGGGAAAGATCGGCAGCTATCTTTTCAGTAAGCACCACATCTTCACGACGCCAATCGTTCACGAGGAATTCGTCGGCCTTCGGATCACACCGAATGTTTACACGACGCTGTGGGAACTGGATCGATTCTGTGAAGTTATGACTTCGATTGCGCGGAACGGCCTGCCGGCGGCGTCATAAATGGAGCGCGGACATCCTTGTCCGCATGAGCGCAAAGCGCGAACAGTCTTCCGGCGTGCTGCATACGCTTTGCGGGCGAGGACGCCGCGCTCCAGCAACCCCTCAAAAAAAGATTCTTGACGCCTATTCGCGCCGCCCAGCATAATCAAATTTGCGCTTCACAGACTTTCGGTCTGTGGAGCAAGTGCGGGTAAGCCACGGGCTTGAGTTGATCTACCCCCTTATTGCCCCGCCTAGTCTAATTCGGAGGTCGCCAACTAAGTGAGCGAAGAACTCGAGAACAGTTTGCAACAGGCCGTCGAAGCCTATTTGAACGAACGGCTGAGTCCCATCAACGATCAGATTTCGCGATTGCAGACGGGATTAAGCGAAGCAATGGCGCGATTGCACGAAGCTTCGCAGGCGCAGAGCCTCGACGGGACAAACCTGTCCGCGGCGATTTTCGCTCATCTGCAAACGGCCCGCGGCCAGAGACTTTCAGGCGCCACTCTTTCTGCCGGTCCCGTCGGCGAG
>DATLVM010000232.1:0-9870 GCA_035577445.1 Pyrinomonadaceae bacterium
CGAATGCCGATCTCATGAGTGCGCTGCGTGACGGAATACGACATCACGCCGTAAATTCCCACCGACGCCAGCAGCAAAGCGACCGCGGCAAAACATCCGAGTAAAGTCAGAATAAATTTTTGTTGAATGATCGATGATGACACGACATCTTTCATCGTCCCGAGGTTCCCAATGGCGAGATTCTTGTCACTAGCCCACACTTGCGCTCGCAGCGAGGGCGCGACAGCCAAAGGATCGCCTGAGGTCCGCACTACGAGATTCATGGCGCGACCCGGCGCTTGGCGCATTGGGAAATACATCGTCGGCGGCGTGTCAGCGTCCAGCCCAAAATGCTTCACGTCTCTAACCACGCCGACGATCTGTCGCCATCGATCAGGTCCGCGCCCAATGCGCTTGCCGAGCGGATCTTCATTGGGCCAATACTTCCGCGCCATCGTTTCGCTGATGACTACGACCAACGGCGATTTTTCATTGTCAGTTTCTGCGAGACTCCGGCCTTTGACGACGCGCATTTGCATCGTTTTGAAATAGTCGGGTGTTACCGAGTTGTACCAGGCAACCGGTTCCTGGTTTGGTGGCGGAGCCGGTCGCCCTTCGATCAAGAAATTCGTATCGGTTTGATTGCCACTCAACGGCAGGGTTGAAATTGTGGCGGCCGATTGGACTCCGGGCAAAGCTTTGACGCGATCGAGAAGCTGCTCGTAGAAGATTACGACCTGCGGAATGTTTGGGTAAGCCGTCCGGTTCAGAATCAACCGTAGCGTTACCACATGATCCGGATTGAATCCGGGATCGACGTGCTGGAGCAGCACAAAACTCTTCATCAATAAGCCTGAGCCGATCAAAAGCAGCAGAGCCAAAGCCACCTCTGCGATCACCAGCGCGCCGCGAAGTCGCCCGCCTCGCATGCCGCCGGGCGTCCCTCTGCCTGTGTCCTTGAGCGAGCGATTGAGATCGACTTTCGATGTTTGCAGCGCCGGCGCTAACCCGAAGACTATCCCCGTGACAGCGGCAATCAAGATCGTAAAGCCGAGCACGTAGCGATCGATGCCAATCTGATCCAATCCCGGAGTTCCCGGCGGAGAGAGACTAAGCAACAAGCGCAGCAGCCAGTACGCGACAACCAATCCTACAGCCGCGCCCGCCGCGGCCAGGAGCGCGCTCTCAGTTAGCAGTTGTCGGATAACGCGCCCGCGACTGGCGCCCAGCGCCGATCGCAAAGCCATCTCGCGTTCGCGCGTGGCTGCTCGCGCCAACATGAGATTCGCTACGTTTGCGCAGGCAATCAACAAGACGAATCCAACCGCGCCCAGCAACACGAGCAAAGGCCTTCTGATGTTTCCTACCACTTGTTCGTGGAATGGCACCAGTGTCGCGCCGACCTTCGAATTCGTTTCCGGATACTGCGAGGCCAAACGCGATGCGACGGTGGAGAGATCAGCCTGTGCTTCTTGAATCGTGACGCCTGACTTAAGTCTTGCGATCGCTCGCAGCACGATGCAGCCGCGCTGGCAGTTAGCATTCAGCCCGGGCCGCAGCGTTCTCCACAGTTGTACGCCAGGAATGATTGGAAATCGGAATTCGGCAGGCATCACGCCGATGACCTGGTAATTCTCTTGATTGAGTGAGATCGATTTGCCGACGATGTTGCGATCTGAATTGAATCGGCTTTGCCACAATTCGTTACTGAGCACGACCACGTTGGGCGCGTTTACTTGATCTTCTTCGGGAGCGAAACTTCGCCCCATTACCGGCGTCACGCCCAGCAGATCGAACATGTCATGCGACACCGCGGCGCCGATCAAAGTTTCAGGCTCATCGCGACCGGTGAGTGTCGGCACCCAATTATTCAGTGCCGAGAAATGCGAGAAGACTTTGTTTTGCGCTCGCCAGTCATCGATGTCCGGCGGCGAAAACCACTCCTGCGCCGGCCCACCCCGCACCGTATGATTTTCCCAGGCCATCACCAACTGCTCCGGGTTTTTATACGGCAAGGGACGCCAGAGAATACCGTTAACTACGCTGAAGATGGCTGAGTTCGCACCGATGCCTAACGCGAGAGTAACGATCGCGATCAGGCTGAAACCCGGTCGCTTCAGAATGCTGCGAACGCCATAGCGGATGTCTTTGATTAGGTTTTCCATAACGTATTGCTGATTTCCGATTGCGCTCACCCGCCCAATGTGTCGGAAGCCCGACGTAAGGGAGGGCAACTTCAGTAAAGTGAGCGATGACATTTCCTAAGTAGCCCTCCCTTACGGTCGGGCTTCTGACACTGTGTCTTATTCGTACCTAAGCGCTACCAACGGATCGACTTTCGTTGCGCGCCGCGCCGGAAAGTAACAAGCCAACAGGGCGACCAGGGTCAACCCACAACTAATCGCAATGAAGGTTGCCGGATCGGTAGTGCTGACTCCGTAAACCATCTTCGCCAACAGCCGCGTCAGGCCGAACGCCGCCAGCAATCCAACGCCGACACCGGCGAGGGCCATCCTCAACCCGTCGCGCAGGACCAGGCGAAGCACGCTCCAACTTTGCGCGCCGAGCGCGATGCGGATTCCTAACTCCTGCGTCCGTCGCTCAACCAGATAAGAAATCACGCCATACAACCCGAGGCTCGCCATGAACAACGCGAGCACGGCAAATGAATCAAGTAACACCATGGCAAAGCGGCGGCTGGACAAAGATCCCGCAATGGACTCGTTCATTGTCTGCGGGTTGTAAATGATGTTCTGGCCATTGAGACTCTTGACCAGCGAACGGATGGAATCGATCTGCTGCTGCGACACCGGGCCGCGCAGCACGACGCGAACGCCCGCCGCAAATCCCGGCACGGCCGGGTCGGGAAACTGTCTCAGCGGCTCGTACATCTGCGCGCGCAATGACTGTGTATCATCGGAATCCAACCCCCAGTGTTTGACGTGGCCCACGACGCCGATGATCGTTTGCGGATCATCATCGCCCTGACGAATCCGTTTGCCGATCGGGTTCACACCCGGAAAAAACTTGTTCGCGAAAACTTCGTCAACCACCACGACCCACGGAGCGTGTTCATCATCGTGGTTATCGAAGAACCGGCCTTGCTTCAACGGCATTCCCATGGCCGTCAGGTACGTCGGTTCCACTGCCGAGGTCAGCGTCGCGTGCATGTCGCTTCCCGTAGTCGGCTTCGGTTCACCTTCAATCCAAAACAGAGTGTCGTCTTCGTCCAGCAGCGGGAAGGCCCCGCTCTGTAACGACACTGCTTTCACGCCCGGCATTGAGTTGAGCCGATCGCTAAGCTGCCGGAGATTGGCACGAATAGCTTCGGGCTTGTCGTTCCTTGTCGAGGGGGCCAGGCTTAAGCCAAAGGTCAGAAGATCGTCTGAGCGAAAACCCGGATCGATATTCCACAGCGCTCGGATGCTGCGAATCATCAGGCCGCCGCCGATCAGCAGGACCACCGCCAGGGCGACCTCGACCGCGACTAAAGTCGCTTGGGCGCGGCTGCGCGCGCCAGTGTTCCCGCGGCCGCTTTCTTTGAGGGCGTCGGCGAACCGCGAATTGCGCAGCGCCGGCGCGAGCCCGGCCAGGATTCCACTCAGCAACGAAATGCCCAAGGCAAAAAGCAACACGCGATAATCGATGCGCACTTCCTGAGCGCGCGGCAGGGTGGTGGGAAGCAAACTCAGGGCGGCATGCGTAGCCGAGTACGCAACGAATACTCCCAGGGCGCCTCCGGTAAACGACAACAAGAGGCTCTCAGTCAGAGATTGACGAACCAGGCGCCACCAACCGGCGCCCAACGCCGCTCGAATCGCAAATTCGCGCGCGCGGCCCGACGCGCGCGCCAGCATCAAATTGCCGACGTTGACACAGGCAATCAACAGCACGAACGCAACCGCGCCCAGCAACATCCATAAGGTTGGTCCAATATCGCCGACGATTCTTTGCTTTAATGAGCCGACCGCAGCGCCGTTGCCTTTGTTGGTCTCGGGATACGTCACCGCCAGGTTCTGCATGATGCGATTTAGATCTGCTCGTCCCTGCTCGACCGTGACACCCGGCTTCAGCCGGCCAATGCCGTGCAGGCCCATGCCCGCTCCCCGACGTTTCAGCCCAGCAGCGTCCAACTGGCCAATTGGCACAAAGACATCGCCAGTCTGAAAGAATCTAAACTCGGCCGGCAGCACGCCGATGACGTAATACGATTTGTCATCGAGCGTTATGGTTCGGTTAATCACGTTGCGATCTCCCGCGAACTTGCGCTGCCAAAGATCGTGGCTGATTAGTACTGTCGGAGTAACGCCCGGCTCGTCTTCATGCGGCAGAAACCCGCGCCCCACGACGGGCGTAATGCCAAACACAGAACAGAAACCCGCCGAAACAAAACGGCCGTTGACGCGTTCCGGGTCGCCTGTGTCGATTAAGCTAAACGCAGCGGCACGGAAGATCGACATCGCCGAAAAGGTTTGGTTTTCTTTACGCAGATCTAGAAAATTCGGATACGGAACGGCTCCCGTTTCAAAATTCGGCTTGCTTTGATCGATGGTGACGAGCTGTTCCGGCTGGGGAAACGGCAGCGGATTCAACAGCACGCCGTTCACAACCGAGAACAAGGCCGCATTGATGCCGATGCCCACCGCCAGCGTCGTGACCGCAATTGCGGTGAAGCCGGGCCTTCGCAGCAAACTGCGTATGCCAAAGCGAATGTCCTTTATTAGAGTGTCCATAACAATTATTTCCGATTTGCGATTGCCAATTGCCAATTCGAGTTCCGGCGTGACATTCAATCGGCAATCGGAAATTGGCAACCGGCAATAATCATCCGTACCTGAGCGCCACCAGCGGATCGATCTCGGTGCCGCGCCATGCCGAGTAAGGTAATGAGCGAAGCAGCACAGGATGCACGACGCTGAAGATTGCGGTGTTCGCACCGATGCCCAACGTCAAAGCAATCACCGCAACGATGGTCACTGCGGGACTCTTGATGAGCATGCGAATTCCGTATCGCACGTCCTGAATTAAGCTCTGCATCGAACTCTCCCGTCCTCGAGGCTATTCATTTGTCTCTCCCTTCTCCCTTTGAGGGAAGGGTTGGGGATGAGGGCTTAGCCGTATCGGATTTCTGAATCTTCTGCGAGATATAACTTCCGGCGAACTCATATCTCGCAAGTATAGAGACGAGGCTGACTGCATTGCTCAGGCCCTCACCCATCCTCTCCCAGAGGGAGAGGAGCAATCGAAAATCCTCGTCGGCTTGACTCAGGACACCGCACGTTAATTTCATTCATGTCTGAGCGCATCTCGCGATTCGCCTGCTCGCGCGTAATTACCAGCGGCACCCATAACTGCGAATTGAATCGATCGTGTATGCCCGGTGGCAGCACACCGACAACGGTGTACGGTTCGCCGTTTAAGCGAATTTGTTTACCGATGATCTCCTTATTCGACGCGAATTGCCGTACCCAAAGCCGGTTGCTGAGAATGACGACGTGATCTCTTCCGGGCTCGCCTTCTTCGGGAAGAAAATCCCGGCCGAACAGGAAAGGCAAACCTTCCATCGTGAAGAATCCGGGCGTGCGCGGCGAACCTGGAACTTGCTCGGGCCGAGCGCCGGCGCCGACGTTGAATGATCCGCCCGTCCAGGCACCCAGGCCCTGAAAACATGAGTTGCGGTCCTTCCACTCGAGATAATCGGCAGTGGACACAGAGTTGCGATTGCCCTTGTTCGTCGCCCAGGCCATCACCAGTTGGTCCGGTTTCGGGTAAGGCATCGGCTCGAATACCGCGTAGACCACGCTGAAGATCGCTGAGGTCGCGCCAATCCCCAGCGCGAGCGTCAACAGCGCAGTCGTCGAGAAGCCCGGACTCTTTAACAAGCTTCTTATGCTGTAGCGTAGATTTTGGATCAGTACAGTCCGCATAACTCGCCCCTTAACTCTGTTCAGCACATGGTTACTCGTACCGAAGCGCGATCAATGGATCGACTTTCGTAGCTCGCCGCGCGGGGAGATAACAGGCAAACAAAATCACCGCGAATAGGGCGCCGGTCACGATCGCAAACACCGTCGCGTCAATTGGTTCTGCGTGGGTTGATACGGCAAGAAAAGATCCGCGGGCCGCATCGCAAACTGAAAACTCTGCGGCAGCACGCCGATGATCGAGTAGGACTGACCGGCGAGATTCAGTTGTTGCCCGACGACGTTTTCACTTCCACCGAAGTGACTTTGCCAGAACGGATAAGTGATGACCGCTAGTTGTGGACCACCCTGCTTGTCTTCACCTGCCTGGAAAGTTCGTCCTTTGATTGGTTGCACGCCCAGCACGGAAAAGAAATTTGCGGTCACCAACGGAGCGAACACGCGCTCCGAAGTTCCGTTACCATTAAGAATCGTGCCGCCGCCGGTGTACGCGGCGATATCGACCACCTTGTTCTGCAGATAGTCCTGATAATCCGGATACGAGAACTCGCGTTGATCGAAATCCTTCTGCGACGTGCGCTCCCACATGTGATAGAGCCGATCGGGCTCTTGATACGGAAGTCCTTTAATGATCGCAGCATCGACGACGCTAAAGATCGCCGTGCTCGATCCAATGCCGAGCGCCAGAGTCATCACTGCGATCAAGGCAAAACCGGGTCGCTTGATCAGGCCGCGTAGCGCGAAACGCAGATCTTGAATCAATCGTTGCATCACTTCCCCCTTATTCGTATCTCAGGGCGACAAGCGGATCGACCTTCGTCGCGCGCCGCGCCGGAACAAGGCACGCCGCGGTCGCCACAAAAATCAACAGCGCCGAAACTGTCGCGAAGGTCTGGACGTCGGTCGGCTTCACCTCAAACAGCAAGGTGCTCATAAGACGGGTCAGCGCAAACGCGCCGCCGAGCCCGATGGCCACGCCAAGAAAAGCAAGCACCAATCCATCCTTCAGGACCATTTGCCAGACCTGGCTGCTCTTCGCACCCAGGGCCATACGCACGGCAATCTCGTGTTTTCGTTGCGTGACGGTGTAAGCCATCACCCCGTAGATACCGATGGCGGCGAGCACCATTGCCAACGAGCCAAACAACCCGACCAGCAGCATCGAGAAACGTTGCTGCGCAACCGAGGCCGAGAAGATTTCATCCATCGTCCTGATATTTGTTACCGGGATGGTTTGATCCACAGCGTGGATTTGAGTTCGCGCCAACGCAACCAGCGACATCGGATCGCCGTTGGTGCGGACTACAATCGACATGCCTCCGGTCGAACGTTGAAGGTGCGGCAAGTACATCGCACTCCTGTCGCCGGAGCTCAGGGTCGTCTGCTTGATAGTGGCGACGATACCGATGATTTCGCGCGGCGATTTTTCAAAGCCAACCGTAAAGCGTCTTCCCACCGGGTCTTCATTTGGCCAATACCGTCGTGCCAGCGCGTCATTAATAATGATCACGCCCGGAGCATCCTGGCGATCGAGGTCGGTGAACTGCCGCCCCCTCAGCAAAGGCATCCGCAGCGCCTCAAAAAATCCAGGAGTCACTATGGTGTAATCAGCATTTGGTCGTTGATCGGCCGTGACATTGGGCCGGCCCTCGATGAATATGTCGGTGCTTTCTTCGGCGCCCGTCAAAGGCAAACTCAAGACTGCTCCCGCAGTTGTCACACCCGGAGATTGTTTGAGGCGGTCAAGCACTTGCTGAAAGAAAGCCGACTGTTCCGCATCGTTTGCATATTTCGACGGCGGCAGCGTTGGCAGCGAGACTTCCATGGTCAGCGTGTGGGAGGGATCGAAGCCGGGCTTAACATCGATCAGTCGCACGAAACTCTTCGTCAGCAGCGCCGCACCGATCATCAGGATCACGGCCAGCGAAACTTCAGAGACAATTAGAAAAGCACGCAGGCGATTCTGGCGCAGACCGCCGGTCGTTCCTCTCGCGCTTTCCTTCAGTGATTCGTTCAAATCAATTCGCGATGCTTGCAGCGCAGGCGCGAGCCCAAACACGATGCCGGTGACGATCGAAATCAGAAAGGCAAATCCCAACACGCGCAGATCGACATTGATTTCATGAATGCGCGGAACTTTTTCCGGGATGAATGAAACCAGCAGCGGCGTGCCCCAAATCGCGATGAGAAATCCGACCAGGCCTCCGACGGCTGAGAGCAGCAGGCTCTCGGTAAGAAGTTGTCTGATGATTCGACCGCGGCCGGCGCCGAGCGCCCCGCGAATGGCCATCTCTTTGCGGCGCGAAGAGGCCCGCGCCAACAACAGGTTGGCCACATTCGCGCAGGCAATCAGCAGCACAAACACGACCGTCGCCAACAGCACGAGCAGCAACCGCTGAATATTGCCCACCATCTGTTTCTGTAATGGGATCAGGTTGACGGTGTAACCAATTGTCCCAAGCGGAAGACCGGTCTGGATGGCTCGCAACTCGTTTTCAGCCTGAGCAATTGTGACGCCGGGCTTTAACCGGCCCAGCAGCGCGAGGTTCAGACTTCCCTGGTTCTTCCGCTCATCGGCGTCCATCGCGAGCGGCATCCAAATATCGTTTTTGGTTGCGAACTGAAGACCGGGGATCATGTTGGCACTTCCTGGAAACTCAAAATCAGGCGGCATCACACCAACGACAGTCACCGTGCGCCCATTCAGCGTGAGACTCTTTCCGACGACACTTTTGTCGCCAACGAATTCTCTCTGCCACAGACGATGACTGATGATTGCGACGGGACTAGCTCCCTCCTGATCCTGCTCACGAGTGAACGTTTGGCCGAGTACCGGCCACGCTCCCAGCGCTTCAAAGAAATTTGCCGACACACGTACACCCTGTAACTGTTCCGGATCGCCGGCATGTGTGAGTTGCCATGACCACTGCCGAAACGCCGCCAGTTCCTGAAGAGTCTGGGTTTGCTTTTGCAGACCCAGATAGTTGCCGGCGGACGACGGAAACTTGTCCGAAGCGTGCGCCAGCTTCGGCAGATAGCCCCACGCCATAACGATTCGATCAGGATCTGCGAATGGCAAAGGACGCAACAAGGTCGCATTGACCACGCTGAAGATTGCGGTGTTTGCTCCAATACCGAGCGCCAGGGTGATCACGGCAATCGCGGTGAAGCTCGGCCGCTTGACGAGACTGCGAATCGCATAGCGGATGTCCTTAATTAATGTCTCCATAGCATCATTTCCAATTGCCCATTGCCGATTGCCGATTTGAACTGCCGAGTTTTCTACCAGCCGCAATTTGGCAATCGCCAATCGCCAATCGCCAATCGGCAATCGGCAATGCATTTATTCGTACCTGAGCGCCACCATCGGATCGACTTTGGTTGCGCGCCGCGCCGGAATGAAGCAGGCGATCAGCGCCACAACCGTGAGCAGCACCGCCGTCGCGCCAAAGGTCAGAGGATCTCTCGGCTGCACTCCAAACAGCATGGTGTTGAGACTCTCGAGATATCTGGTCAGCACGTAAGCGCCGCCGAGGCCGAGCGCCACGCCGATCAAGGTCAAGGTCATGCCCTGTCGCAAAATCATCGCCAGCATCCGGCCGCGATTTGCGCCTAACGCCATGCGAATCCCAATCTCATGCGTTCGTCGCGACACTGAATAAGCCAGCACGCCGTAGAGACCGATGGAAGCGAGTTGCTGGGCCAGGAGCCCGAACAAGCTCATCAGCTTTGCGAACAAACGCTCCAGCGAAAGGGTCTCATCGGCTTGTTCGATCTGCGTCTTGATGTTGTTTAGCGGCAGGTTTGGTTCAACTTCGCGCACCGCCTGACGAATAGCTCCGACGAATGTTTTCGGATCGCCGCTGGTCCGCACCTCGAAAGTCATCGCGCTGATTGCCCCCGGAGTCTGCAACCAGGGGCGATACATGGTCGCGGGAATCTCGTCGCGCTGGCTCGTGTACTTTGC
>DATLVM010000233.1:0-14155 GCA_035577445.1 Pyrinomonadaceae bacterium
AATGCTAATTCAGATTGTGAGCCAACCAAACTTGAGATCGCGTACCTTGTTGCCTGCGACCGCACGGCCCTGGCAACCAGCGCGCAGCCTACTCATTTTTCGCTTGACTCCGACGCCTGCTTCATAGACGCGGTTCTGACATGATGCCGATATTTTGATAGGCAAGGCAAACCGAACCGGTACCAGAAAAGGCTCGCACACTGAGAGCAATGCGGCTAAAATCTCCCGCGCTCCAAAATGGGTCTATCGTCAGGCACAAAGTTAGGCCGTTACGAAATCCGCTCAAAGATTGGTAAGGGCGGAATGGGTGAGGTGTATCTGGCTGAAGATACACGTCTCCGCCGGAACGTCGCGTTAAAGGTTCTCCCCGCCGAACTCTCTTCAAACAAAGATCGAATGCGGCGCTTCGAACAGGAAGCGCGAGCCGCGGCGGCTCTCAACCATCCCAACATCGCGACGATTTATGAGATTGCCGAACACGAGGGCGCCCACTTTATCGCCATGGAGTTCATCGATGGCGTGACGCTGCGGCAGAAGATTCATAAACAACAAACCGAATTGCGAAAGCTGCTGCGGTACCTGCAACACGCGGCGGAAGGTCTGGCAAAAGCGCATGCTGCGGGGGTCGTTCATCGCGATCTCAAACCTGACAACATCATGATCACGCGCGACGGGCACGTGAAGATTCTGGATTTCGGCCTCGCGAAATTGATCGAGCCACGCTTCGCGGAAGATGGAAATGAAGACGCGGCAACGGCCATCATGCAGCAGCACTCAACGCCCGGTGTGATTATGGGCACCGTTGGCTACATGTCGCCGGAACAAGCCCAGGGTAAGACGAAAGAGATCGACCAGCGATCCGACATCTTCTCGTTCGGCTGCATCCTGTTTGAGGCGACCACCGGCAGCAAACCCTTCAAAGGTGATTCGCTTATTAAATCCTTGCACATGGTTGTCTATGAACCGCCGCCATCCATCGCTGATTCCAATCCATCTGCGCCACCGGAATTACAGCGGATTGTGCGACGTTGCCTCGCGAAGGATCCTGAAGACCGCTATCAATCGATTAAGGAAGTCGCGATTGAGTTGAAAGAGCTGCGGCGCGAGATTGACGGCGCCGGCGTCGATACAACTGTGCCGCCGGCCAGGAGCACGACAACTGAGCAGCCTGGCGCAAAGACCACCGGCAGCGAAAGCTTTAGTCCTACAATCAGTGCGCCATCGGCTTCGATTCCGATGCCCGTTTCCAGCGCCGAGAACGTTGGCTTCAGCATCAAACAGCATAAATTCGCCGCGGGAATTGCTCTGCTCACGTTGCTGGCCGCGGCCACGGCCGTCGGCCTTTATCTGCGTGGCCGCAATTCAAGCTCGGCCATTAAATCGATCGCGGTGATGCCGTTCGTAAACAAAAGCGGCAATGCAGACCTCGAATATCTCTCGGACGGGATGACTGAAACCCTGATCAGCAGTTTGTCACAATTGCCGAATCTGAACGTCAAAGCGCGCAGCTCGGTCTTTCGTTACAAAGGAAAAGAAACCGACGCAAACATTGGCAAAGAACTGAATGTGCAAGCGATTTTGAATGGACGGGTTGCGCAACATGGTGATCAGTTGACACTGAATCTCGAATTGGTTGATGTCCAAACCGAAAACGTAATTTGGAGCGAACAGTACAATCGCAAACAGACCGACCTGGTCTCTTTGCAGAGCGACATTGCTCGCGACGTTTCCAGCAAACTCAAAATGAAATTGTCCGGCGCGGACGAACAGAAGTTAACCAGGAACTACACGCAAAATACCGAGGCTTACAAGCTGTACTTGCAGGGTCGCTTTTACGCAAACAAACGCACGCCAAAGGACTCGCGGAAAGCTATCGACTGTTTCCAGCAGGCTGTCAGCATCGATCCAAATTATGCCCTAGCCTACGCCGGGATGGCGATCAGTTATGCCTACCTCACGATTTTTGGTGATGATCCAGCCGCTGACACATTTCCCCGAGCCCGCGCGTTTGCCTCAAAGGCAAGCGAATTGGACAGCTCTTTGGCTGAACCGCACATCGTGCTCGGCTTGCTCAGCTTTCTTCAGGACCACGATTTTGCCGGCTGGGAACGCGAAGGTCAATTGGCACTCGCGGCAAATCCAAATTCAAGTGACGCTCATCGCCTGAACGGTTTGAGACTTCTCTACCTGGGCAGGTTTGATGAGGCGCACGCCGAGATCCAAAGGGCGTTGGAAATCGAACCATTGTCAACCACCGCTAATATCACTTATGCCTTGTGTCTTTTCTATTCCGGGCGAATTGGCGAGGGCGAAGCGCAGATGAAAAAGGCGATCGCGCTGGCTCCGGATTACTGGTTTTCGCACTACTACCTGTCCAACGTTTATCGCTTTCAGGGTAACTATACAGGGACGATCGAAGAACTGGCGAAGAGCAAAGATTTGCGAGACGAAACGGAAGCCGCCAAGCTGATCAGAGAAAGTTTTGCCAAAGGAGGCTGGCAGGGATTTTTGCTCGCCGTGACCGTTAAGTCCGGGCCGATGAAGATGACCCCTTACAACATGGGGAGTCTTTACGCGGAACTGGGGGACAAGGCGCGAGCCTTTGCGGCACTCAACGAAGCAGTCAAAGCCGATCAACTTGTGGGCTTCATGAAAATCGATCCTTTCATGAAACCACTGCGCGACGATCCGCGCTTTCCGGAGTTGTTAAAGAAGGTTGGTTTCCCACCGTAAGGAAGCCGTTGACGCTGATCTGCTTCACCTCTAAAACAAATGTTACTCGCCGCAGGCACAAACTTAGGCCGTTACGAAATCCGCTCAAAGATTGGTAAGGGCGGAATAGGTGAAGTGTCGCAGTTATTGATCGCACTTGAAGGAGGATGACGTATGCCTTTAACAAATAGTCTTGCAGGAAGAAGTCTGGGAATGATTTTGCTGGGGCTCTGGCTAATCCTTACCGGACTCTTGCCGTTGCTCAACATTAGAATCTCGTCCACAGTCACAACTGGTTTAGCTATCCTGGGCATTGCGGCAGGCATTCTGATCTTGATCCGTCGTTAAAGATCTTAGCGGTGCTAACCGGATGTCAACGGAAGAATGGCCGTTAGTACCGGGACAAAACTCGGGCATTACGAAATCCGCTCAAAGATCGGCGAGGGGGGAATGTGCGAGGCAACATGATGCTGCGAAAACTCGTTCTGGTCGCTTTATTAACCAGCGCACTCGTTCAGAATGCGGCACTCAACTCATCTGCCTCGCCTGGTGTTCACGAGCTCAGATCAGATAGCGCGTTAGCTCGCGCGTTTGCCGGAAAAGCCGCGCCTGGGACATCGGGCTTCGACAGCAATTACAAGCTGTCACTGCCGAAGCCGGTTCAGGATAAGAACTTTTATCTATTGAGTTTGTTTCAGAGAAACCCGGGAGTTCGAAAACTCTTGAGCCAGAACGAGGTATTGAAGCAGTTGGCCGCTGCCAAAGCTTCGGCGCTGAAGAAAGCCGCAAGCTGCAACAACGTTGGTTGCTTCGACGAGCTGATTCGCTTTGATGGCGCAACCATTGCAGCAGTGGCGGCGGAACTTCAGACTCTGGCGAATCGGCCTGAGTTCAAGCTACTTGCGAAAAAGGATCTGCGTCCGTCGGGTGTCTTTATCAGATATGACAATCAATCCGACACACAAATGTTGGTCGCTGCCTGGAAGGATGCGGCGAATGGAATGAACCGGATCCTCAGCGTTTATGGGCTCGGCAAAGATCCGCGTTACAAGGACATTGATCGGGTGAGCTATGACGTTTCAACCGAAAGGTATCGCAACCTTCTGAAAGCGAAGATTGCCGAAATCAAATTCGCCAAAGCTCCGCTGTTCTTTGAGCCTACTTTGAACTTCGCGCTCACGTTGTTGGAGATCAATCGACGCGACGAGGCCGGCCGTTACGAACCGCTTGAGCAGGGAGAGAACAAAGCCGCGGTTCAGAGCCTAAGCAAGATCAAGTGGAGTGACTACCCGTACACGTTCATTTTGGTTTTGGGTTCCGGCGGGCGCGACCTGACCACGAGGATTAGTCCGATCGGAGCGCAGCGCACCGATGTCGCGGCGCAATTGTTCTCACAGCATAAGGCGCCTCTGATTATTGTGTCCGGCGGCTTCGTTCATCCGATGCAGACGCCTTATTGCGAAGCGATCGAGATGAAGAAATATCTGATGGAGAGATACAAGATACCCGAAACGAGTATTTTGATTGAGCCGCATGCGCGTCACACGACCACCAACTTTCGCAACGCCGCGCGGCTGGCGTTTCGTTATCGCATACCGACTGATCGAACGGCTCTGGTTACTTCAAGCGAGGATCACATTGCGTCTTCGACCAGCGAGGAGTTTCGCACGCGGAATCTAAATGAACTCGGATACTTCCCGGTAGAATTTATTAAGCGAATATCGCCGGTCGAAGCGGAGTTCCAGCCATCGGTTGCTTCGCTTTTCTTTGACGCTAACGATCCACTCGACCCTTAAAAGAGATCATCCACAGATTACGCAGACAAGTGAGAAGCCACGAAAAGCACAGAAGCACAAGAGAGGATATTCGAGTTACGAAGTTCGAGATCACCTTCTTTTTGAGATTATGACGTTGAATTGATTTCTACTTTCTTTTAGGCCTTTTGCGCCTTTTTTGTGGCTATTATTTTCGCTCTGTGTAATCGGCGTAGTCTGCGGATAAACTGTCGCGTAAATTTAGCGTAGAGAGTTGTGATTATGAGATTCGAATTCTATAGCGACGCAATCGCCGAAGTGCCGAAGCTTTCCGTGGACGGCACGGTCGATAATGCGATTCACTTTTCACACTGGAATGGAAACAAAACACCCGCGTCGGTGAAGGCGGACACGTCGACCGAAACCGTTCTGAATGTCGTCGCGGCGCCGAACCGCAACGAACTAACGCGCAGCATCGACCTCGTCACTAACAACCACTTCGACACTGATGGCGTGCTGTCGGTTTGGGCGATGTTGACGGGCGAACGCGCGCTCGATCTGCGTGATCGTTTGGTGGCCGCGGCTGAGGCGGGTGACTTTTCCGAGTTCAGCTCGACGGACGGAGTACGCGCCAGCATTGTCATTCAAGGCTCCGACTCACCGATTGATAAATCGGGATCGCCGCTGGCGCAGCAGATCGCCGGCCGGCCGATTACTGATGAGGCGCAACAGTATGTTTTGGTTCTGCCCCATATCGAACACGTAATCAAGCATACAAATCAATATGAACCTCTTTGGCGCGAGTCGTGGAAAAAAATCGAAACTGCGCTCGACAGTTTCGCGAAAGACGAATCACTAGTAGAAGAGTTCGCCGATGCGAAGCTGTCACTCATAACGCTGGCGCCCACGATCTTTGGTCCGGCTGGCTTCGATCCCCAACAGCACTCGGCGCCATTCACGGCGATCTCGCATCACGCGCACGGCGAACTTTTCCTGATTGCGACTCCGCTAAATGGCGGTTGGGCCTATCGCATCGATTATCCCTACTATTCATGGGCCGAGACGGTCGTGCGACCGAAAATTAAGCGACGGGATTTCACTTCGCTCGTCGCGCAGTTGAATAAGCTTGAACAGAACAATCACGGTGATTGGCGAGTTGATACCAGCGAATTATCCTCAGCTATGAAGTTCTCAGATTCCGAAAACCGATTGGCTGCTTCAAGACTCACACCCGACCTCGCAGCAAAACAAGTTCGTCAAACATTAAGTGAACTTCGCTCACGGGACGCCTCTCATGCCTGACTGGGATGAGCGCTATCGCGGCGGCGAGCACACGACCCCTGAACCTTCGCCGCTACTTCGCACCGCAATTGCCGGGAGACCGCGGGGGCGTGCGCTCGATCTTGCGTGTGGCGCCGGACGTCACGCGATCTATTTGGCTGAATCCGGATGGGAAGTCGTGGCAGTTGATGGTTCGCGGGTGGCCCTCGAGATGCTAACCGCCCGAGCACTTGAACGCGGCGTAACTGTCGATGCTCGCATCGCTGATCTTGAAGCAGGTGAGTTTCAGATTGATGCCGACGCGTACGATCTGGTTTGTGACTTCCAATATCTTCAGAGAGATTTGATCCCAGCCATTCGCGCCGGCGTGAAGCCCGGGGGAATCGTGGTCGCCGAGATTCACTTGAACGACGGCAAGCCGAACGTGAATCCAAGCAATCCCAGCTTTCTGCTGGAACGCGGCGAACTCCGCGAGATCTTTGGCGACTGGGAAATCGAACACTACGACGAACGCGTGGATGAGGACGGGCACCACCACGACGCTGCACACTTAATCGCCCGCAAACCTATTTGAAGAACTGAAATTAGTCGGACACAATCCGTTCATGCGCGCGCTTCGCGACATTCGCGTAGGCCCCGCCGGTTGGTCTTACGCAGACTGGCGCGGCCGTGTCTATCCTGAAGGCGCGGGCACGAAGTTCGATACGCTGGCGCTGGTCGCCAAATACTTCGACACCGCGGAAATCAACAGCAGCTTTTATCATCCTCCTTCACCTGACACTGCCCGTTCGTGGCTGCGGCGCATCGAGCACAATCCCAACTTTGTCTTCACTGCGAAGTTGTATCGCACGTTCACGCACGAACGCGGCAAAGCTACCGCTGAAGATGAAAAACTCTATCGCGAAGGAATCGATCCGTTAATGGAAGCGGGAAAGCTGGGCGCGGTGTTGGTTCAATTTCCGTGGTCGTTCAAGAACGAAATCGAAGAGCGGAACTATTTGAATCAACTCGTTGCCAGGTTCAAAGAATATCCGCTGGTGATCGAGTTGCGTCACGAGTCCTGGAATAACCCGCGCGTGCTGCAGACGCTGGAGGATCTTAACGTCGGACTCTGCGACATCGATCAGCCACTCTTTCATGATTCGATTAAGCCGTCGGCGGAAGTGACTTCATCGATCGGTTACATCCGGTTGCACGGCCGCAATTATCAGAACTGGTTTCGCGAAGAGGCGAACGTCGTCGAGCGCTACGACTATCTTTATTCACGCGACGAGCTCGATCCATGGATTACGCGAATCAAGGAAGTCTCTGATAAGGCGAAGCAAACCTTCGTGATTACCAACAATCACGCGCGGGGGCAGAGTTTGGTGAATGCGTTCGAGATTCTCGCGGAGTTGGAAAAAGAGAAAGTGCCGGGACCCACGAAATTGATCGAGACCTATCCGCGATTGGCGGAGTCGGTTGACGCGGATGAGGAGGAAGCTCAGGGAAAGTTGTTTTAGGCTGAGTTCGGGGCCGTAGCCCGACCGTCAGGGAGGGCGTTGCCTGCAAACCAAACCTCACGCCCTCCCTTACGGTCGGGCTACTGCCCCGCTTTCATCTCGCCAGCGGAAACACCGGCTCGATATCGACCGGCACGTCCTTCAACTTGTCGAACGCATTCTTCATCGGCAGGCGAATCACGGCGTACTTAACCAGAATCGCGCGGGCCTTGTCGTACGAGCCTTCAGCTTCCAACGTCAGCAATTCAGAAGTCAGCTTGCGCACCGCCTCGCGAATCTTTGATTCATCGACACTGAATTTTCCCGTCTGCTCGTCGTATTTGATCGCGCCTTCGTCGGTGAAGTAATTGAACTGCATGGCGACGCCGCGCCCGTGCGCTTCGTTGATGCCGAACCGCACTGAACGAAACATGCTCGCCAGATAAGTTGAATACAGCGTCCGCTGCATCGTCTTTGGCACGGCGCCTTTATCGATCAGATACTGCAAAGCCCACAGGCCGGTGACATCGGCCTTCGCCTCTTCTATAGCAGAGTAAAGTTCCTTGAGTTGCAAACGCACCGTTGTCGATTGGCCGTTCACGTTGATGTTGTGCGGCCCCAGGCCGTGCATCAATTCGTGCGTCAGGATGTGCGTGAAGAATGAATCGAACGAGAGCTTCGCTTGATCAGCTGGTGTCAAAACAACCCGCGAGATGGAAATCAAGGTCTTATTGAACTTCGCATCCTGCACGTTCTTCAACATGATGCGCTTCGAACCTTTTTCTTTCACCACGCGCTCGTCGTTCGGCAGATTAAACGCCGCGGTTTGCACGCCGCTGTTGCCTTCACCTGAGCTGAAGACTTCATTTACGACGCGAATCGGCGAGGCCGCGCCGAGTTTCGGATTGCGATACTTCGGATCGATCGGCAAATTGTTTTCGAGCTCCTGCAAATATGAGCTGAACTTTTTCAGCTTCGCCGTCTCTGCGTCGTCGCGCAGCGTGACATAGGCTTCGAACGCGGCCTTGTAACCAAACAGCTCATCTTCATAAGTTTCGTACGGCCCCATCGTCAAGTCGATCGGCGAATCGAGATCCATCCAGGCGACGTCGCTGTCGTAATAATCGTTCGTATTGAACGCAACCGCGCGCTTAAACAGAAAATTCTTCAGCGTCGCGTTGGTCGTCAAACGTCCAGCCTCGTTGAGCAACTGGGCTGCGGGCTTTAAGAACTCTTCGTATTCCTCGCTGTAGGAAACAGGCTTGAGCTTTCCGCTCGCATCGCGGCGAATCACGTAGAAATAGCCGGTCGCCTTGGCCTTGTCCCGTTCCGACAATGAACCCAGCCACGAATTGAATTCGTCCTTGGTTATGTCGTCCGGATAGAAGTTCGCCTGCGGCGGACGCGGCGGCACGCCTTCGATGAAAGGCGCGTTGTCGTCGAGCTGCGACCACGGCCCTTTATTGATCATGAAGTAGTGAAGGCGCAGGCGACCGAGCGGCGTCTTATCAGCCTCCAGCTTTTTCAAGAGCGACTCATTACCGCTCCAAATCTGACGCAGGTAGAGCGCGTCATAGAGCTTCGCGGCGGCAATGATCTTTTGCAGAGCTTTACGATCATTGGGCGAGAGCCGCGCCGTGTTCGCAGTCAGCACGGTTGGAGCGAAGCGCCGAATTTTCTTGTTTAGCTCGGCAGCTTCGCCGGACAGTTTCGTTTGCGAACGTCGCGGCT
Source organism: Pyrinomonadaceae bacterium (assembly GCA_035577445.1). GTDB lineage: Bacteria > Acidobacteriota > Blastocatellia > Pyrinomonadales > Pyrinomonadaceae > UBA11740. Next base: position 8,960 of record DATLVM010000233.1, read on the forward strand.
GATTGGCAAACACATTCATCACAAAGGCGGCTAAAATTACGAAGACAATTTTACGATTGATGACTCGCATCGTGGTTCCTCTCATAAATCCTGCGGGTTCTTCAAAATTTTCACGAACGACGCTGACACAAACTCGTCGTGCGTCAAGCTGGTCAGCTCAGTCGCCTCTTCTTCTGTCACCGCGCCGCAGTTGATGGCGCGCAGAAAATAATTCAGCAATCCCTGGCCTGTTGCCGCATCGTCAAACACGTCGCCGATCAGCGTGGCCTTCGCGGCCTTCTCAACAAAGTTGCGCAAACGCTCTGAAGCCGCGTCGAGACTTTCCAGAAAGAACGCGTACACGGCGGCGTAGCGTGTCGGCAGTTGCGCCGGATGCAAATCCCATCCTTGATAGAAGCCGCCCACGAGCGAATGTTGAATGTGATCGTAATGAAGTTTCCAGGCGCGCTGCACCACCGCGCGATTCTCGTCGATCTGATCCTGCGTCAACGAAGAGCCCTCGCTCGCGCGATGCGGACCGACGGGCATGATGTTGGTGGCGCCATCTGACAACCAGATGCCCGTGCCGGCAAAAGAGACCTGCATCATGTGCTTTGCGAAGTCGCACGCCGGATGCATCATGTGCTGGTGGGCAGCGGTGATGCTGCAACTCGCCGTGTAATCGTAAGTGCCGAAGTGGGCCGCGAGACAACGTCCGCGGGCCGCTTGTAACAGCAGCGGCAGATTGATTTGACCTTCGTGATTGATGATCGACTGCGTCGTCTCGATCATCATTTCCATCTTGAGCGAACCGGCAGCCAATCCCGTTCGTTTCTCCAGCAAATCAAAGATGTCTGCGAGCGCCGCGACTTGTTCGGCGGTCGTAATCTTCGGCAGCGTCACCACGAAATTGTCCGGCAGCTTGCCGCCGCTTTCTTCCAGGACCGTCGAGACGAAAATATCGAGCGTGCGCATGCTTCGCGCGCGCAACTCTTCATTGAACGGCTTGATGCGAATGCCGATGAAGGGAGGCAACGTGGCGGCCTGCATTCCTTTGACGACTTCCTGCGCAGCTGATTCAGCGTGGCCGTCTTCTTCCGCATCAGGACGATTCCCATAGCCATCTTCAAAATCGATGCGAAAATCTTCGACCGGTTCGCGCTTCAACTTTTCCTGAACACGCGAGTAGATCGTGTATGCGAGCCACGCGGCGTTGTTTTCTTGGCGCACCGTGTCGGGTTCCGATTCAAGACGATGTTTCAATCCGGTCGCGTAATCCAAAACGTCGGGCAACTCATCAGACAGCGGCAAGCCAATCGCGCGCGCGAACACCACGAAGTCGGAAGCGTTCTCAGTCAGGGCGCGTTCCGCCACTTTCCCCAACCGCGCAGCCGAATCCGACTTGAACAGATGCGCACCGCCGTACACCGTGTGCACTGGTTGTCGCCGGCCCGTTTCGCCGGGATAGTTGTCCACGAAAGCGCGATTGGCCGCGCCCAGTTTTCCAGTGATTTCTTCCAGAGAGACTCCTGCCAGAGAGGTTTTCATGCTGTGGTTCGACGATGCTTCAATTGATGCTCTGTGACTTTATTATCAAAGCGCACTAAGTCGCAACCGGCCCTTCGAGGTCGCCTATCAGGAACGCACGCGTCACATCGCTGGCGAGTCGGGGAAAGAATCGTTGACGCAGCTTGGCTGAATCAATTAGATTTGGACTTACTTCGTTGCTCCCGACGAGGTCCGCCCCGATAATCAAACGCCGATAATCAAACGCCATCGTGAAAAAGAGGAATAATTTGCATAGACGAGCTCAACACCCTTCCGTTAAGTTTGCGCGCCGCGGCGTGCGAACAGTCTCATCTCTCAGATCCAAAATCTACTTCGCTTTGCTGCTCTCTTTAACAACGGCCGCGCTAATTGCCGGCTCAACGCTTTCGTTTAATCGCGTCGGCGCCCAGGGCGGACGTCTGCGCATTGAACAGGATCTGCAACAAATTTTCACCCGGCATGAAGACGTTACGTTGGACACGAGAGCATTCGCCGCTGAAGCGCGCAACGAAGGCCGCGCGTCCTTGAGAACCGCGTCGAATAATTTTCTGATGCAGTTGCAGCCGAACGATCTGCGCGCCGCGAATTATCGGGCTGAGGCGGTTGAGGATGACGGCAAGACTTATGTTTTGCCACCTGCTGCGGTGAACACTTATAAGGGCAACGTCGAAGGCGTCTCGGGAAGCGACGCACGCTTTACGATCAATGACGACAAGATCGAAGGCATGATCCTGATGCCGTCGGAATCGTACTTCATCGAGCCGGCGGCGAAATACTCTACCGCTGCTTCGTCCTCTGACTACATTGTGTACCGCGCTTCGGACCTGCGTTCAGACATCATGCGAAGTTGTGCCGACTCGCTGGGCGAACAGGTCACGCTGAACGCGGATAGGTTCATGTCGAGCGCCACGACCGGCGTCTCTTCGGCAGTCTTCTCGCCACTCAAGGTTGTCGAGTTGGCAACTGAGGCGGATTTCGACTATGTCCAGGCCCACAGCGGCCCAAACCAGGCGAACCAGGACATCCTCACGGTGATGAACGGCGTGGACGCTATCTATAAACGAGATATCGGACTCACTTTCAAGATCGTCTTCCAACACGCCTGGGACACCGCGGCCGATCCCTACAATACGAGCGGCGATCCTATCGGCATGATCAACGAGTTCAAGAACTATTGGAACGCGACCTTCGGCAACACGGCAAGAGATGACACTCACTTGTGGACCGGACGCAACATGGGCGGCCCGAACGGTTTGGCTTTCACCGGAGTTGTTTGCGCCGATCCCGCGTCGTCGTACGGCATGTCGGATAACGAAACGATAGCGCCGTTTACCATTACCATTCCCGCGCATGAGATCGGCCACAATTTCGGCGCAGCGCACTGCGACGGCCAGGCTGGCTGCGATAACACAATTATGGTCGCCACCCAGAGTCAGTCGAATACTTCGACCTTCTGCCAGTTCTCGATCGATCAGATCACTGCTTTCGTCAACGCGCACCCTTCGTGCCTGAGTGATGCAGCGGCCACAAACCCAATCGACGATCCGACGTTCTTCGTCAGGCAGCATTACCTGGATTTCCTGAACCGCACCGCTGATTCAAGCGGATTGAATTTTTGGGTGAATAACATCACCAGTTGTGGAAACAATCCTGGCTGCATCGACGGCAAACGGATCGACACCTCAGCAGCGTTCTTCCTTTCGATCGAATTTCAGGAAACGGGTTATCTCATCGAACGCACCTACAAGACGGCATTTGGTGATGATACGAATCGATCGACCCTTGGCGGAACGGCGCACAACCTGACGGTGCCGACTGTTCGGTTTACTGAGTTTCTTAACGATCTCCAGTTACTGGGCCGCGGCCTGGTGGTGGGACAAGCGGGCTGGGAGAACCAACTCGAAAGCAACAAGGTCAATTACTTCAATTCGTTCGTCCAATCGAACAGGTTTGCCAGCAAGTATCCATCGACGATCGCGCCTTCCACTTATGTCTCGACTTTGAATAGCAATGCCGGCAATCCTCTGTCGAGCAGCGAAGTTACTACTCTCAGCAATGAAGTGGCGTCCGGCGCGAAGACGAGAGCACAGGCCCTGCGTCAGGTGGCCCAGCATCCGAATCTCTCGCGCTCTGAATTCAATCGCGCGTTTGTGTTGATGCAGTTCTTCGGCTACCTCCGGCGCGATCCGAACGCTCCGCCTGACTCGGATTACACCGGTTATGAGTTTTGGCTGACGAAGCTCAACCAATTCAACGGCGATTACAAAGCTGCCGAGATGGTCAAAGCCTTTCTCAGTGCGAGTGAATACCGGAAGCGCTTCGGTACGCCGTAATTGATAATCACCGAGCCCCCTTAAAAAGAAACGGCCACCGATTGGTGGCCGTTTTCATTTGAAGTGCGCCGGCGATTAAGCAGTTCCGGCCGCGCCGGGATAGCTCTGGCCGAGTTTCCCCACATCGCCTTCGGCCAGCAGATTTACCAACTCCTGATGGAAATAATCATGTCGCGCAGCGACAGGCGCGGCAACACGCTTATCGTACATCTGTCGCGAGCGATCGATGTCTTCGCGCAGGCGAGCGTACAGGTCGGCATTAGTTCGGCCTTCCTTAACTTTATTCTCGTTGTAGAGTTTGATCTCCGATACCAGCAGCCGCGCAAAGCGACGCGCGTCATTGTGCAATCGCCGCTCTTCCTCGCCAACCTCAATTGGCAACTCGGGCTCGCTGACACCATAGCGGCGCGTGCTTCCCAGCGGCGTAACGTATTGTGAAGCAAACTCCCGTTGAGTAGCTGGCGTCTGTGGCACCGAGGGTTGCGACTCCGGCTGTGGTTCCGGTTCGGCAGCTTGAACTGGAGGAGCTTCGACTTCCGCCGTTGCAGGTAGCTCAGCCGTGACTGCCTCAGGAGCGATTACGGTCGGTTCGGGTGCGCTAATCGGTTCTGCAACTACTGCACTCGAAGGTTCAGAAAATCCAGTTTCGACCGTCGCTGGTTGAGTCTCTACCGGCTCGGCGATCTCTTCCGGTTTTGCTTCAACGGTTGGCTGCACTTCGGCAGCAACTTCCGCTGGCGCCGGCGGAGCTTCTTCAACTTGGGGCTCGATCTGCGGAACGTACGCAGGCGCTTCAACCGGCGCTGCAACCTCGGCTACTGTCGGCGTTGCTTCCACCGCAGGCTGCGCTGCTTCTTCGCGTTTAGGCGCAACTGCTCCGCGATGAATCGAGACGATGTTCACAGTCATCGCCGCCACTCGCGCCAAAACGTCCAACGCGTCTGAATTGATTGCGCTCGCTTCCGCGGAACTTGAATCAGCGTAGAGGACGGCAACAACTTTGCCGCGAACGACCAGGGGAATCACGGCGGCAGATTCGGGTGACCCACCAAGCTGATCCACCAGTAGATGGTCTTCAGCATTCTCGCGCGCCGAACCGGACCACGATGCTTGCGAATGAATCGCTTTGATTAATCCCGTCTGCGCGCTCAGCGGCAACGATACTCCGCCGATCGGCTGCGAATTTGCGGGGTCGCTCGCGCTCGAGATGCGCCAGCCAATTGCCTGCTCACCCTTAACGATGAACATCGCCACCCGCTCAGCGAATTGTGCAGCGCCGCGCAGGAGCGCCTTAAGAATGTCGGATTGCGACTGCTGGTTTTCGATATCGGCCACG
>DATLVM010000234.1:0-9023 GCA_035577445.1 Pyrinomonadaceae bacterium
ATGCTAATTCAGATTGTGAGCCAACCAAACTTGAGATCGCGTACCTTGTTGCCTGCGACCGCACGGCCCTGGCAACCAGCGCGCAGCCTACTCATTTTTCGCTTGACTCCGACGCCTGCTTCATAGACGCGGTTCTGACACGATGCCGATATTTTGATTAGTCAAGTATGTCATTGACCTTGAGAGCGTGATTAGCGTTGGGTTCCCAAAATCGGCAATTGGAAATCGAAAATTGGCAATGCCTACATCGCCAATCCACCATCAACCTGGATTACTTGGCCGGTGATGTAGCGGGCGTCATTCGACAATAGAAACGCGACGATGCGCGCTACCTCATCAGCTTCGGCGAATCGTCCAAGTGGAATCTGCGCGAGAATCTTCGCCTGATAATTCTCGTCGAGACCACTGGACATGTCCGTAGCAACCATGCCGAGTGCCAACGCGTTGACGGTGACTTTGCGGCTGGCGACTTCGCGCGCCAACGCTTTTGTCAATCCGATCATTCCGGCTTTCGACGCTGAGTAATTTGATTGACCCGCCATGCCGACGACTCCGCTGATGGACGTGATGTTGAGAATCGAGCCGCCCTCGTCCTGGCGTAGCATCACGCGCAAGGCTGCCTTCGCAAAGTTCCACGCGCCCTTTAAGTTCGTATCGATCACCGCGTCCCAATCATCTTCTTTCATGCGCAGGATGAGCGTGTCGCGCACGATGCCGGCATTGTTGATTAGAAAATCGATCCTACCGAATGCATCTTTGGTTTGCTTGACCATCTCAGCCGCGGCGTCTGTATTCGCGACGTCACACTGCATCGCCAGCGAGCGCACGCCCAGCGCTTCTATGTCTGCCTTCAGAGTCTCGGCCGCTGCCGCGCTCCGGGCATAGTTGAAGGCTATGTCAGCGCCGCGGCGCGCCAACTCTAAAGCGATCGCGCGTCCAATTCCGCGCGTTGCGCCGGTCACAATCGCTGCTCGTCCCGAAAACATTTTCTCTTCGTTCGGCAAACCAATCTCCTTACCTCGTGGTGACAATAAGCCGACGCAATATAGCAGACCGTGAATGCGCGCGGAAGGATGCAGCACGCTCGCTTTGGCGCGCCAATTCTTTTATTGTAGACGCTGAACGAACCCATCACCATTCAATTACAAGCAGGACCTGGAGGAAGTGTGAAGTTAATTGTTCTGGGCGCGGGCTATGCAACGCGCCTTTATCCGTTGACATTGAATCAGCCCAAACCGCTCTTGCCCGTCGCGGGCAAGCCGATGATGGAGCACGTGCTGGACAACTTGATGCCGATCGATGAAATCGACGAAATCTTCATCGTCACAAACGCGAAGTTTGCCGAGCACTTTCAGACATGGGCCCAGGCGTACAAGACTGGAGACAAAGTCCGAGCGATTAGCATCGTCAATGACGCCTCCACCGACGATTCCAATAGGCTCGGCGCGATCGGCGATATGCATTTGGTCATCAATGAAGCGAAGATTGAAGACGCCATCGTCGTCGTCGGCGGAGACAATCTTTTCAGTCAAAGCCTGGAAGGCTTCGGCGACTACTGTCGCGAAAAGAACGCGCCGGTGTTGGGTGTTTACGATGTCGGTAATCTCGAAGAGATCAAGAAGTACAATTCAATCGAGATCGACGAGAACGACCGCATCGTCTACTTCGAAGAGAAGCCCTCTGCACCCAAATCCACATTGACCGGGATCGCGCTCTATTACTATCCTCGCTGGACCCTGCCGATTATCCATCAGTACATCGCGGAAGGTAACAATCCCGACCAGCCGGGGCGGCTCGTGCAATGGATGTACCCGCGCACGCCCTTCTATGTTTGGCGCGTGCCGGGCATTTGGTTTGATGTCGGAGCTAAAGAGACCCTGGAAGACGCGAATCGTATTTTTTCAGAGTTTCAGAAGTGATTGCTGTCGCAGGCCGCTTGCGCTGTCTGAATGGATAGGCCATCTGGTGTAGTGGCGCCGAGAGCAGCGCGCTCAATTTACCCGATGTCCGGTGCGGAAATTCTGAATCTGCAATTCCCGTCTGCGGGTAACTGCTGAAATCACTGCTGACTGTCCCGAAAACAAAGTCCCAGATGCTGAAGATTGCGCCAAAGTTCTGGTCACCATGTTGCGGTTCGATGGAATGGTGAATCCGGTGCGATTGAGGCGTAACCAGAAAATATCTCAACGGCCCAAGGTTGGTGCGGATGTTCCCATGATAGAAGCGCGAGTACCATCGCTGGGTTATCGCAACTGCCGCGATCACGGGTACGTCTATTTTCAAGATCAACAGTGGAATGATCAGAACGGTGTGCCGCACGACGTACTCCAGCACGTGATACCGAAAGTCTGTGAAGAAGTTCAGCTCAGTCTGCGAATGATGCAGCGAGTGAAGCTTCCAGAGAAACGGGATTTTGTGATGCAGGTAATGCTGGACCCAGTAGAGGAAGTCGACCAGTAGGATTGCGATCAGGAATCGCAGCCAGCCGGGCAGTTGATTCAGCGAAGTTACGGTCAAGAACGACGCATACTTGCCGTAGAGTCGCGCCAGCAAATCGACGTACGTGACGATGATGATTGATTGCAGCACGGCTTCGTAGACAAACCACACGCCGTCCTCGGCCAGAGCGCGACTGAATATCTTCTGTTCGCCTCGGGCCGGTGTCAGCGTCTGCAGGGCTAAAGTAATTGCGATCGCAATCCAAAAGGGAACGGTTAAAATGCTGTCTTGCACCAAGTGCTTAAACGCGCGGGAAAGCAAACCGCGAGGCATGGCGGCGGCAAGACTCAGCAGACGCGACGATTGATTTGTGAGAAGTGTCAGAACCAGGGTGACGAGGATCGCCATCATGACGATTAAAGCGATCGTAACGGTGCGTCTGGAGAGCATGGGGTTGAAGATACGTTCAACTTATTGAATTGCCAAACGCGTGTCAACCAATTCTAACGATGACATCGACCAAGAAAACAGGTGAGGTTAATCGGCCGCTCGTAAGCGTGCTCGTTGCCTGCTACAACCAGGCACGCTACGTGGAAGAGTGCCTTGACAGTGTGCTTAATCAGACGTACGAGAACATCGAACTGATAATCATCGATGATTGCTCTCAGGATGATTCTGCTTCAGTAATTCAGCGATGGTTAGTCACCAACAATTTCACGGCAACGTTCTTCAGGCATCAGCAGAATCAGGGAATCTGTAAGACATTCAACGCCGCGCTGCAGCGCGCAACCGGAGAATACGTCTGCGTGCTGGCTGCCGACGATGTATATCTCCCGGAAAAAATCGAGTGCCAGGTCCGCATCATGGAGAACTTGCCACCAAAGGTCGGCGTCGTTTACAGCGATTCGTGGCAAATGGATGTGGACGGAAATCCATTAGCGGAAAAATTCATCGAGGCCCACCGGCAGTTCCAGGTAATGCCCGAGGGGAACCTTTTTTCGGTGCTGTTGCGGGGAAATTTTATTCCCGCGATGGCGACCATGATTCGGCGCGAGTGCTTTGCCACAGTTGGACCTTACGATGAAGAACTGGTCTATGAAGATTTCGATATGTGGTTACGCATCGCGCGCCATTATGATTTCGCTTTCTCGGCAACGATTTCGGCGAAGTATCGCATCGTCCCTGAATCGATGACTCGTGTGTTGCGGAAGGGAACGACCGCACTGAAATCCGAGTTTCGCATCTTCGAAAAACTGATACGCTCCAATGAATTCACTGAAGACGAGCGACGGCACGTGAAAGCGCGGCTCGCCTCGATCGCCTTTCACATGTACGAAAACAACTGCGCGGGTCGCACTCGTTATCTGCGGAAAGTATTTCGTTATTACCCATGCAAATACACGCTGGCGATGTTGCTTTTGGCGAGTTCGCGCGTACCATTCGGATATTTCAAGCGCATATTGCCGCGACCACCACGGCGCTCAAACCCTGAATTCCACTAAGTGGTCATCATCTGCGACGGTCAGGTACAATCGCACCTCGTCGATTACCTAACTGACGCAAACCAAAATGCTCGATCTTAATTATGTAAGAGAGAACCTGGACGCCGTGCGGACTGCATTGGCAAACCGCGGAGCAACTGCCGGCGCGCTGGACGAGTTCGCAACTGCCGACGCCGAACGCCGGAGTGTGATTGCGGAATCCGATCGCCTGAATGCGGAACGCAACACGGCAAGTCGCGAGATCGGCGCATTGATGAAAGACGGCCAGCGCGAGGAAGCCGATGCGCGGCGCAAAGCCGTGAACGAATTGAAAGATCGCATCGGCGAGTTGGATAAGAAGCGCGAAGCGGCCCAAGCGCGTATGCGTGAACTTCTTTCGACGCTGCCGAACCTTCCGCATGCCAGCGTTCCGGTTGGTCAAGACGAATCCGCAAACGTTGAGATTCATCGCTGGGGGACGAAACCTGAATTCGATTTCGAGCCGAAGGATCACGTCGACCTCGGAACCTCGTTGGGCATTCTCGATCTCGAACGCGCGACGAAAATTGCCGGCGCGCGTTTCGCGATTCTGAATGGCGCGGGTGCAAGACTCGAGCGGGCGCTGATCGATTTCATGCTCGATTTGCACACGCGCGAACACGGTTATCGCGAAACATTGCCGCCGTTCATCGTGAATCGCGATTCGCTGTTCGGCACGGGTCAACTGCCAAAGTTCGAAGAGGATCTGTTCAAACTGGAAGACGAACGCGGTTTCTATTTGGTGCCCACGGCGGAAGTGCCGGTCACGAACTACTACCGCGAAGAAATCCTTGACGCCTCGCAATTGCCGATGAAGTTCGTTGCCTATACGCCGTGTTTTCGATCAGAGGCCGGCAGCTATGGCAAAGACACGCGTGGCGTGATTCGGCAGCACCAGTTTGAGAAGGTCGAGTTGGTGAAGTATTCGCTGCCTGAGAATTCTTACGATGAACTGGAAGCGTTGACGCAAAATGCTGAGCGGGTCCTGCAACTGCTGGGCATTCATTATCGGGTGGTCGCGTTGTCGACGGGCGATTTAGGCTTCAGCAACGCCAAGACTTACGACATTGAAGTCTGGCTACCGTCGCAGAACGCTTTCCGCGAGATCTCTTCCTGCTCGAACTACGAAGCATTCCAGGCGCGACGCGCGAACATTCGCTTTCGTCGCGCGGGCGGGGCGAAGCCTGAGTTCGTGCACACTCTGAATGGCTCTGGGTTAGCTATCGGCCGCACCTGGCTGGCCGTGCTCGAGAATTTCCAACAGGCTGACGGCTCAGTAATAGTGCCGGAAGTGCTGCGAAAATATATGGGCGGGTTGGACGTGATTCGGGCCTAATGATCAAATCGGCTGAAGCGCGCGATACGCCGCCATAAAGGTCGGGTCTCTCTTCCTCAGCTCTTCATCATCGACCCGGCCGCTGCGCATCATCAGTGAATGAGCAAGTTCGATTGGCGCGAGGTGCATGTAACTGCGGGCATTCTCAAACCAGAGCATGCTTTCGTAAGCCGCGGCCTGATAATCCTCGATGACCGGCTTGCGCACCTCTTCGAATCGCGCAATCGCCGCGCTGACACTCGAAGCTTGATCGAAACACTGCTTCAACGAGATCGCATCTTCCATCGCCAGCTTCGTTCCTGAGCCAATCGAAAAATGCGCGGTATGCAAAGCGTCGCCGAGCAGCGCTACGTTTTCGAATTGCCACTGCGCGTTCTTCACCAGCACAAAGTTGATCCACTTTGAGTTATTCGAGAGCAATTCATCTCCACGTAAATCGCGAGCGAACACCTTCTCCAGATATTCGCGCGTGTCCTCATCCGACATCTCCGCGAACCCGGCGTGCGACCAGGTCTCCTGATCGCATTCGATGATGAACGTGCTGGTTGTCTGATTGAACTTGTATGAGTGCGCGGCAAAGACGCCTGCGTCGTGCTCGCGAAACGTCAGCGTCAGCCCGTGGAACAACTGATTCGTGCCATACCAAATATATTTATTGGGACGCGCGCTGAGGTTGGGACGAAAATGGTCGGCATATCTCTGCCGGACTATGCTGTTCACTCCATCAGCGCCAATCAGCAGATCACTCGCCCGTTTCAGCGCGTCGATGTCGCTGACTTCATTTCGAAAATGAATGCGAATCCCCAGTTGTTCGCAGCGTGCCTGGAGAATCTTGAGCAGTCTGATCCTCGCGATTCCGGAAAAGCTGTTGCCATGAATCGAAATCTTATCGTGGCTACGCACCACATCGACATTGTCCCAGGCTTCGAACTCGCGCGTGATTTCGGCGTGCGAGATCGCATCAGCGTCGCGCAAATTGGCCAGCGTCTTTCCCGAGAAAACTACGCCCCAACCAAAGGTGTCGTCGGGACCGTTGCGTTCGTAGATGGTGATGTCGTGCGCGGCGTCGGCTTGCTTCATCAGGATGGCGAAGTACATGCCCGCCGGCCCGCCGCCAATGATGTTGATTCTCATTCGCCTAGTCTTCGCGCCGGAGTCTATTCCATTTCCTTCAATGCTCGCTCAAGTAAGTCCAGGACACCGAGTCGATCAGCCCATGTTTTCAAGTAAGCTCGATCGAGCCTTGCACCCTGAGTCCCGATGACGCCCTTAACGTCTCGCCACTGCATCTCCGAAACCTCATTGCCAAGTCGATACCATCGAAGTTTGGCAATGATCGTATCTTCGGCGGTGGCAATCCAAATCTCGTGCGGGCCATCAGCGTTGATCTCATGAAGTTCTCGCCGTGACAGTTCCTGTCTATCGAAATCGCTCGTTGAAACAAAGACGTCAACTTTGAAGATTCCGGCTAGGTGAATAACGTTAAATGAACGTCCCTGCGAAATGGCCTTGCTCACACTCAAATCGTCGACGTAGAAGTCTCCGGTCAAAGCGTTGACCAACGGTCGGACTTGCTCCGCTATGATTTCGGCAACCACGTCAATATCGGCCGTGGCGCGGTACTCACCGTGGACCGAACTCGCCAGCGATCCGACCACCATGTAATCGATGCCGAGAGACTTGAGGGCATCGATTAATTGGAGCAGGGCTGCGAGCGGACTCTCCATTGGAAAGGGTCAGGAATCTGCCGAATCGGGATCGAATCCGTATGCTTTGATTACTTCTGCAGCAGGCAAGAGCCCGGAAATGAGGCGACGCCTGAGTTCGGCGTTAGTCGCTGTAGGAAAACGTTGACGTAGGCCGGCAAGCAACAATAGACGCGCCGTTTGAGTCAACTCAAATGTCAATTCAATTTTCTTGCTGGCAGGCGCATTACGCAACAGTTCAAACATCACTTGTTGAGCTTCAAGCGAAGTATCGTTCGACAACGGCTTCATTGATGCCAGATTACTCCATCTTCACAGTTCATCCAACGCGGCGCCTAAACGGTTTACACCCTCCCTGAACAACTCCGCTTCGGCGCACATGCCGATGCGGAAGTGCTGTGGTGATTCGAAGAAGCGGCCGGGCACGACCGCGGTGTCATATTTTGCGTAAAGCAGATCTGAGAGATCGTCGACGCGCCCTTTCATCAAACGAGGGAAGCAGGTCGTTCCCTGGGCCGATCGGGCCGTCTTCAGGTCCTCGCGCGAGTCGAGAAAATCGTTCAGCACCGCGCGATTAGTTTCCAGAATATTCTGCGCGCGCGCAATGAACTTCGGCAGCTTTTGCATCGCCACGACACTCAATCGCTCGGCAGGATGGGGAGCGAGCGCCCCAAAGATGTCATGCAACAGTCGCATGCGCTCCGTTAGTTCAGGTTCCGCGAGAATCCAACCGCAGCGCAGACCGCTCAAGCCGTAGCCTTTCGTCAAACTACTCGTCGCGATGAACTGCCGGCCGAGGTGAACCGAGGAGCGCGGCGCATTTTCGAACATCGCTTCGAGATAGACTTCGTCCACCAGCACTCGCGCGCCGACGCTGGCGGCGATCTCGCCGGCGCGGCGCAACGTTGTTTCATCGATTAAAGTGCTACTCGGATTATGAAGGTTAGTCAGCACGATCAACTTCGTCGTTGAACTTACTTTCCGCTCGAGCTCGTCCCCGTCAATTCGAAAGCCGCTGTCAGCTGAACGCGAAAATCGTTTGACCCGCGCGCCAAAATATTTTGCGAGCGCTAACAGAGGCTCATACGTCGGTTCTTCAATCAGAACTTCATCACCATGCTCGATCGCCGCCGCCATCGCGAGATGGTTGGCCATCGATGTACCACCCGAGATCGTGACGACCTGCTCGGCCGGCACGTCGCAGTGTTGCGCGAGAGCGTCAACCAGCGGCGCATAGCCGTACGAGTTGTCGCCATTCAAATCGATATCTTCGATCTGTGCCTCAAGCTCAGGAAAAGGAAGATTCAGAATCCCGCTCAAAGCTAGATCGTATGTGACCTTCGGGCGCTGCTTCGCCCACTGCATGTAAATAGATTGAGTTTTCATCTATTGGAGCGCCCGCATCTTGCGGGCGGTTCGCAGGCATCCTGCCTGCCGCTAGATCCGGTCGCTACCGCTCCCGGTTCTGACACCCCGCGCCCAAATAAAGTACGCAGGTACGCCCAACAGCATGATTCCGAAACTAATGGCGCTGTTCAGCGGAAACTTGTAAAGCAAACTGAAAGTTATCACAGCGCATGCGGCGATGAAGAACAGAGTCGTGAACGGATGCGCGGGAATCCGAAACGCGTCGCTAGCGGCCGCGCGCTGCTTGCGAAACACAAACACACATGCGGCGGATAAAGCGAAGAACACGACGTCAACCGAGACAACGTAATTCAAAATCTGTTCGAACTTGCTCGCTACCAGGGCAATCACGATCGCCAGCACTCCCTGCAAACCGATAGCAAATGCCGGCACGCGCGCGCTATTCAGCGAGGCGAGCTTCTTAAAAAATAACCCGTCATCGGCCATCGCGAAATAAACTCGCGGGGCAGTCAACATGCTCTGACTGAGAAAGCCAATCGTCGAGATCGCGATGCCGGCGGCGATCAATCTGCCGCCCTTTTCGCCGAGCGCCAGGCGCATGATTGCCGACGCGGGGGTCTTTGTTTGCGCCAAGCCATCCGCACCGAGCGCGTG
>DATLVM010000235.1:0-15463 GCA_035577445.1 Pyrinomonadaceae bacterium
GATCTTCAGATCCTTCAGTTTGTAACGCAAAGTCATCAGGGTGTTCTCGGCGTTGTGATTGATGACGTACGCGACTGGGGCTGAAGCTGCTACAACACTTCCGGTAATTTTCGCATCGCGATTCAATAACGTCATCGGCGATTGCAAAACGGTCTTGTCGATGACGCGCACAGTCTTCACGTTACGCAACGCCCCGAGCGTCCAGCCGGTATCGTCGTAGGGGCGCGGATCGTTGACGTTGTAATACTGCGTGTCGAGCAGCATATCGGCCATCCGTGAGTACGGCTGATCCATGCGCACCACGTAAGAGCCAGCGGGAAACTTCTGATCCTTGACTGTGATTTCCTTATCGGCAGTTTGCACTTCAACGCCCATCAGCCTAAGCAGATTAACCATGTCCGCAGCTTCTACCACCCGGCTTTGATCTGAAGGAATGATCCACGCGGCGGGGCCTTCATTGCTTGCTTTCGCGACGGAGCGTTTGCTCTTCAGATAGAAGTTCTTCAGGAAGCGATCCTTGTTATTCGAGACGAAATTCATCGCCAAGAGGATCGCCGACTCCTGCATGTTGACGTTGTTCCGCAGCGACCACTTCACGCGAGGTTGCGGTGGATTCGGACGGAACCAATCGCGGCGCGACTGCTCTCCAACTGTGCGGTCCATTGTGTCGGCGACGCTATTCCCGAAGGTTTCATAGAAGCGACCGATCGAGTTGTGCCCATTCGCGACATAGAACATGTAGTTCGGCGCCCAACCGTCATAAAAGCCATGCGTCCAAACTCCCGGCACACCGCGCTTCGTCATCTCTTCAATTTCGTGGTACGCAAGAATTTGCCACTCATCAACGACGATCGGGTCGAGCCAGGCGTTGTACGGCCCCGTTCCGGTCGACGTGTAAAGGAAAGGCACCGACTCATGCAGATCGTGCAGAATCGTCGGGTGATATTCGAGGAACGTCTTCATCTGATTCCGCGACAGCGCGAGAGCCATTCCTAAACCATCGCGATTGTTGTCGTGGGCCACGTACTTGCCCCAGTAAACCAGCGGCGGCGCGTTTTTGTCGGGGTTGGCCTTTCGATAGTTGTACGTGTCAACCATCATGTCGCGTCCATCGACTTCGAGAGCCGGCGTGATCAGCACAATGACATTCTTCCGAATGGCCTGAATGAAAGGACTCTCTTCAACCGCCAAGCGATACGCCAGTTCCATCAGCATCTCAGGCGAGCCGGTTTCGGGAGAGTGAATCGATCCGGATGCCCAGTACAGAACTTTCCCTTCGCCGACCAACTGTTCGGCCTCGGCCTCATTAATCTTGCGCGGGTCGGCCAGCTTCGCAGTGATCTCCTTGTATCGATCGAGCTTCGCAATCGTCGCTTCATCACCGACCGCGACGAGCAACTGTTCCCTTCCCTCTTCGCTCTTTTCGGGCGCGCTGAAAACCTTGACACGCGTGGTCGCCTTCGCGAGTTCGCGATAGTAGCGATACAGATCCTTGGTGTAGGTCAGGTGCCCAGGCTCGCCCACCGCATAGCCGAGAATCTTGTCAGGCGCCGGCACTTTGTCCGACGCAGGCAAATGATCGACCAGCTCAGTCATGAAGTAAGACTCGGTGGTATTCTCTTTTATCTTCGCGGTGTAAGCTGCGTTGATTGGACCAGCCGGAGTGCTCGGCTTTGTATCAGCCTTTGGTAAGACTGGATGCGCGCTTCGCGCCTTCTCTTGCTTCTGCGCATGCACAGCGGACGACCACTGACATAGCGACGCGCAAACTAACGCCAGGCCGGCAAAGACACCGACGATTCGGAGAGACTTTCTGATTTTCATGATGCGAACTCCCGAGAAAGGTATTCAGGCGTGCGAAGAATACTGCAAGGCGCGCAAAGAGCAAAGGGCGAAGACCTAGGGGATAACAGCGAAGCTCAAAGAGACAAACATCCCGAATGAATTCTTCACGCCACTGCCGTTTGCACTTGGCTCTTGGCTCTTAGCACTTAGCTCTTGGCCCTTTGCTCTTCGCGCTTCGCTCTTTGCTCTTTCCAGCTTGCCAGTTACAATTGCACCTGCCTTAATCAAATGTACGGCGGCTATAGCTCAGTTGGTTAGAGCGCCTGACTGTGGATCAGGAGGTCGTGGGTTCGAACCCCACTAGCCGCCCCATAAACATAACCGCCCTTAAGGAGGGTCATGCCAGACGCCCAAAGAACCGCAACGCACTCGCAAACCTACGTCGTCGATGCCGACAGTTTTTCGTTTGAAACGCTTGAGCAGGAAAACGGCCAGGCGACAGTAATTCGTTTCAAAATCGACGATCAGCGCTATTATGCCGGTGATGTGGTGCTGGTACTGTCGGGCACAGATGTTCATTTTCACGGGATGATCGGCAGAACCGGCGACGGCTATGCGATCGCAACCGACCGGCGTGGCTCACTTTTGCCGGCCACGGTGCAGTAGGAGCGCAAACTTCAGTTTGCGCCGGCCACATCCGGCCATGGCCCGCAAACTAAATGCGTTACAACAGGAGATAGGCATGAAGCGCCTTCTATTCATCGCAGCTCCCCTAATACTAATCTTCGCTTCTGCGGCGTCGGCGCAACACAGTCAATCCGCAAAGAAGTACGTTAAGCAAGGCCTTGAGCGCTTCAGTAAGAACGACATTACGGGCGCCATTGCGGCGTACGACCGCGCGATTAGTCTGGACCCAAAGTTTCCCGACGCTTATCTGAATCGAGGCAAGGCTAAACGCGCCGCGGGAGACCTGGACGGCGCGATCACCGACTACGAGATGGCCGCCGACTTGTCGCCAGACATAGCTACCAACAATCGAGACATCACGCAGGCCTATCTCAATCGCGGTTACATTCGATCGAATCGGATGGACATTGAAGGCGCGCTGTCTGACTTCGATCACGCAATCAAACTTGATCCGAACGACGCGGATGCTTACTTCAAACGCGGTCGTGCTTTTCTAATTGTCGGCAACGCGAAGTTTGCGATTGCGGATTTCGACAAGAGCATTTCAATCGACGATCACAATCCGTTGGTTTATGCCGAGCGCGGTTATGCTCGTGAAACGCAAGGTGACAAGACCGAAGCCCAGAAAGATTTCGAACGCGGGTTGAAGCTAAATAATGATTTGCGATTGATGTTGGATCTGCATTTGATGGATCTGCAAATGCAAATCAAAGAGATGCAGCGGCGACAGGCGGCGCTGCGAAAGAATATCGCCTGAACTACCTCGTGTAACCCGCCGGATGACGAATTTCCACGTCTCGCTCTAAAGGCTTAATGTCCAACTTGTGAAAGCCCTTCTTCGTGTGAGTCGACATGTAAGTGAGGGCAATCTGCTTCTGCAAGAGCGAATCAATCTGTTCCAGAAACGGTTGAAAACTAACCGGCGCGGATATCCCTTGAAAGAAGGCGCGGCCACCGGTTTCGCTCGATAATCGCTCGAGGCAGCTCTGTCCATTAAGATTCATCGCGCTACTCCCGGATGCTGCTGACGGAACGTAGATGGAATAGATGGCCACGCTGCGACGTTGCGCTTCGGTGATCGCTCGCTGAAGATCGATGCTCTGAGTCGGCGTGGAACTGTCGAGGCCGCGCGAGACATCAACCCCGTCGCTCACCAGGATCATCGCGCGCCGTCCAAGCGGCTGTGAATCGAACCGCTTCAATCCTTCGATAACTTCGACGAATGGATTAAACGGGCCGGAGCTCGCCAGCCCTTGAGGTGGTCGCACACTTTGGGCCGCGCGTTCCAAGTCGACAGTGAACTTGCGGCGCAGATCCAATGTGCCTGTTCGGATATAGCCGACCATTACTCGCGTGTTACCAGGTTGATTGCGAATGAACGTTGCGATGTTGCGCGCTTCAACGGAAACGCTTGAGTCCAGATCATCCTGCAACAGCACCGCCAGCGTCAGTGGACTATCGTTCGGAGTGCGAGCCGACAGAATCGTCTGCATCTCTCCATCTTCGCGCAACAAATAATCGACGATCCGCATCTCAACCGGCTTTGAATCGCGAATGCGAATTGTGACGGGAACCGTAACCGGTTTTACTGGACCACGCGGTTTTCCGTCCTGGCCAAACACAAATTGACTGAGGCAGAGAGACAGAACCGCAATCGAGACAAGTCCGGGCCTACGTTTCTTCATCATGGTTCACTTTCCGGCTGCGCCTGATGATAGTACAACGCGATCGGTCGGCAAAACGTCGCGATAGTTGGAACACGCGGCGTTGGCTTGCCGTTAGTCACACAGGTATCATGAACGTTGCATTGATGGCTGATGAATTCTCGACAGAGTTAACTGTCGCGCCGAGATCCGGCGCGCTGACCGCGCGCGAAAAAAGGCTGGCGCGCATTTGGCAAACCGCGCCCTGGCTGGCACTGGCCGGCGTGACCGTGCTTCCGCCCGCGGCGCTCTTGCTGGCGTACGTGCTGACGGGATTTTCGCCACTTTTTCTGGTGCTGGCCATCACGTCTGCGCCTTTTTCGCTGGTCGCGGCAATCGTTGTAATGCTGGTTTTGCTGCTGTTTCGCCGCCGTTGGGCGCGGCAACTCCGCGACCGTCTTGCATCTGATGGTATTACGGCTGATGAAGTTGGATTCTTCCGCTCAGAATTAACCATCGGCGAGAAAAAGGCCCTGCGCGACATGGAAAAGAAGCAGCCTCTCCTGGCCGACGCTTACCGCGAGACGCTGGCCCTGCGCCTGAACGCCACCCGATTGACCGCCAGCGCCCGGAGAGATTTGCTGCAAGTCGAGCGACGAATTAATCGGGCGAGGTACTTGAACGCCCCGGACACTTCGGTGTTGTTGGAAGAGTTGGGACGAGACCGTGCGAGACTTCAATCATTGAAACAACAAGGCGCCTCACGTCGCGCCGAAGCTGAAGCGCGATTGCAAATGATTGAAGCCGCGGCCATGCGCGGCGCCAGCTGGTCCGAAACGAATTACATGCTCCAGCGGCTGGATGAAGGTCGCAAGCATCTGCCTTTGGGATTAGAGAACGCGCGCGCCGAGCAGGAGATGCGGGAAGAAGCCGACAAAGAGTTTCGTAAAGAACTGAGTAAGTAATTTGATTCGATCGAAGTTGTCGCTGCGATCGTCAAAGGACGAAGCCTGACGAGGTCAATCTCGTCAGGCTTCTTTTCCTGGCGCCTGAACGGGCTACCGCGGCACATTCAGTGGTGCGCCGGCGCGAATGATCAGCTCGGATCCTCGATCGAGATCGAGTTCGTTGCGACCTTCCGCGTAAACCGAACCAGCCCCGGCGCCTGCGCCAAGGATCGCGCCCACGGCTGCTCCCCTACCACCACCGGCAATTGCGCCAATGATCGCGCCGACCGCGGTGCCAATCGCCGCCCGCTGTTCAGTACGCGTTGTCTGGTTCGTATCGCGGACGGCGCCTTCGGTGTCCACTCGAACCGTGTCGCCGGTGCGCGTCGTCACGCCTTCCAACAAGCCAGCGAATTGATAACTCCGACCGTCGCGCAAACGAATGTTGTCAAAATCGAGCGTCATCACTGATCGACCGGTCAACCTCCCGCTGCGTTGAACGGTTGAGATGTGGCCCTCGATCGTAGCATCCTGGAATTCAACCGGATCGGTGACGTGCATAGTAAATCGATCGCCGGCGGCAGAAGTCCGCGTCGACAGAGCGGTGTCGAGTCTGGCCACGATCCGGGCTCCATCCGGCACGATAAAACCGCCGGCTGCCGTGGTCGGATATTGATTCACCACATTCGGGTTGTAGATGTCGAACCGGGCTACCTCAGATTCTTTTTCATAAGTGCTGCGCACCTCGACAGACTGGTTCAACTCTGGCGTATAGATGCGGCGCACCACATTCATAGTCCGGCCATCGTTCAAAGGCTGGAGGCTTACCGTGAACTCGTTTCCACGGTCGCCAGTCGAACTCACTGTCAATTGATTTCCGCTCAGCGTAGCTCGCGAACGAATCGTGCGACCCGTCGGCGAGGTTTCTACTCGCTCGCGCCCATCCGCATCGAACGAGACCTGTTGCGCGCGCGTTGAAGCCATCGTCACGGTCCGCCCGCGCACCTCTACGGCAATCTCTTCGGGCGGATCCAACCGCCGGCTGACTGTGTCCAGCACGCGCGCACGGTCGTTGTAAGGCAGATTGCGCGCAGCTCGTTCAACTGTGGCGCGCGCGTCGTCGCTACGCGCGCGATCAATCCGATAAGTTCCCCCCAACCTCTGGAATCCATTTTGATTTCCGTAAGGCGGATAGTTTGTCGGCGGATTTGTTGACGGTGGATAGTAGCTGGACGAAGTCTGCCACGTCAGGTTGTACGCATTCGCAAGTGCAGTCAGGTCCGACCGAATGAGTGACCATTGATTTCGTGTGCGTGCATCGATTTGATTTCGAGCGACGAAGTCATCGATGTGCGCAGCCCGCGTCAGCACATCCTGGACTTCATAAGTCGTCGCCTGTCGCCGATCGAATCGATCACGTAGCCGTCTCACGCTCGCGTTGAAGTCGCGCGCCGGCACGTTGATGTCTTCGTTGGCGCCGTAAGTAGCGCGCGATTGGCGCGTCCAGTTTTCAATGTTGTTCCGAAACAGATTTGCGCGATTTTCCAGGCGCAAAATAGTTTGTCTTACCGAGCTGTAGGTGCCTCGATACGGTCTTTGTTGCTGCGCCTGAGCGAACAGACCTGCAATCACCAGGCACACGATCGATAAGGGTGCTGTGATCAAACGTCTCGTCATTACTTAAGCCCTCCTGGTTCTAATTTGATTGGTTTAGCTTTTGCACATCAAATGATGTACCAAGTCGCCCACGGGAGAGTGGGGAGAGGCTTAACCTAAAAAGGTGCGATATCACCTGTGATTCGACCGTTGGCGGGAGCGTTGCCGGTCGAGGTGATGCATCCGATGACTGCAGCTAGCGATTTTGTTGCGAAGAAGAGTATCAGCTACGTTCAGCAGCGTTTTGAAAACGGGCATGTTATTCTTTTCTTGAAATTGCGATCGCGCAAGATGATGAGCGACACGTCAAATAAGGCCACAATCTACTTTGCCGAAAACGACTTTTTTGTTGGCATCACACCTTCAGGACACGCCCAAACAATCGAGACAGATTCCCAGCGGCACAGCGCAGCGACGCCGATGGAGTTGCTGTTACTCGCTTTAGGAGGATGCACCGGCGTCGATGTCATTTCGATTTTGCGCAAAAAGCGGCAACAAATTTCGGATTACCGCATCGAAGTGAGCGGCGAGCGTCGCGAAGAACATCCGCGGGCGTACACGCGCCTCTTCGTGAAGCATATCGTTCGCGGCCGGGGCGTATCGAAAGACGCGGTCGAACGCGCCATCGAGCTTTCGGATCAGAAGTATTGCAGCGTCGCCGCTACGCTGCGCGGCACGGCCGAGATAGTTACGAGTTATGAAATTATTGAAGACACAACGTCAGGCCCGACTGCCTAGCAGGCTGTCGAAGAACCCCCTCTCCCTTTCGGAGAGGGCTGGGGTGAGGGGCGTAGCTAGTGAGAGAGGAATAGAGAGGTCAGCTATCCTTCGCTATCCTTTGAACCCTCACCCTAACCCTCTCCCAAAGGGAGAGGAAACAGAGCTTCTTCAGCAGCTTCCAAGTTTTCTCATCGCGCTCTTGGCTGGTTTTTTCCTGATGACAACAACAGCGCGCGTGCAAGCGCAGAGCGCGACTGATGCCTCATTGAATGCGGTCCGAGCCAGCGATCGAATTGATCGTGCGAAAAACGGCAAGTTCCAACCGGAACTTACCGCGGCTGAACACATGCGGCGCGCATCGGTTTACACGACGAACCGTCAATTCGCGGCCGCGCGCGAACATTGGCAAGCTGTACTCGACAATTATCCGAGCGACCCGAGCGTGCCGGCGGCAATTTACGGAATGGCGCGTTCGTATTATCAGGAGCGTCGTTACGCAGACGCGCGGCAAATGTACGAACGCGTCGCGCGTGATTATCCGGAAACCAAAGAAGGTCGCGAAGGATCGAACTTTGCAGCCTCGTCGTTGCTGCGCATGGGCCGCGGCGCAGAAGCTGCCGATCGCTACATCCAGTACATTGATAAGTATCCGAATGGAGAGCGCCTCGATACAGCCCATCTCAACATCATCGATGGATATCGCGAATCGGGGCGGTCGCAGGATGCCATCGCCTGGATCGAACGCACCAAACAGAGATTTGCGGGCACGCCAACGGAAACGAGCGCGATCTTCGCACGACTGCGACTGGACGTAGCGTTGGGAGATTGGAATCATGCGGTGCAGACCGCGGATGAGTTATTGCAGAAACCGATTGCGAAGGATTCGAATACGAGCGCTGACGAGGTGCTCTACTTGAAAGCACACGCGCTGGAACGCGCGGGACGAACGCAGGAAGCCATTCGTTTCTTCTCGATGATTCCTGATCGCCTGGATTCCTATTACGGCGGATTGGCGACGAGCCGTTTGGCGGGAATGTCGGATGCAAACGCGCGTCAGCTCGCTAACCAGCGAGCGCAATCCGTGCGCGATACGATTGAAAGAACTGCCGACCAATACCCGGCGGCGTTCCGTTTTCAAGTGGTGAGCGAAGCGAGGAAACGCGGACTCGATCCACGCTTTGTTTTGTCCATCATGAAACAGGAGAGTCAATTCAAGCCGAATGCTAAATCGCCGTCCGCCGCGCGCGGGCTCTTACAGTTGACGATCGATGCAGCGCAGCGTTACGCGCAGCAAGCCGGACTTAAACAAGTCACTGACGATTCGCTCTATCAACCGGCGACCAACATCGCGGTGGGCAGCGAATATCTCAGCCAGCTCTCGCACATGTTCGCCGGTTTACAGGAAGCCATGGCGGCGTCGTACAACGGCGGCGAAGACAACGTCGCGCGTTGGCTCGGCCGCACGAACCAGGGCGACGCGGGAGTGTTCGCGGCCGAGGTCGGCTTCGCCGAATCGAAGAACTATGTCTTCAAAGTCATGTCGTTCTATCGCGCGTACAAACAACTCTACGACGCGAATTTGAATCGACGGGCGGCGGCAAAGAGCAAAGAGCTAAGCGTGAAATGAGTTACTTTGTCCCTGTGCCATCTCCCTCTCCCTCTGGGAGAGGGCCGGGGTGAGGGTTTAGCGCGTCAGTAAATTGAGTTTGCAATTGCAACCCGACTCTGCTGAAGCTTCAGCAGAGTCGAGTTGTTTTCTTAACCAGTCCCCCAAGCTAAGCCCTCACCCTAACCCTCTCCCAGAGGGAGGGAACAACATCCACTATCTTTTCTATCGGCTTCGCCCCTTGCACTTTGCCCTTTGCACGCTCACGGCTCCGGACAATACTTGGGCTCGAATCCTTGCGCGCGCTCGCGTCGATTCAAAACATCCGGTCGCGGATAGTCTCGCGGAATGATCCCGAGTCTCACCAAAGCCGATCGATACTCGTAGCGGATCGTCACCTCGCCAGCCGGTCGCTGATCCAAATCCATTTTGATCCACTGCACACCGTTCTGAACCGATCGTCCAATGCCCGTCGCTGCTGATTCGTCATCAGGCGGCGGATAGTACGAGGGAGAGACGCTGCGCTGCTTTGCCGAATCGCGACTTGCTTCACCCGTGGATGAAGGAGCTGACGAAGGCGCGTTCTGATTGCTGGTGCCACTGCTAGGCCAACCCGACCGCTCGTCCTTCTCTCTCTCTTCACCGCGGCGCGGCCCCGGCGTCACCGGCAAGATCGTAATCGGCCGCCGCTCGCGGAAGAACACGGCTGAGATCAAGCCAAGGTTAGAAACTTGCCCCAGCTTCGCCGCGTAAGAATCACGCTCAGTCGTGAAATAGAAGCGTCGCGCACTCTCAGAACTCATCTGCCAGCCGCGCACATAAATCGTGCCGTATGGTTCGATCACCCATTTGTGCGCGTCCCATGCGCTCGTATGTCGAGCATCGATCGAGTTAAGCCCATCGACCGCCAGTGCGACTGCCACGCGAGCGCCAGTTGGGTTATGAATCCGCAGCTCGTACTCGGCATTTTCGAGCGCCTCGATGTAGCGGCGACCAGCCGCCGCATATTCCATCGCGGGACGGCCAGCGATAATCACTTCGACTGAGAAACCATTGTCCGTCACCGCGGGCCCAGCTAAAGACTCGATTTCTTCAGCCGTCACCGGTTCCGCGTTAGCCGTGGCCGTGCCCTGCGATCTCAAAGCAAAAGCAGCCGCGATTAGGACCGCGACTGCCGACAAGACTGCGACACCGGTTAAGATTTTCTTGAACATATGCACTACTCCCTCCGTTAGAAAGACTACGCCTGACGATTTGAGAACGCGGTGCACGGGCGATTCTTGCGCACTCGCAAATTAATTTGTTGGGATATTTTGGAATTTGTCGTCGCTGGGTTAGAATTCGCGTCGTTATTGTATTCTTAACTTGACCGAGGCTGCGCCGCTGGGCTTCAATAGCGCGCACAGTTTTGCAATCATAAATGGCCGAATACGTATTGACAGCGACCAAGACCGAAGCTCGCGCGGGCTCCTACTATGATCGCATCGAGCGTTTGTACGATCTCACCTTCAAATTAAATGGCTATGGTCGCTCGCTCGACCAATACTTCAAGGCGCATCCGCTTCCGGTGTTTGAGAATGCGAAGGTGCTGGATGCTGGTTGCGGCACGGGCACGCTGACGCTCGCTCTGCTGCGAAATCTGAAAGTGCCGGTGAAGATTACTGCGGTCGATTTATCCGCGTCGGTAATTTCAACAGCAAAGAAGTACGTCGCCAAAACCAATCCAAACGAGCAGGAGGTTCGCTTCGCACAAGGTAACGTGCTGGCGCTGCCGTTTGCGGATGAGACGTTTGATTTGGTTGTGACCAGCGGCGTTCTCGAGTACGTGCCGCTGGATGAAGGATTCACCGAATTGGCGCGGGTGATGTCGCGCGGCGGCTACTTCCTGAACCTGCCGATTCGACCGTCGCTTGCCAGTAAGGTCCTTGAACTACTCTTCAGATTTAAGACGCATCCGCCAGAGGAAGTCTCCGAAGCTACCGACCGTCACTTCAGACTGGTCAGCCATCACCGCTTCCCACCGCTTCAGGTTATTAGCTGGAGTAAGACTGCGGTCCTGGCGCAGAAGGTTTAGCGGCTGAGTGGCACAGACTTTCGTCTGTGAAGAGTTCAATAATGGTCACGGACTGAAGTCTGTGTTACTTCACTGCACAATCGAACTCGGTACTAATCTCAAAATTCGATCATCATCCTTTGCAGGAGAGCCACGTCCATCACGATTCGATGTCGAGAAGTAGATGTAGCCATCCGGGCCTTCCGCGATATCACGAATCCGACCGTATTTGTTTTCGAGTAGATTCTCCTGACTCGCAACCTGCCGGCCATTCGTGACCACGCGAATGATGCGCTCGCCTCTTAGACAGCCGAAGAAGAAATTTCCTTTGAACTGCGGAAACTGCGAGCCGCGATAGAACATGCCGCTGCCCGGTGCGCACGCCGGCGTGTACTCAAGTATCGGAGATTCCATCCCCGCTTGTGTCGCGCGATGATGAATCACGGGCCAGCCGTAGTTCTTCCCGCGATCGATGATATTCACTTCGTCGCCGCCGCCCGGACCGTCGAAGCCGCTCGGGCCGTGTTCCGTTTCCCAAAGCGCATTCGTGCCTGGTTGAAAATCGATGCCTTGCGAATTGCGACTGCCGTAGGCCCAAATCTCGGGCCGCGCGTTCTGTTGACTGACAAATGGATTATCTTTGGGTACCGTCCCATCATCATTCAGCCGCAGAATTTTTCCGGCGAGCGAATCAAGCTGCTGCGCTAGTTCACGATCAGTTGCATCGCCCGTCGTGATGTATAGCTTTCCGTCCGGTCCAAATCGCAAACGACATCCGGCATGAAACTGCGCAGCGGGAATATTTTCGATGATGACCTGTCGGTCAACGAAGCCGGCCGGAGTCTCGCGATAGCGAACTACGCGCACCAATTGACCGTTCGAATTGTACGCATAAGACAAATATAGAAAGTGATTCGCAGCAAACTGCGGATGCAGCGCAATGCTCATCAATCCGCTTTCACCGCGTGGTTCGACGTCAGGCACAACGAACAGTGGTCCAGGTCGCAGCTTGCCATTCTCGTACACGCGGACGCGGCCGGGTCGCTCAGTGAAGAGCATCCGACCGTCCGGCGCCCAAACGATCGACCAGACGACTTCGAGGTTGGGAATAACGGTTTCTACTTTGAACGATGATTTAGTCAGTTGTGACGTTTCAATTTCACCTGCGCCGCGACCGGGAGGCGGATGACTACAGGCGAGGGCAATCACCGTGATCGAGAAGGCTAACACTACAGATTTCATGTCCGTTAGACGCGCGAGAAGAGGATTATTTTGACATTTGATATTTGACATTTTTCATTTGCGAATTGATTTCGTTTGACTCCGCGTACCCACTGACGCGACCGTGCTGCCACCGTCGATAAACAAATGACAAATCTCAAAAATCAAATGTCAAATAGATCTTTTCACTGGCCAATGTACTCATGCAGAAGCTTCAGCTCGTCGCCCTGCTCGCTGAGCTCGACGCGCAGCAGATCGCGCATCGAAAGCATTCCGACCCACTTCTCGCCATCGACTACAGGCAAGTGACGGCTGCCAATCTTTTCCATTCGTTCGAGGGCTTGACGAGGTGTTTCGTCACAACTAATCACCGCGCGCAGTGGGCTCGTCACCTCCCCCAGCTTCATCGACGCTGGATCGCTGCGGGGCACGACGACTCGATTCAAGAGATCACGCTCTGAGAAAACGCCAATCAGCTTCTCGTCTCCATCGAGCACACACACCGCGCCAATCCTTCTGGTCGCCATGAACTCGGCAGCCTCAAGGACGCTCGCCGTGTCGCGCATCGAATAGGGTTCGCGATCCTGGATGACATCTCGAATAAACATCCGTTTGCCCTCCTCAGCAGATTCAGTTGGTCGGTGCCGTCATTATACAGAGGTCGGCGCCGGACTGTCTCTAGGGGATTGTTAAGAAACAATTGCGCCGGGTTTGCTCGCAATCAAGCTGGGGCGAAAGTCATCGCAGCCACACTGTCGATGGCTTCAATGACGGCGTCTGGTCGAGTAAACGGAATTTGATGGCCGGTCTGGTCAAGGATGGTCAGCTTTGAATGCGGCAGAACGTCGTACAGGCGATGCGCATTCTCATTAACCGGGACAATCAGGTCAGAGTCTCCCGTCACAATCGATATAGGAACACGGATCTCGTGGTAATTAGGAGTCAACTTCGGCAGACTTTCATTCAGCAGCGCATCGTCCACGGAATACCACTTCACCTTGCGGGGCCGAGTCCATTCTGACAGGACGTGCCGAAGATATTTCCTGGGAACGGGATCGGGAGCGAACGCTTTCGCAAGGTCAGTGCGTACGACCCAGGCGCCGAGCAACGGCGTGAAAATGAAGTTCACCGCGTCGCCGATAACCGGCCAAGCGGGCAGCTTGGTGAGGAACGAAACACCGTCATCGCTTTCATAAACAGCCGGCGCCAACAGCACGGCCCCTGATAAGGCTTCGCCAAATTGCAGCGCATAGGCGAGCGCCAACGCCGCGCCCCACGAATGGCCAACCAGCAACGGCCGATCAATGGCGAGTTTATGCAAAGCCTCGTGCAGCATCTGCGCCTGCACATCAACGGTTATCGGCCGATGATTGGGCCGCTGGCTATGACCATGTCCCGGCCGATCGAACGCCAGCATTCGATAGCGCGATGACACCGGCGCATAGAGCCTGGACCAATCCTGGCACGATCCCGGATTGCCGTGAATGAAAACCACCGGACGACCTGAGCCCTTGATGACAAAGTGAAGATCCGCGTCATCAACTCTGACGAAAACTGATTCGGCGAGCGGGTGATCGTGCGCCACTCGCGAGGCGATGTACTTTTGTTTAAGTCGACCGGTGACGCTCACGATCGTTCGATTGGGGGAACTGCTACCTTAGACGGGGACGTGAGGGATTCAGTTACTGATTATCCTGGATTAGGTCAGCAGCGCCCGACCGACTATTCGGCGCCGCCTTTGATTGCACGAATTGCTTGCCGCGTCAGCAACTGGGTAAGGCCGCCGGGAACTAGCGCGCGCACAATCGCGTGCCCGACGCGCGGTGGAATCGCGACGCCCGGTTGCGTCAGCGCGTATTCGCTCTCCCACCAGGTGGGCACGAACTTGCTCTTGAAGCGACGCAGCCCTTCAAAGTTATAGAACCCACCAAGCCGTCGCGCTGCCATGTCGAGCGCGCCCGCAATCACTCGATTCGTTGGCAGATCATTCGCGCCATCAGAGGCCAAAGGTGAAGTTCCCAAAGTCGCCACCGAAGCACCTTGCGCTCTTAATTCGCTCAACGCCTCAACGACTAACAACGTCGCTGTTCCCTGCGGAGCATCGGGCGCGCTGATCACGTCCTCGAGGTACCAGCCCTTACGCGTCGGAATCGGACTGGCAGCAACAAAGCCGACGAGTCTTCCCTCAATACGCGCGGCAAAATATTTCTTGTATTCGGAATGCAGGAACGGATCGAGCGCGATCAGCCACCCGAACGTCGTCGCAGCGCGACGCGTGCCCAGCCATCGCAAACACAATTCAGCGGTTTCTTTTCTCAACCGCTGCTCCACATCATCAAAGTACTGAATCTCAACGCCTGCGCGGCGTGCTTGATTCACACCTGCACGCAACTTCTTCGCACAATCGCCACGCGGATTCCAAACCTTCAAATCGAAGTAAGGCGCGGCGCCAACCTTCACTGCTTTGAATTGGTGGGGCGCTACCTGGTTCGCGAACTCTGCGGTCGTGGGAACGAACGCGACGACTCTGCCCTTTCGTTTTGCGAAGGTCGCGAACTGCCGCGCGAGTTCAGCCATCTCGTCGTGCGAAGCCAAAGGATCTCCCGCCGCCAACCAGACGCGGCCGAACTCTCCGTAAATAATCGCGCCGTCAATGTCCGGCGTTGACCAACGCTGCGCGCCGGGCGCAATGCTCACCAGCGAATGCGGATTATAGCCATACAACGTTTGCAGCCTGAGCAACTCACCGGTTGGATCGGGCACACTGCGACGGCGACGGGCAGAAATGACCGCCTCGATACGCGCTTTCATGAGACGTGCACCGGCGCCGGCACTGCCACCCGCAGCTATCCACCAAAGATCGTGAATTGGTATCGGCATGGAGGGAGATTACCTTTTACCCTCAGTATTTTGTTTAGTCAACCTATTCCTTAGATAACGCTCAAAGAAGTTTGGTTTCCAGCGGGTTTACGTAATGGGGCCGTGCGCGAATTAGCCACAGATGGGCACGGATAGGCACCGATCAGAACGAGCCGTTATTGTTCTATCTGTGTAGATCTGTGTGTATCTGTGGCTAGCTTTGATTGGGACTGGGCAATTCAAAACGAATGAAAATCTAGCCAAACAATGATCCTTGCGCGCTGGG
>DATLVM010000236.1:0-15881 GCA_035577445.1 Pyrinomonadaceae bacterium
CCGCGCGAAATAACACTCAAGCGCAGCGCGCAGCCGGCGCACGTTCGTCGAATGCCGTCGTTGATCTCATCGACTGTCGAGACCCGGTGATTGTTCACGCGCCAGATCACATCGCCCGCGGTGAGCGGTGTCGCCGAACGAAGCGGACTGTCAGCCGCTAGCGCGCTTACGCTCACGCCGCGTCCCAGAATTAGTTCACCCGCGCCCCAAAGCACACCAGCGGCGGCGGATAGAATCATCATCCCAGCCACCGTGATCGCGAGTTTGCGAGTCAGTAGGCTCTGCGTCAGGTAGAAGAACAGAAAAGTGCTGACGTTAATTAGTTTCGGAAGGCTGTCGCGCGGCTCGATCGAGAGAATTGAAGACAGCACCGTCCACACGATGAAGAGCAGCAAAGGCAGATCCATGGGTGAGCGCTGAATGCCCAATCGCCGCGTGACTATTGTTCTGATTAGCCAGCCGAGAACGAGCAGTGAAATGCCCACCCATGAAATCGCGATCGAATGCGGCGCCGCGATGGCGTAGATCAGCGAGCCACACCAGACTAAGGCGTTGATGATGCGCGTTGCGAAGGTGTTCGGGTTCGAATTGGATGTCGCCATGCGGAACGCAGCAGTCGCGCAAGCCTATAGCACTGCAAAGTCG
This sequence comes from Pyrinomonadaceae bacterium, assembly GCA_035577445.1. Lineage (GTDB taxonomy): Bacteria > Acidobacteriota > Blastocatellia > Pyrinomonadales > Pyrinomonadaceae > UBA11740. Next base: position 646 of record DATLVM010000236.1, read on the forward strand.
TGAGCAAGGACGATCGCGATGAGAAGGAAAACTGATTTTCCCTCTCCCTTTGGGAGAGGGCTAGGGTGAGGGCGGAGTAGCGATGAAAGTTATTTTTATCTTTTTCCGAGGCGTAGCCTCGTAAGAAAGTTTTCTGTTACGTTAGCTTAACTTTGTACCCTCACCCCAACCCTCTCGCAAACGGGAGAGGGAGATGAAACCGCCGCAGGCTGATTTGCTTTGCGTTACAATCCTGCGCATGCGGATTCTGCACATCTGCTCGGCGCGTTCGATCGGCGGCGGTGAGAAGCACGTTGCGAGTCTCGCAAACGGCCTCGCGCAGCGAGGTCACGATGTATTCGCCGCGCTTGCGCCCGATTCACCGCTCCGCGTTCTGTTGCAGGATGTTCCGCGCGATCACATCATTGAATTGCCAATGCGAAACGCTCTGAGTCTCGGGAGCGCATGGAAACTCGCGCGCTTTGCTCGATCTCATTCTGTGCAAATTATTCATGCGCACGTTGGTCGTGATTATCCCCTGGCGGCGCTGGCCGCCGGGCGTTCCAGTGCGCAGCTAGTCCTAACCCGCCACGTGATGTTTCCGCTTGGTCGTGTGCATAAGTTGACGCTGCGCCGGACGGCGCGGGTGATCGCGGTCTCGCAACCAGTCGCCGACGCTCTGCGATCGCAGGCGATCTTCAAATCAGAGGTCATTCGCGTTATCCACAACGGCATCGATGTCGAAGCTTTCGCGACGGCCAAGACAACCGCGCCGCCGAACCGGAAGAAGCTGCGCGTTGGCGCCGTTGGCGAACTCGCACCTGTGAAGCGTCACGAAGACTTCGTTCGGGTCGCGCAGAGCATCTGTGCTGAACGTGACGATGTTGAATTCATCATCGCCGGCGAAGACAAATCGCCCGATGGAGAGAATCGCAGTCGCCTCACGCAGTTAATCGCCGATGCGCATCTCGAAGATCGAGTTCAACTGGCCGGATGGACCGAAGATGTCGCGAAGCTGCTGGCGACGCTCGATCTGTTCGTCTCAACTTCCGCATCTGAGTCCTTCGGCATGGCCGTCGTCGAAGCCATGGCCGCCGGCATTCCCGTAGTCGCGACCGAAACAGACGGTGCTTGTGAAGTCATTGTACCTGGTGTGACCGGTCGAATAGCGCCGGTCGGCGATATTGACGCGCTCGCTAAATCAATCAGCGAATTGCTGAGTGATCCAGCGGAACGCGCGCGGCTTGGCGCGAACGCGCAGCAGGCGGCGCGTCAGCGATTTGGCTTGGAGCAAATGGTCGATGAAACCGTGTGGCTTTATGAAGACGTTGTCCGCGAATTGGCTATTTCTGTTCCCGCGCCGTGACGATCTCTTCGCGCTTTTGGCGAAGGCGCTCAAACGCTTCCTGGTTCGCCGGCTGCGACAAATCAAAACCAATTTTTTCCCAATCAGCGTCGTTAGGGTCCAGCCCCAGCGCCTGAATCACGTCCGCCTGGCAGACAAAGAAGTGATGCCGGTAGGGGAGCAGGAATCCGCCATGCTTTTCCAGGCCGGCACGCGCTTCCTCGTAGTTTGCGTACCAGCGATTCAGAAAAATATCGAGGTTGGTTTCATACCAAAGCTCGGCTTTGTCGCGCTCAGTCATCTTCAACGCCTCTTCATACTTCGTAAGGATTCTTGTCAATCAGGAACGCCAGCAGCTCTTCGCGATTTGTTTTAGTGTCGAGCCAGTAACGGATGCGTTTGATCTCGGTATAATCACCCGCGCCGAATCGATCGACGTAGATTTCTTCCATCTTCTTCTTCCGCGCTTCGCGTTGCGCCTCGTTCTGCCAAAACGAGGTGAACATCAAGTTCAAATCGTCGTGCAGGTTGCGTTTCTTGAGCGCTTCCCACTCATTGCCGTCCAGCCAGATGCCTTTGCAGCCATGACAGTGATCGATGGTGAAGGGAAGGCCGCGACCGACGAGATACTTGACCATCCGAAAGCGGCATTCAGGGCAATCGATCGGAAGCCCTGGTTCAGCCAGTTCTAATGTCTCGGTCTCATGAACGCGTTCCGCCAAATCGGTCCCATGCCGTTCAACCCAGGTCCAATATTCCGCGCCGCGAATCCAGTTTCCTCGACAGTTCCCACATTGGTACGAAGATAAATGCGAATCAAGTTCAGTTTTATCTAACACCGGAGACTTACAAACAGGACAATTCATGAAATCGATTGTAATGGTTGAGCCCTTGAGGAGACTAGCGCCGCCGCATCGTCGCGTAATTTCGCATGGCTGGAACTGATGCGCTAGAATGAGCGTCAAACAATCATGCCGACAGACCACAGTATTCCCGAAGATAAACCTCGTCGTACTCTGATCATTGTCGTAGCGGTGATCGCGGCCGTATTCATCGGCGGCTTTTTTTATCTGCTGCTGCGTAAATCGGTCGCGCCAAGCACTACGCCGACATTACAGGGCGCGATTCGTCCAGGCTCGCCAGATTGGGACAAGTACGCCAAGTTGATTGCGCTTGATGATCCGGAAGCTGACGAAGCCAAGCGAGCGTTGGGGGATACGGTTATGACTTTGCAGACGACGGCCCGGAACTTTACGGGAAAGACCATAACCGGACTGGAGATTCGCGCGGCGGTCGTCGATCACGACGGTAAGCCTGTGAAGCAGCGCACGCTGGTGGTTGTTCCCGGACGCCAGCCGGAACTCGATCCCAACAAGACGATGCGCGTAGCAATCGTGATTGACGGTTTTACTGACGAAGACGATCGCGCAAACATCAAAATGGAAGTGACCGGATTTATTTTGCGGTGAGTGTCGGAAGCCCGACCGTCAGGGAGGGCACCTCGCGAGAAGAGTTAGCCACAGATTCACGCAGATAAACGCAGATCAGAACAGTTTTGATTTCTCCTATCCGTGTAAATCCGTGTTCATCTGTGGCTGATTGGTCCGGCGAGTTGCCCTCCCTAACGGTCGGGCTTCTGACACAACGGTCGGGCTTCTGACACTAGAGAAACAGCTCTTCTAATGATTGCTTGACGGGCTGAACAGCCACGAGCTTTCCGTTGACGCTTCGCAGCGCCTCGATCACGGCGTCGACGTCCTTCTCATCTGCAACCGCGATTCGCAAACCGCTGGGTGTGGTGGTGACTTCAGCTTGAATCTTCAATTGTGACTTCAGGGTGTCAGCATCCGCACCGCTCGCGATGATTTCGATTGCATTCGCCTGGCCAACCCGCAATTCCTCGAGCGTACCTGCATGCGCGAGCTTACCGCCCTTCAAAATCGCGATGCTGTCGCAAAGAACCTCGATATCCGACAGGATGTGCGAACACATGAATATCGTTTTGCCTTCGCTGTTTAAGGAAGCAATCAGGTCGCGGAACTCGCGGCGCCCGACGGGATCGAGTCCACTCATCGGCTCATCGAGGAACACGATCTCGGGATCGTTTACCAGCGCCTGCGCCATGCCGACGCGCTGAAGCATGCCTTTTGAAAACTTGCGAAGCTGCCGGTCCCAACTTTTCTTATCGAGGTTGACTCGCGACAAAACTTCGTCGGTTCTGCGTTCGCGAATGGACTTATCGAAGCCGAACAACCGGCCACAGTAATCGATGAACTCGCGTGCGGTGAGGTAGTCATAGAAGTACGGATTCTCTGGAAGGTATCCGATGCGCCCGTGCATTGAGACATCGCTGATATCGCGATCGAGAATCCTCGCTGTGCCTCTAGTGGGAAAGATCAGGCGCATCAGAAGTTTCAGCGTCGTCGTCTTGCCCGCGCCGTTCGCGCCCAGAAATCCAAAGACGTGCCCCGCTTCAACCGTCAACGACAGGCCGTCGAGCGCGCGCACTTTGCGTTTACGCGCGAATCCAACCTCGTAATCCTTCGTCAGGTTTTGAATTTCGATGATCGTCATCTTCGCGGAATTTGTGTGTCCTTGCCTAAATCAACATCGCAATCTTCCAGCCAGTAAGCGACTCCCGAAGGATCGAGCGGAGCGCCCGTCGCATCCATTTTTAACCCGCGAGCTGAATTCGGAGCCGACATCATGCGTGCTTCACCTAACTGGCCACTTATTTCAAGCCACGACGCGGGGCAGCGGCCGTTTTTCTCTTTGTAAACAGCGATGACGTGGCGAATTATTTCCCGATCGTCCAGCCAATCCAGCCGCATCATTTGCTTTTCAACCATGTCCTGCACTGCTTTGTCGTGCGATGAATCATAAAGATGCCGATACATCTCGCGCGCAGAATTGCGCGATCCGCCTTCAGCTTTCATGTGGGCGCCCATGGCCAGCATCCACGGTGGAGCGCCCGCCAACTTGCCGCCCGCGGTGTAAAGCTCGCTCGCTTTTTGATAATCGTGCCGTTGCCAATAGACGTAGCCGAGATGTTGATACAAACGCCACTCGTTCGGGTTCGCGGCGATTCCGTAATTCAGCAAATCGATCGCCTGGTCGGAATTGATCTCCGGCAGAATCATCGCACCGTATTCGTAAGGCGCCATGAACTGCGGATCGAGCGTCGTGCTTGCTTTCAGCAGCGACGCCAGCTGTCCCAGATCGAGATCGCCGAGAGCGCTAAATGAAACGCGCGCGTCGTGCGTGTCTTCAAAGTGCACGATCTTTCGCCCGACGTATTGCAGCGAGCGCATCCAGTACCAGTCAGCCGCGAGGCCGTTGAATCCCAGCGCGAGTCGCTTTGCGGTTGGGCCGCTGACGTAAAGCGTTTCGTCGGATTGATCCTGATCAGCGACACGGCGCGCGTCCATCACGTGCGCTAACGCTACGCTCGCGCCCAACCCGGCAATCAGGATCGAAATCAATAGTAAGCTGCGCTTCATTTGAAATTACGCCGGCCGAAAATCAAAGACGCTGCCGCCAACAGGACGGCGCTATATACAATCGCATAGGCGATCGCGAGCAGTACCGACGTCGCATCAGGAACTGTTCCGTGCGATGCGGCGGCAATTGCGCTGTAGTTCGTTAAGTTCGGTAACAGGTAATAGAGCGCGCGAAACACAAAACGCGCACTGCTGCCGGAATTAGCGAGCGCCTTCAAGTCGGCGCTGAAATGTCCGATGATGAAAACAAAGAATGTCAGCAGCGCGGACAACGCGGGCGTAGAAAAGGAAGAGAAAAGGAGCGCGACGCCGGTAATTATCGCCAGCTCAAAATAGATGAGCAGGATCGCCGGCCAGATGTTTACGACCAGCGGATCCCACCCGCGGTGGATATATACGAGCGCCAGCGAGACGCCGAGGCCCATGATCAGGACGTTGACGAACAGCGTGGCGCAGAGCCCAAGGTATTTTCCCAGCAGAAACTGGCCGCGGCTGATCGGCTTGGAAAGAATCGCATACAGCGTGCGCCGCTCAATCTCCTTGTAAACCAAACCGACGCCAACAAAGATCGCGATAAAGACGCCGAACAAAAGCATTGCGCTCAGGCTCAAGTCGACGATGATCTTTGCTTCCTGTCCGGCGGACAGTTCGCCAAGGAAGATCGCGCCCCCAATCAGCAGGAGCACAAACAGCACGAGATTGTAGAGAACTCGATCGCGGACAGCTTCGCGAAATGCGTTGCGCGCGATCGCGAATGTGCGTCGCAAACTCAAGCTCAAAGACTGGTCTGGAGTTCCGCCCCTCGGCGGTTGTGCGGATTCGATCTGTCGCGTCGCGTCAGATGGCGTTTGGCTCATGGTCACGGCGCTTCGTCGCACCAAATATAAGAAGAGTCGTGGTTAATTGTCCAACTAAGTAGCGCACCAGTAACTCGCGCGATGGGTTCAGGCTTTGAAAAGCAAGATGCGGAGGCGGAGTACTGACTCCCACCTCCGCAAATTCGGGCAGATTCAAATTCAATCAAAAAACTAGTTTCCCACCGCGGGCAATAACAGCACCGAGGCATGATCCGTGGGCGCACCTGAGGCCAAATCTGCGTCGCCGCGCAGCACGGCGTCTTCAGCTACTGCGAATCGACGGGTGCCCGTTTCGCCGATGCCGGAAGATACGACGGGGAAGGCGGTAGCCCAAAACCGATCCGTCTCAGGCGTGGCTTCAAAGTGATAGCCGCTCTTGTCTCCGGTTGAGAGAACACTGTCAGTCATCACCCGCACGCCTAACGTTGCCAGGTTAGCGTAGTTACCGTTCCCGAAGGTGTGATAGTACGTTTGCTCGCACGAGCTAATCGTGCGAATCGATGATTGGGCCGAGGCTTCGTTCCCTGCCCGCTTTGACGCCAACATGTTGGGGATAGCGATCGAAGCGATGATGCCGATGATCGCCACGACGATCATTAGCTCGATTAGAGAGAAGCCCGAATGTGATTGGCGGCGCATGTTGTTGTCCTTGTCCTTTTGTTGGGGGCGCACATTCGTTTCGTATTGAAGTGATTCGGCTTGGTATTGGGCTCTCGGGCAAGGATTCAAGCTGCGCTTGTAAAATAGGGGGCAGGGAATTAACCCTGCCCCCAAAGGGAATGATCGGCAAACTTAGTGAGAGATTAGTTGCCGGTAGGCGCAAAGCCGGTGCAAGAAGTCGCGACGGTCGTGGCGCCTGCCGTCTTGGCACTCAACACGCCACTTTGGTCGATGCAAAACTCGCGGGTTCCAGTTGCGCTACCAGCAGTGATGCTGGTGGGCGCGGCCGCAATCACAAAAGCGGTCGTGGAAGCTGTGGGCGCAGTGCCGGTGGTGAAGTTGTAACCACTCTTCGAGCCACTAGCAAGCTGGCTGTCGATCAGACTCTGAACGAGAAGATCCGAGACCGGGGCGTAGCTGCCACCGCCGATGGTGGACGCGTAGGTCGCCTCAGCACTGGACATCGTGCGCAGTGACTGTTGAGCTGAACCTTCGTTCGCGGCGCGCCGGGAAGCGAGAAGATTGGGGATAGCGATGGCGGCGATAATGCCGATGATCGCCACAACGATGAGCAGCTCGATCAACGAGAAGCCCTTCTGGTTTTTGGTCGTCATATCTTTCATTTGCTCCTTAGAGATAAGTTGGTTTGTCTTTGGTTTCCCTTCGGCGCCACCGGACTTGTCTCAATGAACAACCGCAGCGCGCGATTTGTCAGGCTGGCTATCTCAAGCCCCGTGCCAGAGAAACGAATTAGGTGAAAAGGTCGAAGACCTGACGAAAAGCTGAGGGTTCTTAAGAATCGACGTGATTGTGTGAAAAAGTGCGAGCGATGTGATCACTAGTTTCTGACAAATTCTGTCAGAGGATGAGTGACGGGAATTGGCAAAGGCGGTCGCCAACGGCGAAGCGCGGTTGCGGCGGATTATTGCTTGCGCTTTCCGCGAGGCACAACGAGCAATATGATCAAGCCGGCGCCAACCAAAGTAACGATCATAGAGATCTTTGACCGCAGTGGTTCATGGAACGACAAGTCAACCGTAACAACTTCCGCGGGCAGCGACACCAATAGCGTCCCATCTTGATCAGGCCGCGTGGAGAGCGGTCTGCCGCCCGCCGAAGCAATCCAAAGTGGATAGTAGAACGTGTGCACTCGGGCATCGGTAGCAGCGCCGGCACTTACCTGGAATACTCTGCGTTCAGCATCCCACGTGCTGACGTTGACAGTCCGGTCACCCGCTGACACTTGCTGTGGGATGACTTCATATCTTTCCGCCACCCACTTGGGATACCACGGACCTATGCTCGGCAGTCCCTGCACCGTCGTGACAACTTGGTCCAACCTGGCTGACGATATGTACTTGGTTTCTCTTATCGGATGCGAGGTGAAAGCGAGAGACGTAAACACACAGCCGACGGCCAGCAGTGCCAGCGACCGCCGATTGCTCTGAGCAACCTCTTTCCAGCGCGGGATGCTGCCGGCGGCCAGCACCGCGCAAGCTGCCGAAGTCACGGCCAGCCAGCGCCACGGTAACTGAACGTCTTTTAGTTTTGGCAAAATCTCCCAAAGAGGAAGACTGATGATCGTGCTCATCAGGAAGGAAAATCCTGCGAAGATTGCGAGGCTTCGAAATCCGGCTTTGGGTTTGCTCTCATCACGACGAACGAGGATGAGAGCAGGCAGAGTCATCGCGAGAGTGGCCAGCACCACAAGGTTGCCGTACCAGATATTCGTATCGCCTTGCTGTGGACGAAAGCTCGCCAAGATGAAGTTCGCTCTGGAGAAAGCAGTTTCGTTATCGGGCCTGAGCCAGGACAATTCTGCAACAACGGTTACCCAGAAACAGGCGCTGGCTGCCAATCCGAGGGCCATAGCTCCCGCGAAGCGCGCGACCGTTGGCCATAAGTTCTTTCGATCGATTCGCAAAATCAGATAGGCGACCAGCGCATACGAGCCGATGATCGTCATGGGCAGATTGGTGAGTACTAACAAAGCGTAGGACGCAGCTAAGCCAGCGACGTTTCGGCGACCGCCTGCGCGGCATAACCTTTCAGTAAACGCGAAAGCAAAAGGCAGCACGGCCGCCGCCGCGTATTCCGCGAGCAGAGACGATTGGTACAGTTCGTTAATGCGATAAGGCATGAAGATGTAGATCACTCCCGCCCACATCGCGATTCGCGGATCGTAGAAAGTTCTTGCCCACAGACATACGCCGACGCCTCCGATCAGGGTCAGCAACGTAAAAGCTATGAACGCCGTCGCATACCAGCTCTCAATCACGGTGCGCACAACAGCCAGAAGAAATCCCAGACCGGGTGGATAAAAACGCAGGCTGACGTCGCCGTAACCGTTATTGGCTTCGGCCAACCAGCCGGGATAGAAGTTGTGCTGACTAAAAGATTCTTTGTAGGCGAGCGCCAAACGAAAATGATGTTGCAGGTCCCGGCTCGCCGGAACTCCCCACAGTATTGCGGGAGCCAATGCCGCAATCGCAAAGAGTGCGATTACGAGAAAAGCTTTTCGATTTCGTCGGCGGTGCGGCTGGTCGGCGCGCGCGTGGTGTGATTTTGACATTCAGCGGTTAGTTGGTCGCTGCACCTTCGAGACGCCGGTCGGGCTTAATTTCCTTCGCCGGCGCTGGCAGCCTGGCCCGAGGTTTCGCCAGCTTCGTCAAGGTCCTCTTCACGACGCCGAGGATAAGGATCGTTAGCTCGCCGGCGAGGAATAGTATCTGAATTGCGGCGTTCGTCTCGCATCTGTGCGGTCAATCCGCGAATGCCGTGTTTGTCCAGAAGATGCCGCAGCGACCGCACAGACATCTTCAGAAGATCAGCCGCGCCGGTTTGATTGCCGTCGGTGCGCTTGAGAGCTTCGAGCACGTAAGTCTTCTCGAGCTGATCGAGATGCGCGGTGAGATTGATTCCATCATCCGGCAGTTGCAGATCAGAACTGATGCGCGTCTGACTGTAATTGGTGATCTGTTCGGGCAGACGCTCGGGCTGAATCATCTCAGTGCGTTCCAGAGCGACGGCGCGTTCGATGGTGTGTTCGAGCTCGCGGACGTTGCCGGGCCATGAGTAACTTTCCAGCAGACGCATCGCCGGCGCGCTGATCGCAATTGTGCGACCGGTCTGCTCGCAATACTTGCTGATGAAATGCTCGGCCAGCTCAGAAATGTCGGTGCCGCGTTCACGCAGCGGCGGCAGCTCCATCGGAATGACTGAGACGCGATAGAACAAGTCTTCGCGGAAAGATCCGTCCTTAACCATCGCCGAGAGATCGCGATTCGTAGCAGCAATCACGCGCGTGTTGACGACAGTTTCCTCATGAGCGCCGACGGGACGTACCTTTCGCTCCTGCAAAACTCGGAGCAGCTTGACCTGCATCGCGGCTGACATCTCGCCGATTTCATCGAGGAAGATCGTTCCTTGCTCGGCAGCTTCGAACAGTCCTTTGCGATTCGTGTTCGCGCCGGTGAACGATCCCTTCACATAACCGAACAATTCCGATTCCAGCAGCGTCTCGGTGAAAGCGCCGCAGTTAACCGAAACAAAAGGTTTCTGCGCGCGGGGACTGAGATCGTGAATCGCGCGCGCGACTAGTTCCTTGCCGGTGCCGGATTCACCGGTGATCAGCACCGTGGATTGCACCTGCGCAACCGTTTCGATCATTTGATAGACAGCCTGCATCCGATCCGATTGGCCGACGATGTTGCCGAGTTGGCCGCGCGCACGCTGTCCCTTGATGAGGGCTTCGTTCTCGATTTGCAGCGCTTGCTTCTCTTTGACGATCGAAATCTTTTGCAGCGCGCGCGCCACTTTCTCTTTCAGAAGCTCGTTGTCGAACGGCTTATGAACAAAGTCAAACGCGCCGAGCAGAAACGCTTCATGAGCAGTCTGCTCGTTTGCGAAGGCCGTCATCATGATGATTTCGATTTCGGGATGGAGTTCGCGCGCGGCGCGCAGCAGTTCGATGCCTCCCATGTCGGGCATCTTCACGTCAGAGATAATGACGTCGGCGGGCTGTTGCCGGAGCTGTGTCATCGCGGCCTTACCATTCTCGGCGACGCGGATGGAATGGCCCTCGCGCTGCAACAGATGCGTCAGAAACTGGCGCATGCTGAGTTCATCATCGACTATAAGAAGATTTGCCATATCAGAAAAGCTTATTTGACATTTGATATTTGATATTTCTCATTTGAGATTGGTTTTCGCGCGCGCAGTCTTTAACGTGGTCGCAAAGATCTTACAGAGTTCGGTATTCTCGCCGATGATATCAAGCAGCAGGTCGGCTCTCAGAAGTTCGCTGCGCTCAATCATGCGTAGCCAGATCAAGATTTCGTTAAGCTCCTTTAGAACTACACGAACTTTGTGCGTGAAGTCGTTAGGACTTTCGGCTCCTCTTGCTTCGCCGTAATTAGGCGCGGGAGAAGTGCCGGATCGAAGAATTTGCCCGGCAATATGACGCCCAGCCGGAGTTTTCGGCAGCCTGGCCGGCAGCTTTATTATACGGACCGCAAACTCAATCAGTCGCTCTTCTAAGACGTCAGCCTGAGATCGAATCTCTCTGTCCGTAGCGATGGCGGTTCCCTGTTTCATCGTGTCACCGAAGACCCACGTTTGTTAAATCAACAAATGAGAAATATCAAATCTCAAATAATCTGTTCTACTGCGACTTCGGCAGCTCGATCGTAATCGTCGAGCCTTGTCCTATGCGACTGCGAACATTGATTGTACCACTATGGTCGCGAATAATTTGATACACAATTGACAGGCCCAAACCTGTTCCGCCCGTCGTCGAAGTAAAGGGTTCGAACAGGCGCTCGACCTGTTCGGGCGTCATTCCGCACCCGTCGTCGCTGAACGACAGGCGCAGGCGATGGCCGTCGACTTCTTCCAGAGAAGCCCGAAACTTGCCGCCTTCAGGCATTGCCTTCAGCGCATTCCGCGCGATGTTCCAGCAGACCTGCTTGAGCTGCTCTGGATCTCCCGAGACGATTGCCGGCCGATCAGGCAAATGCTCTTCAAGCCGATGCCCATCAAGAAGCTCGTCGCTGTTGCGCAGCAGCTTGAAGGTGTCGCTAATCAGGGCGCGCAAATCGACGTTCTTCAACTCAGCCGGACGAGGCCGCGCATAGTTCAAATAATCGGCGACGATCTTGTTCAAACGATCTGATTCGCGCAGGATGATTTCCATCAGTTGCGCCTGCTCCGTATCGCCGTCCATCTCGGCGCGGAGCATTTGAATCGAGCCGCGCATGGCGGCGAGCGGATTTCTGATCTCGTGCGCGATTGATGCAGCCATCCGACCGACGGCCGCCAAACGATCCTGTCGGCGCGAAGTCTCTTCCAGGGCACGGATGTCCGTCAGATCCTGAAACGTGATTACCATGCCGGTCGTGTCTCCCGACTCAGATGACAGCGGGGCAATGGTGAAACCCAGGCGCAAGGCCAAGCCGTTTGGCGTCAAGCAATCCGCCTGAAATCGCGGGCTGACTTTTCCGGTTACGGCGGCGTTCATTGAATCGGTGATTTGTCGCGACATGTCCCCGAAAAACATCGACGCGTCGTGCCCTCGGACCTCGGCTGGTTTGTAACCGGTAATCTCTTCGGCAGCAGCGTTGAAGGTATAGATGTGTCCTTGAAGATCGGTGGTGATGACGCCTGAGCGAATCGATTCGACTATGCGTTCGTGCAGCGCGCGCAGATCGGCCAGCGATCGCGTCGCTGCCGCCAGTTGCACATCAGACTTTGTCTGTCCATGAGCTAACTTCGCGGCCAGCAACCCCACCACGAGGAACGAGATGTCTGACAGGCCAACCAATTGAACTGTGTTGGCCAGGACTTCACTGGTGGCGCCGCGCACGGTGACGGCATAAAGAACCGCGGAATTGAAAGAGGCCGCGCTGAAGATTGAAGTAATCATCGCGCCCCGCGGCCCGACATAGAGGCTGGCGACAGAAATGATGACGACGTAGAGCGCCGCGTAAGGGGATCGGGCGTGTCCGGTTATCCAAACGAGCCACGTTACGAGAACGATATCGAAGAAGAATTGAATGCTTGCTTGCGCGGCGTAGTTCTTCCAAACGATGCGCGCGACGCAATAGATGACTGTTAGCGCGGCCACGCTAACGATGATTGGCAGAGCATCGGTGATCGCGTTGCCCGGGGCAGGTGCGGCGGCGTTCCAACGCCAGGCGGCAGCCCCGAGGAACAGGAAAACCACGGCGGCAGCGCGGCCCCAAATCAGCCACCACAGGCGGCGAGCCAGTGGCGACATCGAGCCAGTTTCGATGCGCTGTTCAGCCACATTTGAAGCGTACCATAAAAATCTGCGCCCAAGCGCGGGCATTCAGTAATGCCCTGATTTGGGCAATGACATACTTAATTAATCAAAATGAATATTTGATACCTGTCTCCCTTCTCCCTTTGGGAGAGGGCTGGGGATGAGGGCCTAGCGCGGGCCCATTCCATTTGAACCAGTTGTGCGAGAGATGGATTCGCAGAGCGAATCCATCTCTCGCTGTATTTGAACACTGGTTCTCGTCGGCTGCTAGGCCCTCACCCAACCCTCTCCCAAAGGGAGAGGGCTTCATCTGCTTGATGCGTCAAGTATGGTAGTCCCCTAATTTGAAATCATAGCGAGCCGGCCTGGACTGGAGCGCAAGCGCCCTCGCTTGCCCTTCTCTTCTTGCCCCTCTCTTAAGGCCAACAACCGAGACGGTTGCGCTCCAGTCAAATCCGAGTTTTGAAATTAGGGCGCCACCCGGCATTCAACTGGATTGTCAAACGACTCAACCGATGATATGACTCTCCGACCAAAGGAGATTCTATGTCGCGAAGTGTTTTGATCGTTGGGCTCGCTCTGGTCCTTGGGATTTCGTTCGAAGCTGTTCCCCAGAAACACCAGGAAAGTGAGCGGACAAAGACGCGTCGCGCGCTCGTGGAAATGGAACATGCGTTCGCGAAAGCGGCGGCGACGAAAGGCACTCGTGACGCATTCATCGAATTTCTCGCCGGCGATGGAATCGTCTTTCAACCCGGGCCGGTAAACGGAAAGAAATTCTGGACTGGACGTGAGCGACGGAAAGGTTTGCTGAGCTGGGAACCGGAGTACGCCGATGTTTCGCGCGCCGGAGATCTTGGTTGGACCACCGGCCCCTGGGAGTTTCGGCCGAACGGTCCGGAAGACAAACCCGTCGCGTTCGGCGAGTACTTCACGATTTGGAAAAAGCAGGGCGATGGATCGTGGAAGGCCGTTCTCGATCGCGGCGTGTCGACGGATAAATCTTACGCAACGAAGCTGCTGCAATTTCCCAAGAACGACGAAGCGTCTGACTTGAAGGCTAAAGCAAACGTCGCTCTGTCGCGCGAGAAGTTGATGAAGCTGGAAACTGATTTCTCAGCGGCTGCTACTAAGAAAGGCGCGGTCAACGCCTTCGACGCTTATCTCGCTGAAGATGTGCGGATGCTGAGAGCGGATCTCGCACCGGCTCTGGGCAAACAACGTGCGCTCGAAGTCATCTCTTCGCGTTTGGGGACTCTTTCGTGGCAACCGACTATGGCTGACGTGTCGGCGTCAGGCGATCTCGGTTACACGTACGGCACATTTGAATTCAAGAGCCGCGGCGTGCTCGTCGAGCACGGCAGTTACGTTCGTGTGTGGAAGAAGATTGGCCGAGCCTGGCAGGTAGTCATGGACGTCGCGAGTCCTGATCCGGCTCAATAGCGCTGAAATAGCGGAACTGCGCCAATAATGCGAGTTTACTCAGCTTAAACCCCGATGGTCATCACCCGAATCCTCCTACTGATAAGTCTGTTTGCGGTCGGACTGTACTCTCAAGCGCCGCCATCCGCGCCCGCGCAGCAACCAAACATCGTCACGATTCGTTCACGCACCACCGCCTCGCAACGCGGGATTCCGGAAGTCAAAGCTTCGGCTGATCGAACGAGCATCCCCGTGGGCGAGAAGGTGACGTTTACTCTTTCGCCGGCGAGCGTCATCAAAGACCCGTGCTTTCAAGTCACGCTACTCTTTGGCGACGACGCCCGCCAGATCATGCGACAGCCGCAGACTGTTCACATTTACCAGTCCAGTGGAAACTACACTTACTCGATCCTGGTGAAGCCTGTGGGAGGATGCGGGGCCGCACCGACACCCAGTCCTTTTCAGATTCCTGACGTGCGATTGATCCTAACGCCGTCTTCGGTTGACGCAAATCAACCCGTTACTTTCGTCGCTGAGCTTTCGAGCCCGGCGCGAAACCTCAGTTATCGCTTTGTGTTCGATGACGGATCAAAAACTGAATGGCAGACTGAGCCGAAAGCGACCCATGTTTACCGCCTCCCGAAAACGTACCGGGCTTATGTCGACATTGGGTTGCCGATGAATGGTGGGATTAAGCAGCTTGGTGGTAGCAAGCGCCAAACGATCACAGTCGCAGCGAATCAGTTCGGTAATCAGAATGGGAACACGAACCGTAATCAGAACAAAAATCAAAACAGTAATGGTCCGAACGCCAACGGTAATGGAAAGGGAAACGGCAACACCCGGGCGAACGGAAATAGCAACGTCACCGGAAACAGCAACGTCACGGGAAACAGCAACGTCACCGGAAACATCAACGTCACGGGAAACACCAACGTCACGGGAAACACCAACGTCACCGGAAATCTGAACGCGAATACCAACACGCAGAGAAATGCGAATCAAAATCGAAAATCAAACGCGAACGCAACGCCGCAGGCCTCCGCAACGTCATCGGCAAGTCCTCCTGGAAGTACGAAAGGTTCCAACGATTGGTGGAATTACCTTATCTTTCTGCCGTTGCTGATGCTGGCGGGTTACAAAGCCCTGACTTTCTTCCTGTTGCCGCGGCCCACGTTCGTGGCTCATCC
>DATLVM010000237.1:0-3063 GCA_035577445.1 Pyrinomonadaceae bacterium
CGGATTCTTCTCGCTCAGTACCACGAGGCGATCCGATTTAGGAAACGGAAGCGGCCTTAGTAATACCCCATTGAAGAAAGTGAAGATGGCGATGTTTGCTCCGAGGCCGATCGCCAGGGTCGCTACAGCTACGGCTGTGAAGCCTGGATGCTTGAGCAGACTCCTGATCGCATACTTAACATCTTTGACAACAGCGTACATGGTTCCCTCCTGTGCGATTCGTTTCCGTATCGTGCCCCTGATCGCGAGCGGAACCGTAAATTGAGAAATGCAATTACCTATTCATAACGTAATGAATTCACCGGATCGACTTTGGTCGCGCGCCTGCCGGGAATGTAACACGCTATCAGGGCGACCGCGACTAACAGCGCGGCCACCGCGGCAAACGTCAAAGGATCGGTTGGCTTGATGCTAAAGAGCATGGTCGCCATCAAACGCGTGAGCGCGAATGCCCCTACCAAACCAGCCACCATTCCGATGACGGTCAATAGCATGCCCTGCCCCAGGATCATTCGAAATACATCACGCGGCTGAGCACCGATCGCCATGCGTATTCCGATTTCGTGGGTCCTTTGCGTCACGGCGTACGACATCACGCCGTAAATGCCGACAATCGCCAGCACGAACGCGATCCCGGCAAAGATACTCAATAGCATGAGATTCAAACGTTGCGGCGCAACCGATTCACCGCGAATCTCATCCATCGTCCGAATGTTATAGATCGGCTGATCGGGATCAAGAGTTCGGACCTGATTGCGCGCTGCGGCAATCAGTTGATTCGGATCTCCGTTGCCCTTGACCACGATCGTCATCCCGGTGAAAGGAACCTGGGCGAATGAGAAATAACCCTGCACGCGATTCGAATCATCGTCGAGAGCTTCCATTTTCACTCGGCCGACTACGCCAACGACTTCCAGGACAGTCGATGATTCATCGGAGCCGAACTTAATTCGTTTCCCGACTGCTTCTTCACCGGGCCAGTAACGCTTCGCGAATTCCTCGTCGATGATGATTACGTTAGTGCCGGCAACGATCCGTTCGCCTTCGTTCAGCTTGCTGAGGTCCTTCCCCGCGATAAATGACCGATCGTCGTGATCGTTGTAATAGCGCCCGCGCAGCAGCGGGATGTTCATCGCGCGGAAATAATCCGGCGTAACCGTGCATGCTTCCATCAGCGGACTGTCCGCAGGTGGCGGCTTCGGGCGACCATCAATCATGAACGAGGTCTGCCACCCGTTATTTCCCAAAGGCAACCCTGAAGCCGCACCAACATATTGCACGCCCGGCATCGTCCTCAGGTTTTGCACCAACTGATTGAAGAACGTCGTGCGTTGCTCGAGCGAAGCGTATTTCTTCTGTGGTAGTGCCACCGTGAAGCTGGCCAGGTTCTCGTACGAAAAACCCGGGTTCACATTTTCCAGCCGATAGAAGCTGCGAATCATCAGGCCCGCGCCAACCAGCAGGACCATCGTGGTCGCGACTTCGACGATCACCAGCGAGCTGCGCAGCCAATGTCGCGCTGAGGTGCCGCGACCGGCTTCTTTCAAAGTCTCGTGTACGTCGACCTCGCCTGCCTGGAGCGCCGGCACTAATCCAAACAGGATTCCCGTCACCACTGACACTCCGAGCGTGAAAGCGAGCACACGCCAATCAAGAGTAATCTCGCGCGAGCGCGGAATTGCGGTCGGACTCATGTACAGAATGAACTTGATCGTCAACTGCGCGATACCCAGGCCGAGTCCGCCGCCGATGATTGCGAGCAATAAACTCTCAGTTAAGAGCTGCCGAGCGATCCGCCAGCGACCTGCACCCATCGCCGCGCGGATGGCCATCTCTTTCCGCCGGGCAGTGGCCCGCGCCAGCAACAGGTTCGCGATGTTGGCGCACGCGATCAGCAGAACGAAAGCAACTGCGCCAAACAGAATCCAAAGAGTGTCCTTCACAGTTTGGCCCACGACGACTTCCGTCAACGTGCGGATGCGAATTCCATCCTGAGCATTCGAGTCCGGGTACTGTTTGTTGAGGTTCGCGGCGATCGTATTCATATCGGCCTGAGCCTGTGCCTGAGTCATGCCGGGCTTCAAACGCGCGACCGCATAAAGGCCGGGATGGTTACCGCGCTCTTTCCAATTCGGATCATCGGTGAGCGGGCCCACCGGCACCCACATCTCAACGCGACTCGGATACGCATAGTCTGGCGGCATCACGCCAATGACTGTGTAGCTCTTTCCGTTCAGCGTTATCGATTGATTAAGAATGCTGTTCTGCGCGCCGAAGCGACGCTGCCACAACGCATAGCTCAGCACTACGACGGGCGACGCGCCGGGCTTGTCTTCATCGTTGGTGAACACGCGGCCGACCAGCGCGTTCGCTCGCAGAGCTGAAAACAGATCAGCTGAACACTGAGCCGTTAAGATGCGTTCCGCGTCACCATAACCCGTCAGGTTGTAACTGTTCCGGTTGTAGACGCCGATCTTTTCAAAGACGTGGTTCTGATTCCGCCAATCCGTGAAGTTCGGATAAGCGATCGACATCTCATCCAAGACAGCGCTGCGTTCATTCAGAAACAACAACTCGTTTGGTTTATCGTACGGCAGCGGCCGGAGCACAACGGCATTTAGCACGCTGAAAATCGCGGTGTTAGCTCCGATGCCTAACGCCAGCGCCAGTACGACGATGAAAGTGATCGCGGGCGTTTTGAGCAACATACGCGTGCCGTAACGCAGGTCCTGAAAGATTGTGTTCATGGTCTTATCCTCCGAGTGAACTCACGCAGCCGGGTTGCATCAGACTTTTGCTGATCGAAGACTCTTTCATTCGTATCTTAAAGCGATCAATGGATCGACTTTGGTGGCTCGCCGCGCGGGAATTAGACAAGCCACGAGGGCCACCAGCACCAAACCACACGCCACAATCGCAAACGTCATCGTGTCTGTGGGTGTGACATCAAACAGGAGGCTCCTCATCAAACGCGTCAGCGCAAACGCCAGAGTGATGCCGATCGCCACACCAATCAAAGTCAGCACCATCCCATGACGAAACACTAATTTGAGAACGTCCGCC
>DATLVM010000238.1:0-10829 GCA_035577445.1 Pyrinomonadaceae bacterium
TGACACTCGGGCTTCTGACACTTTCAACCAGGTGTTAGAATGCTTTTGTCTTCTTCGAAGCAGGCACGCCTTTCGCCAATACGATGACTGAAGAGCAGGAAGTCTTTCTCAAACACATTCAGAAGAAGGGACTTAAGCGCACGGCGCAGCGCGACTTGATTCTCGATGTGTTTCTGCGCACCGAAGGCCATGTGTCCGGCGAAGATCTGTACCAGCTCGTGCGAGAGAAAGATCCGACGGTGGGCCAGACAACCGTTTATCGCACCCTTCGACTCTTAACGGAGGCCGGTCTGGCGCGCGAGGTGCGTTTCGGCGATGGCCGCGCGCATTACGAGCACAACTACAAGCATCAACATCACGATCACATGATCTGTTCCGAGTGCGGAAAGATCATTGAATTCTATTCGCCCGAGCTTGAGGCCATCCAGGATGCGATGGCCGCGAAATACAAATTTCAATTGACTGAGCATTTGCTGCGCATGATAGGCATCTGCGCTGATTGCCGGCGCGAGAAGAAGCAACAAGCTGCCTCGCCTAAACAATCAAGCGCCACCGCGGCGCGCGCTTCGCGTCGATGAATTGAGTTGCTAATCGAATGAAATCGAGGACTAATCTACTGAAACTCACATTACACTCGTTCGCGTTTGCGTTGCTGTTGGTGCTCTTAGGGTGTCCGGGGAATGGTAACCGCACAGAAGTAAATTCGGCTACCCCCGAACCAGCGAAGGGTAAGAAAACGGATTTCGATGGCGATCGCGCGTTTGAATATCTAAAGAAGCAAGTTGAGTTCGGCCCAAGACCTCCCAGTTCGCCCGAACTGGAGAAGACGCGCGCCTACATTATCGATCAACTGCGATCCTTCGGTGTCAACGTGACCACGGATGAGTTTCAGGCGACGACTCCCGAGGGCCCGCGCAAAATGGCGAACATCGTTGCCGAACTACCCGGGCAGTTGAGCGATATCATCATTATCGGCAGCCACTACGATACGAAGCTCTTCAAGGAATTCAAATTTGTCGGTGCCAATGATGCGGGATCATCCACCGCCGTGGCGATGGAGATTGCTCGCGTCCTGGCCATGAAGAAACTGCCGCTTAAGTTCACTTATCGATTTGTTCTCTTCGATGGTGAAGAGGCGTTCTGTAAAGAGTGGGAGGATTGTCACAATCCAAATCCAGCCGATCCGAAAACGCCACTGCCTGACAACACCTACGGCAGCCGACATTACGTTTCGCAACTCGTGCAAAAGGGCGAACTCAGTCGCGTGAAGGCGATGATTCTGCTCGATATGATCGGTTACAAAGAGTTGCGTCTGGGTCGGGCGGATCTCAGCACTGCCTGGTTGCAGGACATCATCTGGCAGACTGGGAAAGAGATTGGTTATGGTTCGCAGTTCGTCAACGACGGTGAAGGAGTCGGCGACGACGACCACAGCCCGTTCTTAAAAGCGGGTGTTGACGCAGTCGACCTAATTCAGCTCAGCACGTACGGGCCGGGAAGTTCCTACTGGCATTCGAAAGAAGATACGCTCGACAAGATCTCGGCGAAGAGTTTGCAGGTCGTTGGCGACACAGTCATCGCAAGCCTGCCCAAGGTTGAAGAACGGATTCAGAGCCGGGCGCGTTAGGAGCCGAGCCGTCGCAGCTTTTCCTCCACCGCCGCGCCAACTTCACTACATTTCGAAGCCTTCTCTTCGCCAATCAGATCGTAGGTGAGCGTCTTACCTTCAGCGAGAAGCTCCGCGACCGCGGCTTCAATTTTCTCTGCTGCCGTAATCAATCGATCATCCGAATGGCGTGTGCCGAGCCAATCCAACATCATCTGTGCTGACAAGATTGCGGCGAGCGGATTCGCCTTATCTTTGCCCGCGTGCTTTGGCGCGCTACCGTGAATCGGTTCGAACATCGCGTGTTCGTCGCCGATATTCCCGCCAACCGCCAGACCCAACCCGCCGGCCGTCGTCGCGCCATTGTCACTGATAATATCGCCCGCGAGATTCGGCGCAACCACCACGTCGTACCATTCGGGATTACGAATCTGCCACTGGCAAAACGCGTCGACGTACGCGTAATCGAGTTTGATATCAGGGAATTCGCTCGCGCCGATCTCGCGAAAGACTTCGCGGAAGAACCGATGTGCGCCGATGATGTTCGACTTATCGACGCAGGTGACTTTCATCAGCTTGTTGCGCCGGCGGGCAAGATTGAACGCATAGCGCACGACGCGTTCAGTCGCGCGGCGCGTGATTTTGATCGGCGTCATACGACCATCTTCGATGTCGTTGGTCTCGCCCGTATAGGCATCTTCGGTATTCTCGCGGATGACGACGTAATCGACTTTGCCCGGTTCCCAGACCTGTTTCAGTTCGCCATGAATCTTATGTTTGACCCCGGCATATAACTTCACGGGACGAACATTCGCGTAAAGGTTCAGCTCGCGTCGATTTAGGATCACTTGCGCGTATCCGGCCAACTGCGGCTCGGGATAAGGCTTGCCAGGTTTCGTGAAGACAGTTTTGCCGTTCACTTCATGACCGACCGCGCCGAGCAGAATCGCGTCGGCAGCTTTGCATTTCTCGAATGAACCCT
This sequence comes from Pyrinomonadaceae bacterium, assembly GCA_035577445.1. Taxonomy (GTDB): domain Bacteria; phylum Acidobacteriota; class Blastocatellia; order Pyrinomonadales; family Pyrinomonadaceae; genus UBA11740. Next base: position 2,589 of record DATLVM010000238.1, read on the forward strand.
CAGGCCATTCCATCTCGTGCTCAGCATAGTAATGACCGCCGCACTCGATCTCGTCGACGCGAAAGTTAATCTGGAAAAGTTCGCCTGCGGCGCGCAGCACGCGCAAGGCCTGATTCAGAACTTCGACGCCGATCCCGTCGCCGGGCAGGGCCACAATGTCATATGTTTCTTTAGGCATAGTTATGATGAACGAGTGACTATAAGCGAGGCGCGGAAGAATCGACAAACGCGTGGCACAGACTTTAGTCTGTGTATAATGCGGACCACAGACTGAAGTCTGTGCCACAAAATGCTGTCCGCTGAAATCATCGCGATCGGTTCCGAGTTGCTTTCGCCAAATCGCTCCGACACGAACAGCCTCTGGCTCACCGATCAACTCAACCGTATCGGCATTGATGTAAAGCTGAAGACAATCGTCGGCGACGATGATGCGCGTCTGGAAGAAGTGGTGAAAGATGCGGTGAAGCGTTCGCGAGTCGTGATCACGACGGGTGGGCTCGGGCCGACTGAAGACGACATCACGCGCAAAGTTGTCGCACGAGCTCTGGGTAAGAGATTGTCGCTCGATGAGAAGGTTTTGGAAGAGATTCGCGCGCGCTTTCAAAGTTTCGGCGTCAATATGCCTGAGCGAAATTCGCGCCAAGCAATGGTGATCGACGGCGCGACTGTTCTGCCGAATCCGAATGGAACTGCGCCAGGCCTTTTAGTCAAACAACACGATTGCACGATCGCTTTACTTCCAGGCCCGCCGCGCGAAATGAAGCCGATGTTTGAGAATCACGTCCTGCCACGCATTGAGAATCTCGCTGGCGACACGCGATTTGCGACTCGGGTCTTGCGCGTCGCGGGCATGGGCGAATCAGCAGTCGACGAAAAAATCGCGCCGATCTATACGAAGTACGAGAACCCGCAGACAACGATTCTCTTCAACAGCAGCGAGATCGAAATCCACTTGCGCGCGCACGGACGCACCGAAGCCGATGCTGACGCGCTGCTCGACGATCTTTCTTTGAAGATTGAAAGGGAACTCGGCAACTCAGTCTTTTCATTCCGTGGCGAGACGATGGAAGAGGTCGTCGGGCGAAGGCTGGCGATGACTGAGTTCACTGTGGCGGTCGCCGAGAGTTGCACGGGTGGTTTGATTGCCCAGCGACTGACCAACGTGCCCGGCTCTTCGAAGTATTTCGTCGAAAGCGTCGTCACGTATTCGAATGACTCGAAGGTTCGGTTGCTCGGTGTCGACAAGAAAATCATCAAAGAATTCGGGGCCGTCAGCCAGCAAGTTGCGCGCGACATGGCTCGTGGCGTGCGCCACAAAGCGAAGAGCGATTTCGGATTAGCGGTCACGGGAATTGCGGGCCCGGGCGGTGGCACGGAAGAGAAGCCCGTCGGCTTGGTCTACATCGCGCTCGCCGATGCCGCACACACGGAACATAGGAAGCTGACGATTCCGGGCGACCGTGAATTGATTCGCTGGCGCGCTTCACAGGCGGCCTTGGATATGCTAAGGCGAAGGTTGATCTAAGGGACGCCAAGCGCCGAACACCTATTCACTAGGAGCGTTTGCTGACATCTCTCTTAACAATTCGGTTATTGGGGAAACGCCACGGCTTTGCCTTCCGCTTAACATTTCGTCGATCTGCTGATCCAAAGCTTCAGCCAACTTCTGGATTCGGGGAACATTGCATAAGTTGTGAACGTCGCTCTTGTTAATGATCTCAGTAGAAATCAAATATTGCCGCAGCCTAATCAAACATAATCGGATGTAGTTAAGATGTTTCATGAACTTCTGGCAGGTCTCCTCGTTCATACTTGTGGCGAATCCTGCCCTCGGAAGTGACAATAACATTGGAAAATTAGCCGCTCCTGTCATTACAAAAATCCGAATACATGCGTCATATGGAGGTGTAGGCGTGCTCGCTTCGTTCGCAGATGTATGAAACTGGCGGGCGGCTGCCGCCCGAAGAAGGAAATCTTGGAGGAACAAGATCTCAGTGAGCAATGGATCTACGCATTGATCAATCGCGTAGTTTTCAAACCACTCTCGAATTTCTTCTTTATGCTGTGTAGCTCGTTCCTCGTTTCGCTCTTTGTCTTTTTGCCTTGTTTGAATGTCTAACAATCTCAGGGTGTTTCGATGTGAGAGCCAAGCGCCAAGCCATGTGCCCACGACAAGAGAGACGAGGGGGACAAATAACGTGAGAGCTGTTCCCATTGCAAAGCGGCTAATTCTTCGAAACCATTGGTGAACGTCCGGCATCCTCAATCGACTCAACCGCGAGGTCGACATCGAGATTAGGCCAGTAAAGATGATGTTCGTTCAAAAGCTCGACGTTGTGAATCGCTGAGACCGACGCATCTTTGAACCACGGAAAGTTTTCGAACGAAAGAAAATGTTCCGCCTCACTAAGCAACAGCCAGATTCCGTGTTTGGAAATCTGAGTGACTTCAACTTTTGAAGTGGTCATCATTTCGCCGCAGAGTCTATTCTTGTTAACAGAGACATTCAACAGAAGTTGAAACGTCCGAAGTGCCGTAGGCACGAAATATTTATAGAAGCGTGCGCCCCTCTTTAATTTCTTCCGAATTGAACGAGATGTCTCGTTCAATTCGGAAGGGGAGGCCGTAACGTTGCTCACGAGCTATAAATATTTCGCCGCTCTGCGGCGATGGCGAGACTAACCTGCGAACCGGGCAGCAGCGATATTCGCATCACCTTTCCCGCTGCGGAGCTCCTCGAAGGCGCCGATAGACATGAATATCAGTCCTCAGAAACTCTGAATGCGTATGCATGATGTATTGGTATTTGCCAATTGGCTCATTATGTTCGGCAGCCAATCGATACAGCTCAAATGGTTTTGAACGGTCAGCCTCGGTGACGATCAAATACTCGGCGGAACGATCGTTGAGAAACTTGACGAACGATTCACGACCATTTGGCGTGCCCGCTGAAGACAAGAATCTCTCCTCCGGAATTCCTGATAGAACCTTAACCGTGTCCTCGTCACAAAATATCTTCGAGTCTGAGTTCGCGTCGAAATGGTCGCGTAAGTAATCAGCGACCTGTCGTTGCGCCGAATATCTATTCAATTCTCCAATCGCTCCCGCAAACTGCGCTGACCAGTTGAGCGCACACAAAATCATTATCGTCGTGAGGATTCGCCGCGACCATTCTGGCCGCGGGCGCGTAATCGCGACATAAGTCCACGCAAGGATCGGAATGCCAAGACTGAACAGGATCAAGCCGTAGCGCGGAAAGATGATTGGCTGTTGATGCGTTAGATACGCAATCAGCAGCAGTGCGAAGAAAGCGAAGAACACAATCAGCAACGGAACAATTGAATCGAGGTGCGATGATTCGACATTGCTAATCGTTTTGTCGGAACGAGAGCGATTCAGTAGCTTTTTCAAAACAAGCCAGGCGGCAAGGAACGCCGATACCAGCACAGCGACATCAACTCCAGACATAAACATCGCGACGTCTTTGCCAACGCCCGGCAGGGAGAAGTGCGCAAGCGAAGGATTCTGCGTCAGCAGCCAATCGTGATACTGCTGGCGAGTTCGGAGGCACGCGAGCCAATCGCCCGTTGCCTTCCATGAAATGTAGAACCACGAGAGTGGCGGTATCAGCAGAATTAAGATCGAAGGAATCGAAACGCGACGCTCCTTCCAAAACTGAATCATCGGAAGCAGAGCCAGGAACATCCAGCTCTCGACGCGCGTGAAGCCGGCGAGAGCAGCAAACAACGCTGCGGCGATCCACTTTCGCTTCAGAACGAAATAAATCGAAGCCAACACAAAGAATGCGTGCGGCACATCGGTGAGCGCTGATGTTGAGTTGAGGATGTGTAGAGGATTTAGTGCGATTAAAAGAAACGCAAGCATCGCCGCGAACCTGTGCTCGGTCAGCCTCAGCGTGAGCGCATAGACCAGCAGACAGGCTCCGATGCCAAACAGCGCGGCGACGATCTTGCCCGCATAAAATCCATTCCCAACAAATACATTCAGGGCTGCTGAAATGAGCTGATAAAGCGGCAACCAGAATCCATACAAGTCAGTTAGCGCGAACGTTCCGGACTTGATCTTCGTACTCAGGTTTCCAATATCGCGGATGTAGACATACGCATCGCCGAAAGTGTTGGGAAGAAAGAACGCGCCGAGAATTCGAGGCAGGGAAGCAATCAGCACTAACACGACTGCAAGTTTTGTGACCTTGAGGTGCGGCAAGATTAGGATAAGAACAATCGGGAGTTCGTCAGTCCTTGAGATGGTTCTTTGCGAGGTCTGCTTTGATGGAATCCCAGCTAACCACGTCGTCTGGATCGCGATTGTGCGCCTCAAGACGTCGATCGAGTTCGTCAGCTTGCTCGGCCGTTAGAGGTGGTTCATAGCCTTCGGTGGCGATCGATTCCCAAAGAGCTTCAATGAGTTCCACCCGTTCGGGCAGCGGTAGGCGCTTGGCATCCTCGATGAATTGAGTACTCATATTGCCAATTCTAGTCGGCGATATTGCACATTACAAGAGACGCTGTTCCTCCAAGTTTGCAGTACCTTGTAGCTTCTAACTCAGCTTGTTATAGTCACCGTTCAATCAAGCATGCGTAATGGCAGTAGCAACTGAAGAGAAGGTTCTGGCGACGAATCGCGCGGCCTTCCACGATTACCACATCTCGACGAAGTACGAGGCAGGCGCCGCGCTGAAAGGAACCGAAGTAAAGAGCGTCCTCGATGGCCGCGTTCAGTTGAAGGACTCGTACGTTGCCATTCGCGATGGTGAAGCGTGGTTGTTCAATGCGCACATCTCGCCGTATTCGCACGGCAACATCAACAATCATGATCCGCTACGAACGCGAAAACTGCTGCTGCATCGCCGCGAAATAGATAAGCTGGACCAGGCGGCCGCCACGGACGGGATGACGCTGGTCGTCACGCGTGTTTACATCAAGCATCGGAAGATCAAGTTTGAAGTGGGGATAGCAAAAGGGAAGAAGCTTTACGACAAGCGTGAGACTGAATTGCGGCGCATAGTGGATCGAGAAACGCGCGCCCAACTGAAACAACGAAATCGATAAAGTGTGTCCGACAAACTTCAGTTTGTCGATTAGTTCGGCTGGGAGAATGTCCAGCGAACTCGACAAGCTAAAGCTTGTCGGACAATTAAGATGAGAGGTTAATCATGGACGTAATTGGAAACACAAGATCTGTGACTGATATCGACGCTCAGGCATTGGCCGTCGCGGTTTTCAAGGGTGAAAAGGCAGATGCCGATCTTTTGAAAGAGCTTAACGCCGCAATTGGTGGCAGCATCGCCGAGGCAATTAATTCTGAAGAGTTTGCCGGCAAAGAACATGAAACTGCTTACTTTCATGTCAATGGCAAGTTGAAGTTCAAGCGATTGCTGCTGGTCGGTTGCGGCGAGCGCGATTCGTACAAATCTGCGCAAGTGACGCAGATGGCCGGCACCGCGACCCGCTTCCTGCGCGGCAAGAGCGTTCAAAACATCGCCATCGCACCGCGCAGCGATGGGGACGCAGAGCGAGTGGCTCAAACTGTCATTGTTGGGTCAGTCATGGGATTGTTCGAGCCGGACAAGTACCGCACGAAAGACAAAGAGAAGCGTGAGATCAAATCAATCACGGTCGTCATTGAAGATGCGGACAAGAAGGCGGTCCAGCGCGGCGCCGATCGCGGCCTGATTATTGGCGAGTCAATTAACTTCACCCGCGACATGGCGAACGAGCCCGGCGGGTACATGACTCCGACGATCATGGCCGATCGCGCGAAGAAGGTCGGGAAGGAATTCGGCCTGAGCATCGACGTAATCGATCAGAAACAGATGGAGAAGCTCGGCATGGGATCGCTGCTCGGCGTTGCCCGGGGATCGGACGAACCTCCGAAGCTCATCATCATGAAGTACGAGCCGTCTCGCTTTCGCGGGAAGAAGGATGGCCTGCTGGCGCTGGTCGGCAAGGGCGTTACGTTTGATTCCGGCGGCATCTCGCTCAAACCTGGCGAGAACATGGAGCTGATGAAATACGACATGACGGGAGCGGCCACGGTCATTGGTACGATGCGCGCGATCGCTCAACTCAAGCCTTCGATTCCGGTGCTCGGCGTGGCGCCTTGTACCGAAAATCTTCCGTCCGGAAAAGCGACTAAACCGGGCGACGTGTTGAAAGCAATGACCGGCAAAACGATCGAAGTCATCAACACAGACGCTGAAGGTCGCTTGATACTCGCCGACGCGATCGCGTACGCGAAGAAACTTGGCGCGACTAAGATCATCGATATGGCCACGTTGACTGGCGCGGTGTCCATAGCTTTGGGCGATGTGAATACCGCGATTCTCGGCACGGATCAGGAGCTCATCGACGAAGTCATCGCTTCAGGCGTCGAAGTCGGCGAGAAGTTCTGGCAGTTGCCGCTCGATAAGGAATACACGAACCAAATCAAGAGCGACATCGCCGATATCAAGAACGTCGGCGGCAAGAAAGCCGGCACGATCACCGCGGCTGCATTCCTGAAAGAGTTCTCGGAAGAGACACCCTGGGCGCATCTGGATATTGCCGGCACGGCTTGGGGCGATCCGGCGACGTCGTTTCGCTCGAAGGGTCCGACCGGCATCGCGGTGCGAACCCTGATCGAATTCATCGAACGCTCGGCGCGCCAGTGACATCGCTCATCTTCCGGCGAAAATGTTAAAATTCTCCCGCTATACGCAGGCGTTTTAGGCCGAGAAGAATTCCCCTGACGTTCCCCTTGTAATGACGGATTATTACCAGGTCCTGGGCGTAAAGACGACGGCGACAGCCACCGAAATCAAATCTGCATATCGGAAGCTCGCCCGCAAACGCCATCCCGACGTCAATCGCGGTTCTGAAAAAGCGGCGCGCGAGTTCGCGCTGTTGTCGCTTGCCTATCACACGCTCATCGATCCGCAAGAGCGGGCATTTCACGATCAGCAACTCACGAATCAGCGGAACGGCGGCAGCGCATCGATTCTTCATTCTGATAATCCTCATGCACAGCGCGCGCGCGATATGCAGGCGCGCTGGGATCGAGTAGTTAATCAGATCCTCGAAACGGATCGGCGCGAGAACCTCGTACGGCAACGTGCCGTGTTCACCACTGTCTCGCTCTTCTTATCGACATTCTTCATCGCAATGATCAAGCCACCGCTGTGGCAATCATTCGGTCAGGTAGGTCGTGCAATTCTGCTGACGCTGTTCGCGGCCGGCATGTGGCATTTGATTAGCCGGCTGCGCGAATACTTTCAGCACTACACCTATAAGCCCGAGATTCATTTTTCCATCACCCAAGAAGAGAAGCCTGAGTCAAAACCATTTACCCGGTTGTCAGCTTATGCGTTTCTGGTGGGCGGCTACGGGTTGAGTGTCGGCTTGGGTTTGTTGATTGGCTGGCAGGCCCAGAGTTTCTTTGCCGATCTGACTATGTTATTCAGGCACCACGCTTCAGCACAGCAGGTTGCGGGGCTCTCTCCGATCGTATTAATTATTGCTGACTTGATTTTCTATCCACCAATTGCGGTTCTGATCATTGATACTCTGCATTCGCTGGCGTCGAGAATCGATGCAGGATGAGTCCTAAGGAAACTGAGATGCGAATCAAGCGAAGACATCCAACGATCCTCTTGCCATTTGCCGTGGCGTGCATGATTTCTGCGGTGAACATTGCGGCTTTTGCTCAGCCGAAAGAATCACAAACACCTCTCCAGCGACAAATCGAAGTGCAAAGGAACCGCTTAACCTCCGCGGACGCCGAAGAGCGCCGCGATGCGTTAATGAAACTAAACCTGATGCGCCGGCCTGAGGCTTCGCGCGCCGCGGTTGCTTCCTTGACTGACGCCGAACCAAGTGTGCGCGTTGCGGCGGCCCACGCTCTTGCTTCGGCGCCTGCGGGTGATGCTGCGAATGCATTGATACCACTCCTGCAGGACAAACTGGAGTTCGTGCGTCGCGAGGTTGCCTACGCGCTTGGTGACACGCGCAGTCATGATGCCGTCTCGCCGCTTACTAATCTGCTCGCGACGGATAAAGAAATGTCCGTACGCGCCGCCGCCGCTGTGGCGCTCGGCCGAATTAAAGACGAATCAGCGGTGATGGCATTGGCGAAGGCAATTGACGAGCGTGCTCCCAAGAAGAAGGCGGAAGAGTATGAGTTTGTAAAGCGCGCCGCCGTCGAATCTCTCGGCGAGATTCGCAGTCCCGCTGGAGTTCAAAC
>DATLVM010000239.1:0-5413 GCA_035577445.1 Pyrinomonadaceae bacterium
GCGCGGCAGGGTCCCGTAGGGACCACATGTTTATAGTTACAATGCTCTCTCAGCTGCCCAGCTCCTTTAGGAGCGAAATATGAAGAAATGTTCGAGACTTATTACGCTCCTAAGGGAGCTTTAAAAACTTGCTGAGGCGATCAGGCTATAAACATTTGGCCGCGCTGCGGCCAGAAGCGTCCTGGTTGGGTCAACAACAAGGACTTACGGGTGGTGCCTCAATTTGAAATCCATTGCCTATACATCGAGTTTATCGTCAATCAAGACGTCTACGGTGATGCTCGCAACCCGCGCGTAAGCAAGTAGAGTTATCAAGTCTGGTTCGCGCGTCCCTCGTTCGTAGGCTGAGATCGCCGTGTACGCCACTTTCAAATCGAGCCGACTTGCCATCTGCGTTTGACTCAAATCCAACCGTTGACGAATAGCCAGCAACTTGCGGGCTAACCGCTTAGGTTGGCGACGGCGTAACCTCGTCATCGGGAGTTACCTCCCGACTTGCGCTTATATACGGCGGTATATAAACTATGCGCCGCGCTAGAGGGTGCCCGGACGTTTTCAACCGTCCGAGCGAGAGGCATTAGCCGGTTAGTCCTCTTGCTTTAGTTGTCAATTCCAAGACCTTAGCTCCGACAGAATAACATGTACGTGATAACTCCCTGCCGGTCTATTTATCACATTGCCGCCGATAATCACTTTGTAACGCTGTGCGGCCTTGGCGTTGATCCGCCTCGGCAGCAGAAGCGATGCACTGACCGTCGTCTGTCCGCTGAGATACCTACAAATCGTGTCGTAGGTCTCTGCTCACAATGCGCCGAGCTATCGGGTGATACTCGCGACTTCTCTGAGCGCATAACGTATCCGCAGCGCAGCGCCCGTTAAATACAAAGAACTCACGAAAGAGAAAGCGGCTTAGGCTTCTCGTGCCTTAAATACAGGCTTAGGTTCAATCATCAAGTCATAGTCAAAGCTCTGTTTTACTCGTCTCTGATTGTCACGAGTACCGATAATCTCAATGCGAACGATGTATGCCCTGTCCGTCAGAGGCGTCTCCCTCGTGTCTAAAACAAATTCCTTTATCATAGTTAAGCCGACACGTTGAACTGCAACGTAATGGCCTGAATAGGGGAAGACTTGTCCATCGCCTCCGATGAGAGCAACAATCATTCGTTGCGTATCGCCTAGTCGGAACGAAGTGACATCATGATGATGATCTTCTGTTTGCCACCAATAGGCTTTGTCTACCCTATACAACAATTCCCGTTGCGAGTTCAGAAATTCTATGTTTGCCTTGGCGTCGATCCACGAAATCGGTGCTTCGTCGTCTCTCCGAAACTTCGCAAAAGCGACTTCGCCATCTACCAGGCTGTTATTAGGATCGTATGAACTGCTGCGATATAGGTTGGCGACTTCTCCGGTTGTGCGATCAATTTTTGTGGACTCAATCTGAGCTAGGCCGCGCTCGATTACAACGGGCTGAATGCTCTGCTGTGGACGATGTTTGGCAACAGTGGAACGTTGATCTGCATTTTGTGAAATGGTTCCTACGTTCACATGTATTCCGCCGCGTGCAACCTCTGCGTTCTGTGTCTGATTTGGTTGCTGTCTAGCCACCGCTGACTGCTCATGTTCATGCTCAAACTCTTTTCGTGCGTGCCACACCGCGAGTGCCCAAACAATCGAAAGAAGTGCAATGAGCAACCCTAAGCCGATAAACACCCAGCCAAGCCATCGCTTCTCAGGCCACAGCACCACAATCCCTGTACCGATAAGGCCGATGGTCACGCCACCAACCGCCACGGCTCTGTCGATTGAAACTGCCATCTACACGCCCACCCTTCTCCGACACTTGTCGATTAATTGGAAGGCACTCTTGCGCGCTGATTGGGTCTTGGAATTGACTAATGAGTGAGGGGAACTAAGCATTTCCCTGATTATCGGGCGCAGTAAATACCGCGTCAATAGATGAGCAGCAAGGTAATTTCAGTGTTGCTGGAAAGAACGGCGGTCCCGTAGGGACCAGATGTTTATAGTTACGACGGTCTCTCAGCTTCCCAGCTCCTTTAGGAGCGGAATGTGTATGAAACTAGAGACTTATTACGCTCCTAAAGGAGCTTTAAGATCTTGCTGAGGCGCAGGCTATAAACATTTGGCCGCGCTGCGGCCAGAAGTGTTGGTTGGGTCAATAACACGGACTTACCCACTATCAACAGTTGATCTCGCGTTTTGGTGGCGAGCGGTTTAGATGAACACGACGGACTGCGACGTCGGAATTTCGAATCGTCGGCGGCAACGTGGACAGGCCAGCATGTCGTCTACGCGCACCATGTAATCGCGCGACTTGGCAAACCGCGCGCGATCCATTTCGTTTGCGCCGCGTGGCGGTGCCTGCTTCTTAGTCCGCGTGACCCAACGCACGTCGTAATCGTTGCGCTCGCGACAATGCGGACAAACGAATGACGCGCGCTTGGTTTCTTGTTTCTCGTTGAAATAATCTCGTTCGTTCATGTTGTTCTCTCTCTCCCTCTGAGAGAGGGCATCTATCGACAATCAATCCTTCACGGCGGCTGTCATAACTAACCGCGGCCGCAAGAACCTCTCAACCGCGGCAATCAGCCGCTTCGCATCGATCGGTTTTGGCTCGAAGGCATCAGCCCCATTCGCCAACGCTAACGTCGCTTGCCCCGTGCCCCATTCGGCTAAGACGAGCACCGGCGCCGTCTGCAAATCCGAACTGGTCTTGATCTCCTTCAAGCGTTCCAGTTCCTCGTACGCGTCCAATACGTCAAGCACGATCAAGTCAGGCGGAGTCAGTGATGCTTCAGTTCCGAGCGGCGGGTGCGTTTCTGTCGAGACCGCGAATCCATGTTCTTCCAGCGCTGCGATGAGCCTCTCATCAGGCGCGGAGTTTGTGACGAACATGATTCGTTGAGTCATGGCGGTTCTATGGTGGCGAACTATTATCCACCGAAAATACCGACAGAATTTCTCTCCCTCTCCCACAGGGAGAGGGAATACTCTTCGCTGCTATTGCTCACACAAGTCTCTTAAATACTGAAAGCTATAAATCCCCGTCTCGTGCCCGTCGCTCCAGCGAAAGTTCAAAGCGTAGCGTCCGACGATCGCGATATCGTTTATCTCGACTTCCTCGGCGATCGCTTCCGGTTTGAGCGTGCGCTCTCCCGTCCATTCGTTGACGCACTGCGCGCATGGGCAAGCCCTTCTGAGCTCTGCGGCTTTGTAGTCGCACACCTCGCCATCCGCCCAGGTGATCCGCAGCAGCGTATCACTTTCCTGCGAAATCTCGCGCGGCTCGATGGCCTGTCGTCTTTCGGGTGTTGATGACATTGCTCTCTCTACACCGACTCAAGTGCGCTTTCCACCTGCTGCGCCTTCACCTGAAAATGCGACGCATCCCAGATGGCCCTACCGTCACGAATGATGACGACTTGCGGCGACTCGTGATCGACGTTCCACCGTTTCTCGATTTCATCTGAAACCGCGCGGACCTTCTGCACCCTAATCAACCCAACCGGCTCGCGCAGCTTCGACATTTCGGCGTAAGCGCGCGCGCTGACACCGCAGGTGTCGCTGTGCTTAAACAAGACGGCGGCCGAGCCATTCGCCCTGGCCAAAAATTCGTCGAGCGCCGCGACGCTTCCAATCTCAATGAAAGGTGGATTCACAGTTAATCCGCAAAGAATCGAAATCATCATAACTGAACGTCAATTGGCCGACAATTGCTCCCCTCGCGCGCAAAATTAACTCATTGACAAAGGCGACCAGCGAGCCTAGCCTTATTGCATAAAGCAACACCGCGCGCTCCGGCACCGGGCCTTATCGTAGTTCGTGCGCGAGCCTCTTCAGCACAAGGAGTTAAACATGAAACCGACTGCCCCCGTCTTGAAGTCGACCCTTCTCGTGGTCGCCATTCTGTTTTCATTTGCGATGATCGTTGACGCGCAGAGACGCGGACGCGCGCCGCAGCGCCAATCGGTCAGCAAAGCCGCTGGTTTAGTCGATGAAGCCGACAAGCTCGCCGACGACAAGAAATATCCGGAAGCGATCGAGACTTACAAAATCGCGATTCGGCTCGATCCGAATTACCCGCCGGCGTTCGGCGGACTCGGCGATGCGTACCTGAACAGCGGAAATTCGCAAGAGGCGGAAAAGGCCTATAAAGAGCAGGTGCGGCTGGCCCCGAATGATGCGCAAGCGCAATTCGATCTCGGATATTTCTACAACGCGATGGGCCGGCACGGCGAAGCGTTCGGGCCGTTGGTGAAGGCGACTTCGCTCGATCCGAATTTCGCTGAAGCGTTCTACGGAATCGGTTACGCGTATCTGCGCGGCGCGGACTTCGAAAAATCAATCCCGTTCTTTCGCAGCGCAGTCAGGATTAAGCCCGACTACGGGGACGCGTATTACGGCTTGGGATCGGCATTAGCGCGTTTGGGCAAAGCTGATCTGGCGAACGAGCAGTTGAAGAAACTGAACACAGTTGATGCGAGGCTCGCGCGTAAGCTCGAGAAGGAAATTCCCGCGGCGTTAGCAGCGGCTGATGCCACTAAGACTACTTCCGATCAAGTTGCGCAAACGCAACCCACGGCTCCAGCTACCCAGACGCAAACCACGCAGACACAGACACCGCAGACGCAAACGACACAGACAACTGAGCAGCCAACCGCTCCAAAGGTTGAGACAACTCAACCGCAAAGCTCGACGAGCCAGGCGCCTGTACCGCAGCCAGCGAATCCGACCGAACCGACATCAAGACAGTTGCAGCAACTACCACCGGCCCAGACACAAACTCAGCCACAGACGCAGCCAACGACTCAGACGCCGGCGACCACCGCCGCTCCGCAAACTGATCAGGTTACGGCGTTACCGGTCAGCGCAAAGCGTTGGGCGTTGGTGATCGGTGTCGACAAATATGTCGATCCGCAAATCAGTCCATTGAAAGGTTCGGACAACGACGCGAAACAGATCGCCGATGCGCTAGTGCGTTATTCCGGGTTTCCGCAGGATCAGGTGATTCTGCTTTCAACGAGTCAGCCGATCGAACGGCAACCGACGCGCGTAAATATCCTGCGCAGGCTGTCGAATCTCAGCACCGCTGTTCCGAGAGACGGCATGCTGTTGGTTTCGTTTGCGGGTCACGGCATGGAACGGGCCGGCCAGGCATTTCTGCTGCCGGCGGACGCGCAAATCAGCGATCAGATTTCGTTTCTGGAAGAGACCGCGATCAGCATGAATCGCGTTAAGTCATGGATCAAAGAAACCGGCGTCGGACAAGTCGTGCTTCTGCTCGACGCGTGCCGCAACGATCCGGGTGGACGGGCCGATGCGCCGAACAATCTCACAAATGCTTATGTAAACGCTTTCAATTTTGATCTGCGCAATCGTGAGGTCCAGG
>DATLVM010000240.1:0-5735 GCA_035577445.1 Pyrinomonadaceae bacterium
GCCTTTCTCACAAGTTCTTCCCGCACGCCGCGCAGCCGCTTTCTCCAGGCCAAATTCAGAAACGCCAGCATCAGCAGCATCGTCGCTACACCAATCACAAAGAACTTCGGATCAAGCGTCGTCACGCCTGCCTGGGTTGCCGGCATCGGATTCATCTGTTTCGAATTCTGAAAAAGTGCGAAGAGCTGGACGATCTCTTCATCCGTCAGCGCGTGTTTACCGAACACTGTGGACATCGTCGGGAAGTTCGGGTTCTGCAGGATCGCGATTAGCTCGGGATCACGATACTTCAAGCTGACTCCGGTCAGGTCTGGTCCAAGGGTGCCGCCACCGAACAATCCAACGCCCTTGATCGAGTGACACGAAATGCAGGCTGTGCCCCCGTTCTGCAAACGGGCGCGGCCCATGAAAAACTTCCAGCCACCATCGATGTCAATGGGCAACATCGCGCGGCTCAGCTTGGCGCCGGCAGGAACGAAGACCTGATTCTTGTTAGTGAGGTCTTCAATCATCAGCAGAATTGAATCGATCTGTGGCAGCGTCAGCCCTTGGTCGGGCATAACCGTAGAGGTGAACTTGCTGAATAATTGTTTGGCTGCGGGATCGCCTTTGGCGTTCATTGACGCGGGGGAATTGATGTATTCGTGAAGCCATTCCTTCGTCCGCCGGTTGCTCACGCCCTTCAGGTCAGGGCCGGTCTTGTCTCCGCTGCCGATGTTGTGGCAGCTATAACACTTGCCGCCGAATAGCGCCTGGCCCTCCGCCGCCGATTGCGAGTAAGAAGTTATTGACGCGACGCACAAGACGAGCAGACCGGCAGTCAGCGTCACGACGCTTCGTAGTTTCATGGAATGTTTACGGTCAAATCGCTTCTTCATGATTCCCTTGCGACCCTCAAGAAATTTCCCCAGCCGGCTCCATTGATCGAGGACTATGACCCATTCTTTGAGCGGGAAACTTCCACCGCAGCTTCTGCAATCGTCCGTTCCTGCAGCAGATCGACAATTCCTTTTCGCACCCGCTGCCAGTCGTCATGGAAAGCGCAGGAACACTCGGGCTCGCAGATTTTGTTGCCCAAAATGCACGTATCCATGTACGGGTCCGGTTCCACGACGCTGAACACGTCCCATAGAGTGATCTTCTCGGGCGCGTGACCCAACTCATAACCGCCGTGAATCCCTTTGACTGAGCGCAAGAAGCGATGACGCCTCAACTCACCGAGGACTTTTCGCAGAAAAGCCGGGGGAATGTTCTCGTGCTCGGCAATCTCTTGAAGCCCACACAGGCGGTTATCCGGTTGACTCGCCATGTAGGCCAGCGCCCTGATTCCGTAACCTGTCGCCTTGGAGAAGATCATTTCCGGTCAAGCAAACCAACGTACCTTTTTGTCCGGTATGATGATTGCTAATCATCACCGCGCGAACAATAATCAGTTTTCATCATTTTTCTGGTTAAGGAGTGCGGATGAGACCCGAAGAAATCAGGCGGATGACGGAAAGCACCTCGGATCCCGCTTTTGCCGTTGACGGCGAGGGTCTGATCATGGCCTGGAACCAAGCGGCGGCGAACTTGTTTCAATTATCGGCGAGCGAGGCGCTCGGCCGTTACTGCAGAGAGATACTGAAGGGCTCTGATGAATGCGGCTCCGTCTGCTCAAAGGCGTGCACCGTTCGTCAGGCGATGGAAGCTCGTCACCCAATTCGCAACTTCGATTTACAAGTGGAAACGGCGAATGGCCGACAGTGGTGCAACATCTCAGTGATGGTTGCCGAGAATGGTAGTTCGATCAATCGCTTCGCGGTACACATCATGAGACCAATCGATTTGCGCAAACGCCTGGAAATCCTCGTACGGGATTTTATCGTCAGCAATACGAACGTGCCGGATGACGAAGCCATCGCGTTAATCTCCTCAACTCGTGCTGCGGCGAGAGAAGCCGAGTTGACGAATCGCGAACTGGAGATTCTGAGACTATTGAGTAAAGGGAATTCCACGGCTGAGGTAGCCGACACACTTCACATCGGTTCGACAACGGTGAACAATCACGTTCAGCACATCCTGCGGAAGCTCGACGCCCACAACCGGCTGGAGGCAATTCGACGGGCGGAACACGCTGGGTTGATCTAGCAATCGGCTAATCGAGAGTCAGGCACTGACCGTCTGATCAAAGGCCGCGATCTTGTGAAGCCGGCTCGAACAATTCGATCGCATTGCCATCAGGATCCTCGACCTGGATTTGACTCCCGGCCGGACCAGTCTCGATTTCGTTTCGAAAACTTAAACCGGATTCTCTCAACGTCTTCACCGCCGAGGCCAGATCAGCAACTCTTAGGACGACTCGATTCCATCCGCCCGGTTCCTGTTCACGCCCATCGGGCAGAGGCCGGGAACCGGAACTGCCAGGGCCGCTGAGGAAAACGTTAAGCCCGCTCAGTGAGACGCTGGCAAACATCGAACCTGCCTGATGCACCAACTTGAACCCCAGATGCTGTGTGTAGAATTTGATCGAACGCTCCACGTCTTTTACTTGATACCGAACACCCCAAATCTCAAACATAGTTCTCGCTCCTTATAGAACTGGCACTCTCTCGTCACCGTTATCTCAACCGGATAAACTCCTGAAGTGTTAATGGCACACGCCGTGCGAAGCCAGTCGCAGGGTCGCGCGAACTGCGATCCTGATTGATATCTTGATTAGGACCGTAGCATCTCACTGAGGTTGAATGCAGCAGCTAGATCTTTTCTGCACTCTCCCGCTTAAAACGGTCTGCTTCCTTATCAATCAATCGAGAACTAATGTTCCCCATGTCATTGGGGATTATGAGGGTCTTTTATGACTGACCAAAGCCATCACAAACGGCCCAATAGACAAGCGACGGCAAGCGAGAACCAGATTGTTTTTGTTATCGATCTTGCCGGCAATTTTAAATTCGTAAATGCGGCCGCAGAATGCATTTCCGGCTATAGTCGCGAGGAGGCTTGCCGGATGAATGTAAGCCAGGTAGTGGCGCCGGAGTTGCGAGCATACGTTCGCCAACAAATCTGCGATGCGTTGCAGGGCGACTTCGGCGCCGTGTACGAGATCGACATCATCACCAAAGATCACCAGCGCGTCACCTTGGAAATCAGTACCCAACTGGTGAAGCGCAAAGGTGAGCCTTTCGAACTTCACGGTATAGCTTTCCCGGCCGTGAGGGCCAGAAATAGTGAAGGCGATCTGCGGCCTCGTTGTTTAGACAAAGAGTGTGTGTCGCTGCTGCTCGTTCCCGCTTTAGCACCGTTGACAAATCGCGATCGTAGGATAATAAATCTAGGCAGTTACCGTCTCTTCAAATGATGAAAGCGCTGGTAGTCGATGACGATGATCTGATTCGCAGCAACGTAGCTGAAGTCCTCAGCAACGACGGCTGGGAGGTTACGGAAGCGGAATCCGCGCCGCGCGCCCTCGAACTATTGCGAGGGTATGCGTGGTCGCTCGTATTTTGCGATGTGCGGCTCAGCGCGAAGAACGATTATGAGGGCTATGACGTTTTACGGAGTTTCACCGAAGCTCAACCAGAGGCCCAAATCGTTTTAATGACCGGCCACGGATCGGCGGTGGGAGCGCTGGATGCGGTTGCATCGGGCGCCTACGACTACTTGATGAAGCCCTTCGAGATCGCCGACGTGAAGCGGATCTCTCAAGCTGTGCGGCGGGGAATCGACAAACGCGCGCGCCGCAGCGTCAGCGACGAGCTGCCATCACTGCCGGTTTACACGTCCGATATAGATCTGGTCGGCGTCAGCGCAGCTTTCGTCGAAGTGATGAAATTAGTGGGGCGGGTGGCGTCCACCAATCTACCTGTGTTGATAACGGGAGAATCAGGGACGGGGAAGGAAATCGTGGCGCGCGCGATTCATCGCCGCAGCCCGCGTGCGGACGAGCCGTTCGTGGCGGTGAATTGCGGAGCCCTGCCGGCCGAGCTTATTGAGTCGGAACTCTTCGGTCATGTGCGTGGCTCCTTCACCGGCGCAACCGTGGACCGGCGAGGACTGTGGCAAGAGGCCGATCACGGCACAGTTTTCCTGGATGAGATCACCGAAACAAGTTTGGCCTTTCAGGTGAAGCTGCTGCGAGCTTTGCAGGAAGGTGAGATTCGCCGGGTCGGCTCAAATCAAACGCAACGCGTTGACGTGCGAGTGATCGCCGCCACCAATCGAGATGCAGAAGTGGAAGTGGGGCAGGGGCGTTTTCGGCAGGATCTGCTTTTCCGTTTGAACGCGGTTACGATCCATTTGCCTGCTTTACGGGAACGCCGCGACGACATTCGGCCGCTCGCCAAATATTTCGCCGAGCGCACGATGGGAATCAACGCAGCGCCGATCGGTTTTTCAAAAGAAGCCTTATGGATGCTCGATAATTATGATTGGCCCGGGAACATTCGGGAGTTGGAAAACGCTATCGTGCGCGCGACCGCTCTATGTGATCAGGTGGTTCGCCCCGAAGATTTACCTGAGCGCGTCCGCTGTTCATTCAACCCGGGCAGTACGGACCCCGCTGCCGCGCGCGAAACTGGTAATGGCGGTTCCGATGAAGTTTTGTTACCGCTTTCAGAGGTCGAACGCCGCCACATAGTTCGCGTGCTCGCGCGCACGGGCGGCAACAAACAAGCAGCCGCGCGCATCCTCGCGATCGATCGAACAACTCTGCAACGCAAACTAGAACGCTATGATTTGGGAAAACCTGAATCAGGCGGCCACAAGAACACGTCGGACGTCGACTGAGTATCAAAGAAGGTTTGGTCCGTGAAATCAGAACAACTTCTTCGTGCCGTTAGGCACGAGATGTTTAGAGAGCGAACCTGTCCATTATGAAAAAGGAGCTCCGAAGGAGCGCAATGTTCATTTCAACATTGCGCTCCTTCGGAGCACTGTGGTTGAGGGCAATCTGACTGCTATGAAAGTCTCGCTCCTACGGGAGCGAAGACCAGAAGCGTTACGTCCCAATCGCTCCCGCAACTAACTTCCATCCTTCTAATCCGTGTGCCTGCGAGGAACAGGATCAGGATGCGCTCTTAAGCTGCCACCGCCGCGACTCCGGGTTTGCTTTGCGCGAGTTGCCGGCGCAAGACTTCGCGCGCCATCTCCGCAATCTGGGGAGTTTCGAAGGGCTTGGCTACGACCCAATCAACTTGAGCAGCCTGCCGCTCTTGAGAACCCACAGCTTCGCCCCACCCGGTGATTACAGCGACGGGAATTTTGCTGTCGCGTTGTCTGAGGGCGCGTGACAATTCCCAACCGTTCATGTCCGGCATGCCCACATCAGTGAAGACGGCGTCGAAATCCCCATTGTCGAAGAGCGACAGCGCTTGGCGCCCTCCCTCTGCCAGTATTGCTTCGCAGCCTTCTTTTTCCAGAATGTCCCGTAAGAGATCCCGCACATATTCCTCGTCGTCAACGACCAGAATTCTCGTCTGGGAAGACCTCACACGGGCGGTGCTGATTGTCGACAGGCTGTCGCCGACATTTGCCGTCTCGCCGCACTTTGGAAGCGGCAGGCGGACGCGAAACGTCGTGCCGAGGCCGATCTGCGAATCCACATCCACAGTTCCTTCATGGCGGCGGATAATGCCGTAGCTAACAGCCAGCCCGAGACCCATTCCCAATTTATCTTTAGTGGTGAAGAAAGGATCAAAAATCCGCAGCCGGGTTTCTTCGGTCATCCCGGTCCCGGTGTCACGAACAGAGATCTCAAC
>DATLVM010000241.1:0-2677 GCA_035577445.1 Pyrinomonadaceae bacterium
GCCACTGTAGCTGACCGCAAGGGCCAGCGTGCCAGCCACTGAGCCTAGTCCCACGGCTACCACGAACAACAATCCCCACATCAAATCGGGCACCGCGCGGAGAAACCCAAAAAGCGCACGCGTCATACGACTGACGCCAGATAAGAAGAATCGGGTTGTGCTTTGTGGCTCGCCGGCGACTAAGACGCCTCGTTGCCACAAGGTGGGCGTGGCGAGGAAAGCCAGCGGAAGGCCGATGAGAACCGAAAGCGCGGTCCCCGCAATAGCGATGGCGAGTGTTTGTAGCACCGCCGCAGCGACAATCCGAAGGAATCCAGGAGATAGGTCAGGCGGAAAGAGAGTGCGAACGAACTTCCACACCGCAGTCGTCGCACCCGGCTCAAAAATGGCGGTGGGGCGTATTTCAGCAAAGCGCCAGCAAAGGATGAGTGCTACGCTGAACGCAATCGCCGCAGTAAGACGGCGAGCAGTAAACAGGTTATCGTTGCGCGAAAAGTACTCATCGCTACTGCGTGCAGACTGGTGCACATCTAGACTCAATATCGTCGGCTTCCTGCGTTTGGCTAACAGGCGCGGTCTTACTTTCTCCGTGGTCGGAGTAAAGCGCTTCGAGGGTTGTCCGGTCGACTTCAGATGCGGGCTTATCGAATGCAACGCGCCCGTCGCGCAAGGCAATTATTCGCGGAAAAAAGCGCAATGCCGTTTCGACATCATGTAAGGTCGCAACCAATGTCCGCCTGCTGTTAGTAACGAGAACGATAAGCAGCGACGCAAGCGTTTCCTTTAGACTTGGGTCCAGCGAGGAAAACGGCTCATCAGCCAGAATCACTTCGGGATCCTGCATGAAGACACGAGCGATGGCTAGACGTTGTTGCTGGCCACCCGAAAGCTCGTCAGCGCGACAGCAGTGTTTGTCGGAAAGACCAACTGTCTCGAGAGCTTCCATTGCCTGGTCTCTTTCTTCCTTCATAGGTTGGACAGCGCTACGAACCGTATGAAGAAATGACCAGTAACCAAGCCTCCCACATAGGGTGTTTTCAAGCGCGGTGAGGGATGGCACAAGGTAGTACTGTTGATAAATCGTACCAATCCGTCGGCGCATAGACCGCAGTTGGCGCCCAGACATTGCGCCCACTTCAGTTCCGTCAAATTGCAAAGTGCCGCTCGTGGGACGGAGCGTGGCGTTAAGCAAGCGAAAAAGCGTCGTCTTGCCGGCGCCGGATGGGCCGAGGAGTGCAATACGCTCGCCCGGCTCAGCATCAAACGTAAACCCATCGAGCGCGTGCACTACTGCACGCGATGTAGAGTAAGTCTTGCTAACATCCTGGAGCGAGTAGATCACTTTAACAATCCCGAGTCTCTTGCAGACTGGCGGAGCTTGTCATAATTACGATCTTCCGCCTTGACATATTTGTTCGCGACTAACAGATCAAGGATAGGTTTGTGCGTCGGGTTGTTAGCGTCGAGTTTCAGGAACGCCGCGCTGAATGCATTGGCGAGCTTCGGGTCGAGCCCCTTTCGCGCAACCCAGATGTAATCGTAAAAAGGTGGCGTGGTGTAAAAGACCTTAACCTGTGAAGGATCAATTTTGCCGTCCTTAACCATCCGTTGATAGACAGTTTCATCCAGGGCTCCTGCGTCAACTTTCCGATTTGCAACTGCGAGCGCTGTCGCGTCATGTCCTCCTGAGTAAATAGCGCGCGCGATGACATCGGGGTCAACGTTTGCTTCCCGCATGAAGTACTCAGGCATCAAGTGCCCTGATGTAGAGTTAACATCGCCGAAGGCGAACGTGTGGCCCTTCAGATCATCCAAGCTAGCAATTTTCGAATCCTGCTGAGTGATGAAGACACTGTGAAAGTTTTGATCGCGCTCCCGTTGAACGAGTGGCATGACGCCGGCACGCTTCGATGCTTGCACATATGTAAAGCCGCCCAGGTAGGCGATGTCCACTTGATCGCTAGCGATCGCCTCAACCGCGGCCGCATAGTTGGTAGGAACCGTTAACTCGATCTTCGCCCCCGTCTCTTTCTCCAAGTAGGACACAAGGGGTTGGCTTTCCCGAATAATTTTTCCGGGATCAGTCGTCGGGATCATGGTCATACGTAGCCTTTGCGCTGCCATGTCTGTGCCGCGTTTGCAGCAACTAAAAGCCAGAATTGATATGGTTAGAGCAAGAAGCGGGAGCAATCTCTTGAGCATAATAGATCCTTTCGGGACCCCATACCTCTCACCGGCATGAAGTTAAAGCGCCTAGAGAGAACCGTGGCGCGGGACTCTATCACGTCACAAAACAAAAAGCGAGTGAGATTCATGCTCGGTCACTCGGCCAATTTTCGCTGATTGTGGGTAAGTTCGTCGTAAGCGAGCGAGTAGAGCTTTAGCCCGGTCGGGTTATTGAGATTAACATTCCGCCCGCTGTCTGAGGATAGTAAAGAACACTGCGCTTTCCTTGTTCAAATGCTCGGCGATCTCAGTATCATCACCTACATAAGCACGGTTGGTTTAATCGCCATTGGTATGATTGAAAATATCAGTCCTGTTCCTTCCTCAGACTCCAACTCATCAAGCGCTTCGAGAACGAAATCGTATGCATGAGCTTTCTTTTCAGCGCCGGTCAGTGAGACGTAGACTTCAGCCTGCTGCACTGGTCTGGATCAGTGCGAAGCGAAGAACT
>DATLVM010000242.1:0-6216 GCA_035577445.1 Pyrinomonadaceae bacterium
GGATCATTTGAAGACGATCGTACGCCGTCGCGAAACACATTGATTACCCCGCCGCGACGAGGACGGTCGCTCTTGTTCTCATAAGATCCGTGCACCATCAAGGGATGATGAAATGAACATTCACCTGTTTTCAGTTCGATCGCCACCGGCTTGAACTGTTCTCTCTGTTCATCAGTTAAGACAGATTCGATTGAGTTCATATCGTTGGCGAGTCCGGTCACCGGTAAAAGATTCCAGCGATGACTGCCGGGCACGTAGTGGACGCAGCCATTCTCAATCGTCGAATCATCGAGGCCAATCCAACACGACAAGTGCGCCATCGGCCTCGTGCGCGTCCAGTACGAATAGTCCTGATGCCACGCGACGACGCCACCGTGATGTGGCGGCTTCACGAAAAGCTGGTCGTGCCAGAAGCGCACCGCGCCACCGAGCAACTGCGACGCCGGCATTAAGAACGCCGGATTCCAAAGCAGATCGTGAAAGGCCGGCGAAATTCGCCACGCACCGAGCGCATGAAAGAGCACAGTTGAAGGATCGGCGGATTCGTTTGAATGAAATTCGTAGAAGAGATCATGGCCGGGTTGATTTGGATCGATTAGTTCAGCGAGTTCTCTGCGAAGAACTTCGATCTGCTGATCGTTCAGCACCCGAATGCCGGCGAGATAACCGTTCGCGTGAAAGAACTCGATCTGATCGTTGGAGAGGCGGTATTGATTCCACAATCCCAGGTTTGATGGAGTATCGAAGAGATTACCAATGGGAGCGGAATAGACAGATAGATCGTTCATTGGGCGTTTGTGTCAGAAGCCCGACCGTCAGGGAGGGCTACTCTGGTCAACGCGGGATCCAATTCAAGAAGCTTCTGACTAACGTTGCCCTCCCTGACGGTCGGGCTTCTGACACGGTTACTTAACTGACTGCATCCCGTCCAGCACAACCTTCGCCACCGTCGGAATGATCTCGCGATCGTTAGCATGATCGGTCGTGAAAGTGACCAGCACAAACTTCGCGCCATTTGGCAATTCTATGTAAGCCGCATCGTGACGCGTCGTGCTGGTCCATCCCGCTTTCGACCAAAGCTTTGCGCCGGTAATTCCCTGCAAGGCGATCCCGGTGAAGCCATGCCCTTGATCGTCGTTATCTTTGGACGTGCCAGTGTAGTCGCGCTTGAGTAGCTCCATCATCTGCGCACTGCGCGCGGCGTTGACCGCGCGGCCCGTGGCAATTTCGGAAAGCAGTCGCGCGACCGCGTCGGTGGTCAGCTTGTTTCGATTTTCACCCTTCGGTCCGCGCGAAACCCGTTCGCGTCCATACGCATCTTCGCAAAACGTCTTCTGGTTCGTGTTGATGTTCGTGTAGCCCAGCGACGCGTAATATCGATTCACCGCGTTTCGTCTGTACTGCCAGGCTTCCATCTCTTTGGGTGGCAGTTCGAATCCGCCGGTCGTCTGTGTCAGCACATCGACGACGTACTGCGTCGCTTCATTCGACGAATCGACAATCATGTCGCGCACCGCGCGCTTCAGCTCATCCGTCTCTTGAATGTTCTTGTCTTCCAGCCAACGATGCACCGCACCGAAATAGAAAAGCTTGACGACACTGGCGGGATAAATTCGCTCGTTGCCGCGAAAGCTCGCGGTGACCGGATGCTGAGGATCGCGCAAATCGATCAGCGTGATTGAAAGCTGCTCTTGCGTCAGCTTCTGATCGGCAAACTTCGTCAGGGCCGTGCGCGCTGCGTCGTTAACCAACTCTTGAAGCGAAGCGACGTGGGTGGATTCAGATCCTCCCACAAAACGCCGCGCCTGCGCTCGTGCAGAGACTGCGACCAGCGCGATTATCAGCAGCGCCGGAAGAGACCTATTCTTCATTGATAACTCTCCTACTCTCTCGTGCGAGAAACAGGTATACAGGCAGTCCGAGCGCGATAAAAAGCAGGCTTGCCAGCGGAGGAGCTTGCAGGGATTCGCGTAATGCAGCAAGAACCTGACCATGCAAAATCAAGGTGATGGTTGAGCTCATCGCCGATCGTGCATCCCAAACGATTCGCGCCAGCAACGACGCCGTCACGACCAGATAGATGATCGGCACTACCGGATAACCCCAGGTTCGATACGGTCGCGGTTCGTTCGGCAAACGACGACGAAAGATAAAGACTGAGCCGGCGACGAACGCATAAAAAAGCGTCAGCGAGAAAACTGCCGCGTCACTCAACTGGTCATACGATCCGGAAAGCGCCAACACGCCCGACCAGATTCCCAGCACGACTAGCGACCGAATCGGCACGTGCGTGCGCGGCGAAAGCTTCGCCAGACCCCTGAAGAAGAGACCATCGCGCGCCATCGCGTAAGGTACTCGGGAAGTTGCCAGGATCGACGCGTGCAAAGCGCCGAACGACGAAGTCATCATCGCGGCGGCCATCAGCGTGAGCGCGATTGAACCAAGTAAGCGCCGGACGACTTCCGCGGCCACCGACAACTTCGCGGAAACGCTCGCAACATCCGTAGGTGACAGCACGTGGTAATACCCGATGTTCACCAAAAGATAGAGGCCCATCACCAGGAACATGCTGATGATTAGTCCCAGCGGCAGATTGCGTTGCGGATTTTTCACTTCACCAGCGAGGAAGGTAATGTTGTTCCAGCCGTCGTACGCCCACAACGCTCCCAGCATCGCGGCCGCGAATCCGCCGAGGCCGCCAGCCGTAATCGCGACGCCTTCGCACGCACCACCAACGTTGGCTTGTGACAGATGCGACCAGTCGCCGCCGCTATACAAAAACGCGCCCACGCCGACGGCAATCAACACCAGCACCTTGATCGCGGTGAGGAACGTCGCGACTCCGCCACTGAACGTGACTGCCGCGCAGTTGATGATTACCGTCAAGCTGATGGCGGCGAGCGCTACGAGTTGCAGTCGGCCGAACGGAACATTGATGTAAGGAACGGTAAAGAAAGTCTGATTGAGTGCGCCCTTTAATAGCGTGTTGAAAAAGATGGCAAACCCAACCGCGAGCGCTGCCGCTGAAGCACTGCGCGCGATCGCGAACTGCGTCCAGCCATAGAAGAATCCCCAGGGACGGCCGTACGCATCGCGCATGATGCCGTACTCGCCGGCCGCCCGCGGAAACATGGCGAGCAGTTCCGCGTAAGTGAGTGCGCCCGCAAGCGACAGCAAACCCGCCACCAGCCATACCGTCAAAGCCTTGCCCGGCGTACCGACATTGCACGTCATCACTCGCGCTTTGAGAAACACGCCGGTGCCGATGACGTTGGCGACGTTAACTGAAATCGCCGCGACTAAGCCGAGGCCGCGGATGAGCTGGCCGTTGGTGAGTTTCATGTTTGGAGTTTCGAGTTTCGCGTTCATCAGACAGGAAGTATCCGCAGATTACGCAGATTACACTGATTCAGAAAAGGAATCAGCCACGAAAAGGCTCAAATAGGCTCAAAAGAAAACGTTCAATTCAAATTTGTTGGAAAAGAGAACCTTGCTTTGGTGTCTGATTTCATTTTGTGCTTTTTGTGCGTTTTTGTGGCTCAGTCTTTTTCTGCGTAATCTGCGTAATCCGCGGATAAGTTCCTTCTACCACACTTCATTAAAAAGAAGGTCCTCGTACGAATCCCGCTTCCGAATCACTTCCGCGCGCCCGCCTTCGCGCACGAGTACAGCCGCCGGCAAAGGTCGTCCGTTGTAAGCAAACATCTGCGAGAACGAGTACGCGCCCGCATTCAGCAGCGCCAGGACTTCACCTGGCTTCACGTCCGTTGGCAACCGGCGATAGTCAGGCAAGCGTCCTTCACGCTCGATGTCAAAGTACACGTCGCCTGAATCGCACAATGGCCCGGCGACCTTGTATTGCGCATCGGACGAATCGCACGCGCGCGAAGCCGAAATCAGGTGGTAGTACCATTTGTAATTATTCATCGACAGCAGCAGGCTGTAGCCGGCGTCAGTCAGCAGCCAGATGTCGCCGGTTTCCGGACGCCGCTTGATGTTGCGCACCTTCGTCAGCACCACACCCGCGTCAGAAATAATGCTGCGACCCGGTTCGAGCAAGATCGTAACTTGATCGAGTAAGTGTTCAGCTTCCACAGTCCGCGCCGATTCGCGCGCAACGCGCAGAGCCTCAGTAAGAACATCGGAAGGCTCAAGTTCCGCGCCAAGCATGTCGCGTTCATGCTCAGGCAATTCATCTGCCTGCGATCGGTCGCGCAAATAATTCACCGGGATGCCGCCGCCCAGATTGATGTGCTCCAGCGTCAATCCAGTCTCGCGATGAATCGTCATCAAGTGGGTCCACATCGACTTGAACGCTTCGGCGAACGGTTCGACGTCCGGCGTCTGCGATCCCACGTGAATGTGAATGCCGCACACATGAATGAGTTCGGGATTCTGCAAGCCGCGCCGAAACGCATCCAGCACTTCGGACGATGAGATGCCGAACTTCGAAGTCAGCAACGCCGTCTGCAAACCGAGATGTGAACGCGTGCCAATTTCCGGAACCAACCGCAAAGCGACCCTTGCGGGCGGCAATCCGGAGTTCAATTCAGCGCGCGCGCGGCGGACGGCTTCTTCGACTAACTCGATCTCGTAAATCGAATCGACGTTGATCGAATAGATACCGGCGCGCACTGCTTCGTCCAGCTCTTCGTTAGTTTTGCTGGTGCCGTTGAAGATGATCTGGTCGGGACGAAAGCCCGCGCGCAAAGCCTTGAACAACTCGCCACCGCTGTTGACTTCAATGTCGATGCCCGCATCGCGCACGACGCCGAGGATCGCCATGTTCGAATTCGCCTTCGACGCATAGCAGAACTTGATCGGCCGATCGACTTTCTTTGCGGCGGCTTGCAGGCGCGCGATGTTTGCGCGAATGCGTGGCTCGGAAAAGACAAAAAGTGGGGTGCCGTACCTGTAGGTTAGCGCGGTCGCGTCGGCGCCGCTAATGAACAGATGATTGTTTTCGCGCGCTTCCAGAAAGCCGGGAATGGTCCAGGCCGGCGCTGTGACTACTGATGACATGATGGTTTCTTACAACTGCGCGATCATTTCTGCCGGGTTCCAGTACGCGCGCACGGTTTGAATCTTG
The DNA here is from genome assembly GCA_035577445.1 of Pyrinomonadaceae bacterium. Lineage (GTDB taxonomy): Bacteria > Acidobacteriota > Blastocatellia > Pyrinomonadales > Pyrinomonadaceae > UBA11740. Next base: position 5,090 of record DATLVM010000242.1, read on the forward strand.
CCGTCTTCATTGACTTCAAAAACATCGATGCCTTCGAAGTTCACTTCTCTGCCGGTTGTGCTGGTTCCCTTGCCCGTCCATTTGACCGCTGCGCCGTTGCCGGCGACGAACACGGAGTCTTCGGTTAGCGACACGCTTTTGAAGTTCTTCGCGATTGAAATCAGGAAATCACGAATGGCGGCGCGGCCGGTGATGCCGGGCGAGCCTACAGGATCGTAAGTCGTCCCATCTTCAGCAAACGAGTTCGCAAACGCTTCCGCATCCATCGCGCGAATCGCCAAAAAATATCCGCGCACGGCGCGGGAGATTCGGTCAGGTGAAATTTGATCAGTCATAAGTTATAGCTGAATCCTCCCAAACGTCCGACAAACTTCAGTTTGTCGTCATTTTTGGCGACGCGACCCCACGCGACAAACTAAAGTTTGTCGGACGCCGCGTGCTTCGCTCTTTCCTTCTCAACCAAAACGCGTCGCAGGATTTTACCCGAAAGAGATTTGGGAATCTGCTCGATGAATTCCAGCTCGCGAATTCTCTTATGCGGCGCGACTCGCTCTGCGACAAAATCCATTATGTCGCCGGCGGTTGCTTCGCCTTTCAGCACCACAAAGCCCTTCGGCACTTCCCCCGCTTCATCGTCGCGGCAAGGAATCACCGCGCAATCCGCGACCGCCGGATGCGTTAGCAACACCGCCTCCAATTCGGCCGGCGCGACCTGAAATCCTTTGTACTTAATCAACTCTTTCACGCGATCGACGATGAAGAAGTGTCCGTCTTCATCCGCGTAACCAATGTCGCCCGTGTGCAGCCAACCGTCAGGGTCGACGGTGCGCGCAGTCGCTTCCGGATTGTTCAAATAGCCTTTCATGATTTGCGGGCCACGCACGCAAAGCTCCCCTTCCTGATGAGGGCCAAGCTCTTCACCGGTGGCCGGATCGACCAACTTACAATCGGTATTCGGCGCTGCGGTACCCACTGAACCCATTTTCATCCGGGCCGGATCTGAGGGACTGCTGTGCGTGACGGGACTGGTTTCGGTCATGCCATAGCCCTGCCGAATTCCACATCCGATCCGTTCCATGCACTCGCGCGAGAGGTCAGGACCGAGGGGCGCCGCGCCCGAAAAGATC
>DATLVM010000243.1:0-5798 GCA_035577445.1 Pyrinomonadaceae bacterium
ACAGGCGGCAACCCGTGCGGGCGCAATCTTATCTCTTAATTGGAAGGGCAGCAATTGCTGAGTGCGATCGAATGATCCGTCATACTCTCCAGCTTGCACTTTGTATGAATATTCAATACTCAGTTTCTACAAACGCTCGAAGGGTTTGCAGATTCTTCAGATCAGCGCGCGGATCGTCGTAAGGCGTTTCAAGGATGAAAGCGCAATGCGCGAACTTCGGATGCTGAGCGAAGCGGCGCAGAGCATCAGCGCCGATGTGACCTTCACCGATATGCCAGTGACGATCGACGCGCGAGTTGTAAGGCGCCTTTGAATCGTTGAAATGAACGGCGCGGACGTTCTTCAGGCCAACTGTTTTCTGAATGATCGAGAGGGTTGCGTCCAGCCCGTCCGGTTCACGAATGTCGTAACCAGCAGTGAACGAATGCGCGGTGTCGACGCAAACGCCGAGCGGAAGTTTCGGGCAAGCTTTCATGATCGCGCGTAGATGTTCGAAACGATGGCCGATGCATTCGCCCTGGCCGGCAGTGTTTTCAAGCAGGATTTTCAGCTGGCCGAAACGCAAGCCTTTGCACGCGACCTGAAGACTGAGGGCGCAAATCTCCAGCGCGTCTTTTTCGGGACAGCCACGCGCACTGCCGGGATGCACAACCAAATAATCGACGCCAAGGGCGATCGCGCGCTCGACTTCTTCACGAAACGATTCGATCGACTTCAGCAGAATGATTTCGTCGGCTGCGGATAGATTGATTAGGTAGTTCGCGTGGATCAGGACCGGCGAGATTTTTGTTTCTTTGCGCGCCTTGCGAAAGAGATCGATTGACTCGCGCGTGAGCGGCTTCGCCATCCAACCGCGTGGATTGCGCGAGAAGAGTTGAATCGCGTCGCAACCGATTTCAGCGCCCAATAGCAACGCTTCATGCAGCCCATGCTTGATTGGAAGGTGCGCTCCAATTCGCGGTTTGGTCTTTCGCTTCATCTGTGAAGACAAACCACAAAGACACGAAGAACACAAAGCCAATAATCCCCTTCTTTCTTAGTGGCCTTTGTGCCTTTGTGGTGAATTCTTAACGCCGCGCAACTTCTTCCATCACGCGCAGCATATTGCCACCCAGAATCTTATCGATGTCAGTTTCCGAATAGCCTCGCTTCAAAAGTTCTTTCGTCAGGTTGGGCAGATCCGCAACTGATCTCAGATCGGCGGGGACAACCTGCACGCCGTCGAAATCCGATCCGATGCCGACGTGATCGATGCCAACCAGCTTCACGATGTGATCAATGTGATCGACGATGCGCGAGACAGAAACCGGCGCCAAGCGCTTTAGGTATTCCTGCGCGCGCACGCGATCGCGCGCGAGTTTCTTGTGCGCCGCATCGCCTGACTCTGCGTCCGACGCACGTTGCACCTCGTTTGCAATTTCCGCGTCGACCTTTTTCTTTTTTTCGCTGTATCCCGGCTCGATGTGCTCGGGATAAAAAATCACATTCACCACGCCGCCGGTTTTCGCCAGCGCGACGATCATCTCGTCAGTCAGATTGCGCGGCACGTTTGTGATCGCGCGACAAGCGGAGTGCGTCGCGACGACCGGCTTCGTCGAAGTGTTAACAATGTCCCAGAAAGCCTTGTCCGAAAGATGTGACACATCGACGATCATCCCAAGCTGATTCATCTCACGGATGACTTGCTTACCAAAATCGTTCAAGCCGCGCGTCTTGCCGACCTCATCGCCGGACGATCCGGCCCAACTCGTGCTCACGCTCCAAGCCGGCGACATGTAACGCACGCCCATGTCGTAGTACCGCTTCACATTTTCGACCCGCTCATCGATTGCGTAGCCGCCTTCCAAACCCATTAAGGCAGCAATCTTCCCACTCGCGGCGATTCGTCGAACATCATCAGCCGTCGTTGCGACTTCCCACGTTTCCGGATGTTTCGCGGCCAGATTCTTTACAGCTTCGATCTGAACATCAGCGCGCTTCATGGCATTCGGCCCACCGCCGCCGAACAGATCCGGCTCAACCCAAATCGAAAAGAACTGCGCGTCGAGGCCGCCTTCTTTGGCTCGCACCGCGTCGAGATGGCCATCAGTCAAACGCTGCTCAAGATCGACATTCTCATCGACCAATCGCTGCGCTGTATCGGCGTGCATATCGACGATGATGGCGCGCCGATGAATTGCCGGCGGATCGAACTGAGAGACGGGAGACTGTTTGGCTTGGTTGGTTTGGTTAGTGGTCCTCAAATATCCTCCACAACTTTCATTGACGGCAGCAAGAATCGTGATAGCAAAGACTGCGGCCGCAGATGAACGTGATCTAATCAACAGATTTCGTCGCAGTAAGACTCAGCGCTCGTTCCAACTTCATTCGAATCGTACGGAGCGAATTCGTGATAATCAAGTCTGCACGCTCTCCTGCGGCGTTACGCCCAGTGATCAAGATCACCTTACTAAAAGTTATATCGTGATAAGTTGGCGACGATTAATGTGTAGGCCACGATCTCTGTTGCAAAGGCGCGCAAATTTAGAGTATCGTGCCCTGTCAAACGCCCGAAATCATCTTCAGTTTTGATAAAAGTCTCCAAAGGAGAATCTTAGAAATGTATTCAATGGGCAAGAACAAAGACGTGAGCACTCCGCGAATTTGTGAGTTCGTGTGGCGTGACGGCGAGTTCATCAAATGGGACGACGCGCGCGTGCACGTAATGTCGCACGTTCTGCACTACGGCTCGAGCGTCTTCGAAGGCATTCGCTGCTACGCGACCAAACGCGGCCCCGCGATTTTCCGGCTGCGCGAACACATGCAGCGCTTTCTCAACTCGGCCAAGATTTACCGGATGGAACACGACTGGTCGCTGGATGATTTCTGCAACGCGGCGATCGAGTTGGTACAGAAGAGCGAACTCGAGCAGTGCTACATTCGCCCGATTCTCTTTCGCAGTCTAGACGAAGCGAATCCAGCGTTTGGCGTGAATCCGTTTCCTAATCCGCTGACGTGCTACATCGGCGCGTGGGATTGGGGCAAGTACCTCGGCGACGAAGCGATCGAAAAAGGTGTCGATGTTTGTGTGTCGAGCTGGAACCGGCTGACGCCGAATTCGCTGCCGGCAATGGCCAAGAGCGGCGCGAACTACATGAACTCGCAGTTGATCAAGATGGAAGCTTTGGTCAACGGGTTCGCCGAAGGCATTGCGCTGGATGATCGTGGTTATATTTCAGAAGGTTCAGGCGAAAACATCTTCGTCGTTTCCGGCGGCATCGTGAATACGCCGCCGCTTTCATCTTCGGTGCTGCCGGGCATCACGCGCGACAGCGTGCTGCAAATCGCGCAGCAGCTTGGATTCACAGTGAAAGAGCGAGCGATTCAGCGCGCGGCGATTTATGTCGCCGATGAAGTTTTCTTCAGTGGCACTGCGGCTGAAATTACTCCGATTCGTTCGGTTGATCGGATTCAAATCGGCAGCGGCAAACGCGGCGAAATCACGGCGAAGATTCAGAAGCTGTTCTTCGAGATCACTTCCGGCGAGAGCGAAGCTCCGGGCCCGTGGTTGACCTATGTGCGCGAGCAGAAGGCGCGTGCTATTGACGATTCGAAGATCGCCGCCACTGGCGGAAATAATGGGTCGGGCAAAGTTACACCCGATCCAAAGGTCGAATCCAAACTCGTGGCAAAGGCTGCGGCAGTAGTGGTTGACTAAAGCAGCGCCGCTGGACGGTACGCACGCCTCCGGCGTGCAGCACGCGGGATGCATGCGCACCCAGCAACAAATAGAAGAAGGTCGCGTTCGCGCGACCTTCTTTTTGTTTGCGATTAGTTGATCGCAGGTCGATTGAAAATCTTCGAAGTAATCTCGACGAGACCAGGAATGATGTAGAAGACTGCGACTGAACTCAGTAGTGCGCCGGTGATGAATCGCGACGCATGCGTGTTCGCCCAGATATTGAAATAGCCAAGCGAGAAATCAACCAACAAAGGAACTGTCGCGAGGATCAACCAGATCAGAGCAGGTGTTGTCGTCGTGCGAATCGGACGAATCAGCGGATACGCGAGTGTTGTCAGCGCGAACCCAACATACAAACCCGTACAGCGAGAGCAGACCGCGAATTGATGTCCCGCGAGATGAAAAGATCGATCGGGCAATTGATGGCAGAGGAAACTAAAGCCTTTGTAAATATCTCCGGCCAGCGTCGAATGGCCATTAGCCAGCGCCAGCGGCGCGCCCACGATCGCCACTATGATTGCCAGCGCAATGAACGAAACAGAAATCCAAACGCCGAAAGCAAACGACGTGTCAGACCTCTGAATTGTTCTTGCAGGAATGGCCGCGCTCATCGTGCGCAGCCTAACATGAAAGATTAGTGCATCAGAAACACGTCCCAGGCCCACGCTTGTTCAATCGCTTGCTGCTGTTCCTCCGTAGGGAAGTCATTTGGATTGATAACCACTGTTATATTAGCGCCGCTAGGCCATGTGGCACCGCCTGTTTGCGGAAGTCTGTCAGGCATCTGACAAGGTACATCTTGGCCGAGAATGCGAACCGTTAAAGCGGCAGTAAAAAGCAAGCCAAAGAATACACTGCCAAGAAATATTGGGGAGCGTCTTGTCAGCACGGTAAGAGGCTTATAGATTGAGGATCTTAGCTCTCAACTCACTTAGGAAAGTTACTTCATCAAACATCTCATAAAGCTTTGGGCCCTTGAGTTCGTCGAGAGCATGAACTTTGCCGGCGCTTAATTCATATCCGGTTACGATTTGAAAAACTCCTTCATCTTCACCGCCTGACAAGAACAGCACGTAACGCGACCCAACTTGCGGCATGCCCTGCTCGTTAGTCATGTAAATATGGACGCGACCTGATGGAAACTTCACCCGTCCGCCTTCGCGTTCAACCTCGATTAAGCGACCTATGACAATGGGTGATTGCGACCTGTTTACGAGGACTTCATTTACTTCTGCGGTGAAAGCAGAATACACCCCGCTTTTGTCGTTAGAGAGGTGAGCATGTGCAGCCGAAACCGTGCCAATTATGATCGCTGTGCTTTGAGAGATCGGGAACGCCGGTAAACTCCGATCCACAAAATCGACCCGAACTGTAGTATCAGAAACCGCCTTCGGGTTGATGCTCCAATCCGAGTTATCGAATTTCGCAGATCGTTTTTTCCTTCTTGCCAGCTCGTTCACATCAATTGAGTCAGGCGCGGAATAATCGACTATTGGGAAGCGGCCTTCATCAATCTTCGCTTGATTGTGCTTTCCAAACGGGGCTTGCTGTGGAGACCCAAGTTGTGCAATGAAAACAATCGCACCAAGAACGATTAACGGTGGAATTACGAATTGTACGGTTCGGGAAATCATGTGGGATGCTCCGAACTATTGGGCGCAAATCTAATTCCTCGACAGGCTTCTGTCAAGCATTTTGCAAATCTAAAACCTGATTACCGTGTCAGGTCCGCCTTCGATGTGAATGCTGTCGACAAAGCGAATGTGCTTTGATTCGCTCGTCATCACCAGGCTGTGCGTGCGCTTGCCGGAACCAAAGAACCGCACGCCGCGCATCAACGATCCGTCCGTCACGCCCGTGGCCGCGAAGATGATCTTCTTTCCGGGAGCGAGATCCTCTGTATCGTAAACCTTATTCGGATCGGTGATGCCCATCGACTTCAGACGCTCGATCACTTCTTTCTCGGGCGGCACTTTGTCTTTATCAACACCGAGCCGTTCCGGGTCGAAAACCAGGCGCGTCTGAATCTCGCCATTCAAACACTTGATGGCCGCCGCGGTCAGCACGCCTTCCGGAG
>DATLVM010000244.1:0-5424 GCA_035577445.1 Pyrinomonadaceae bacterium
TTGTTGCACGATCACCGGCGGCTGTTGTGGCGCCGGTTGTTGAATAATTGTCTGCGGCGGCTGCTGGGCAGTCGCATTGTCATTCACTGCGTTTTGCTGTTGATTCATCACGAACAGAATGATGATTGCTGCCAGCGCAACCACTCCCACAACTATGGCTGCGAGCGCCGCGCCTGATACTCCACTACGCTCTTCCGGATGTCGAACTGCCTGTGTATAGACTTCTTCGCGACGTGCATTCGGTGTCTCGACCACAATTCGTTTATGTTCTGCTTCACGTTCAGTCATAACCTTCTCCTTTGTTGTGCTCAATCCAAGTGCGCATCAAATTCGGGTGAGAGAAGACCCGCCGCAGGGAAGTGCAAACCTTATTCCCAGCTACAGAAAAAGAGCTTTAAGTTACGTTTTGGGCAGTTTAGTTCCGATGGACGACTTGATCTGGATTAAATGTGTATTAAGACAGAATGATGACGACAGCCGATCAACGTACGGTTTCGGTTCTCTCTTTGCATCAGAGCGTTGCGTCGGCTGCCTTGACCTTGCGTGCGCGCGAGAGTAGCTTCCGCTTATCTCGCCACAAGATCTGATTAGGCAAGACATCCCATTGGATAGGAGTTCGTAATGACTTCTGAAGAGCGTCAAGATTTGATCGCGAAGTACAAAGCTGGTTACGACGAAGTAAGCAACGCGTTGAATAGCTTTCCACTGACAGCCTTAACTGCGCACCCAATCGAGGGGAAATGGAGCGCAGCGGAGATTGTCCATCATCTCGCCGACAGCGAAACGACCAGCGGATTGAGGTTACGCCGCCTGATCGTTGAGGATCGTCCTTTGATTCAAGGCTATGACCAGGACGATTACGCCACGCGCTTGAAATATAACCAGCGCGAGATGACTCCCTCGCTTGAGGCCTTTCGCTACGCGCGCGAGACGACTGCGCAACTGTTTGAGTTTATGAGTGATGACGACTGGCGGCGCGAGGGCACGCACTCGGAAAGCGGATCGTACACTGCTCAAGATTGGCTGAAGATTTACGCCGCGCACGCGCACAATCATGCGGCGCAAATTCAACGATTGAAGGAAGCGTTGAGTGAAACTGCCGCAGCCAGCGCATAAGAGTTAGCCGCGGATGAACGCAGATAGTCGCGGATAAAGCACAAACAGCAGCCAATCACTTCACTTCTCTTTCGATCTATCCGGGTAAATCCGCGTTCATCCGCGGCAAGATTTTTTCTTTACCGATCGATTTTGATCTCACGATCAGATCGATCGGTTTTATTTTGATCGAATTCTTGACAGCGCGTGAACGAATGAAGAAGATGACGCTTCACAAAAACTTTTTCGTTTCGGATCATTCGCATGACCGCAGTGGCTCCAGTAATTGAAACTTCCTTCTCGAATCTCAAACTTCTCAGACGTGGCAAAGTTCGTGATGTTTACGAAGTCGATGCAGATCGGCTTTTGATTGTCGCGACCGATCGCATCTCGGCTTTCGATAGCGTTTCGCCGACACCAATCGAACGAAAGGGCGAGGTGCTGACGGCTTTGTCTCGCTTTTGGTTCGGCAAGCTCGGCCACATCGTTCCACATCACTTGTTGACGACGAACCTTGATGAAATGCCGGACGCGGTGCGCGGGCATGCTGATGAATTGCGTGGACGGTCGATGCTGGTAAAGCGCACCGATGTTTTTCCGGTCGAGTGCGTCGTCCGCGGTTACATAACTGGATCAGGCCTGAAAGATTATCAGCGCACCGGCGAAGTCTGCGGCCACAAATTGCCGGCCGGCCTGCGCGATTCTGAAAAGCTGTCACAATCAATTTTCACCCCAGCAACAAAGGCCGAAACTGGCCACGACGAAAACATTAGCGAGCAACAGATGGCCGAGATTGTCGGCGAAAACGTCATGAAAACACTGCGCGACGTTTCTCTCCGGCTGTATACAGAAGCCAGTGATTATGCGCGGACGCGGGGCATCATCATTGCCGACACGAAATTCGAATTCGGGCGCGATCAAAACGGCGAAATCACTCTGATTGACGAGGTGCTGACGCCGGATTCTTCGAGGTTCTGGCCGGTCGACAGCTACGAAGTCGGCAAGTCACAACCTTCCTTCGACAAACAATATGTTCGCGATTACCTGGAGAGCATTAACTGGAACAAGCAGCCGCCTTGCCCAGAGTTGCCGCGCGAAATCGCTGAAGCGACGACCAAACGCTATTTGGAAGCTTACGAATTGATTACCGGAGAAGATCTCTAAGTCTGGAGTCCAAGAGTCTGGAGTGTTTACGCGCCAGACTCGACAGACTCCAGACTCGCTGGACTCAGGACTAACTAGATGCAAATCCGCCCTCGCCTCGAAGCTGTGATCGAAGACATGCTCGACGGCCACATCCTTCTCGATGAAGCGCTCGAGGAATTCGAAAAGCTTTACATCGAAAAGGCCTTCACGAGAAATAAGAAGCGCATCACGCTTACGGCTGCAGCGCTGGGCATCCATCGCAACACCATTTCAAAGCGAGTTCACTCGTATCGCTGCGCACAGAACGGTTCCCGCATTCGCAAACAGCGCAAGTCTCACTAGCCTCGGGCTGCCGATTTAACAAAGATATCCGAGTAAATTTTGTTGCAGGAACTTACTGACTTTCCGCCAATTCTATTTTTTTGTATCTCACCGTACAGATCTTGAGTCGTTGATACCGTGTTAATCTCAATTGCCGCATCTTTCTGATCGGCGGGCCCCACGACGAACCACTCAATCATCACTCCTCGCGAGTGATCCAATCTGGAGGAAAATTGTGAACAGAAGATCGGTGTTAGTTTTCGTCGTACTCACCATCTCGATGATCATAACTGTCGGCGTCATGGCGTCATTCGGGTCGGACGCCCAGGACAATCAGAAAGCTCAATGCGAACAAAGTTGCACGCAAACTTATCAGGACTGCGTCAATGCGCCCAATGCCAACCAGGCACAATGTATACAAGCCATCGATGCTTGCAGGGCGGATTGTAAAGACGTGCAGTCGAAACCGACGCCGCCTGAAGAACCAACGGCGACGCCTGTTCCCAGTCCAACGGCCACTCCGACTGACACTCCGACGCCCACTCCAACGGAAACACCGACACCATCGCCCCGGCCTTAGGTAGCGAGAGTTGTCTTGGGTGGTGCGGAGCCCTGCCGTCAGGGCTCTTTGCGTTTTTGTGTTAGCCGCAGCCAGCTATTTTTCGCGATCATGCAAGATCGATAGGTAGGCACTCCATGGACCGGTCGCATCTTTATATACTTTCGCCATCGTCCGCGCGATCTGCCCAACGTGATCGAGGTCGTGCGCAACCCAGGTCGCCAAAAGTTGGCCGAGTGTAACTGGGCCGAGCTCAGGATGCAGACCCGGTCGCTGCAAATCCTCGGGTCTCAAGTTCATCTCCTCTAAGGCCGTGAGGTTTTCGCGTCGGAGATCCGCAAACGTCGTGAGCAAGTCATTCAGCGTCTTCTTCTCGCTCTCTCGGAATTGCGCCGTTCGATCAAACGGCTCGAACGGGTCGGGCTTACCCGCGAGAACATGACGAGCGCGGGGAATCCAATCCGTTCGCTCGCCGTGGATTAAATGACCGATGACATCATACGGCGACCACGTGCCGTCACCTTCCGTGGCTCGAATCCAGGTATCTGGCAATCCGTCCAGGAGCATCGTCAGGGTTGCCGGCGTCCGCTCCAGAACTGCTACTGCGTCATGAATATCAAAGGCTTTTTCATTCATTTCAGACCAAATTCTAGCATCCGCGTCGTTTGATGGTTAGCCGATGAAATCGTGATCGGCGGCGGTGATTGACAACCATGAAGCCGTCTCTTATATTCCTAGCACTCATCTTTCCAGATTGCTAAAACTGGCGAAGTTCAGAGGTGTGCAATTGTTCGTAACTTTGTGTGCAAATTTCATCGATTCTGAGAGGAGCAAGACAGAAAAATGGCAGTAAACATTAAGCCGCTTCATGATCGCGTGATTGTGCGGCGAATTGAAGAAGGCGAGCAGGTGCGCGGCGGCATCATCATCCCTGACACGGCGAAAGAAAAGCCGCAGGAAGGCGAGGTCGTCGCCGTGGGTGAAGGCAAGTATCGCGACGACGGGACCCGTCAGACGCTGGATGTCAAAGTCGGCGACCGCGTGTTGTTCGGAAAGTACAGCGGTTCCGAGGTGAAGCTCGACGACGAAGAGCTCTTGATCATGCGCGAAGACGAGATTCTGGGAATCATTCAACGCGCGGCCGCGGGCAAGAAAGCCAAGTAAACGCGGTCAACGAATCCAACTAATTTTTTTAGGAGAAAAGATAAATGGCAAAGCAAGTAGTTCACGGCGAAGATTCCCGCGCGGCAATTCTGCGCGGAATCAATCAACTCGCCGACGCAGTGAAGATCACGCTCGGCCCCAAAGGGCGCAACGTTGTGATCGACAAGAAATTCGGTTCACCGACGATCACCAAAGATGGTGTCACCGTGGCGAAAGAGATCGAGTTGAAAGACTCGCTCGAAAACATGGGCGCGCAGATGGTGCGCGAAGTCGCTTCGAAAACTTCGGACGTCGCAGGTGACGGAACCACGACGGCGACTGTTCTGGCGCAGGCGATCTTCAAAGAAGGCGTGAAGACCGTCGCGGCCGGCGCGAATCCAATGGCCCTCAAGCGCGGCATCGACAAGGCTGTCGGACGTGCGATCGAAGAAATTCATCGCCTGGCGAAACCCGTTAAAGGCGAGATGATCGCCCAGGTGGGAACCGTTTCGGCCAACGGCGACGCGACCATCGGCGGCATCATCGCCAAGGCAATGGATCAGGTTGGCAAAGACGGCGTCATCACCGTTGAAGAGTCGCGCACGATGGAAACTTCTTTGGAAGTCGTCGAAGGCATGCAGTTCGATCGCGGCTACCTCAGTCCCTACTTCGTGACCGATCCTGAGCGCATGGAAGCTACCCTCGAGAACGCGCTGATTCTCATTCATGAGAAAAAGATCAGCTCGATGAAGGATCTGCTCCCTTTGCTCGAACAGGTTGCCAAGATGGGCAAGCCGATGCTGATCATTGCTGAAGATGTTGAAGGTGAGGCGCTGGCGACCCTGGTGGTTAACAAGCTGCGCGGCACGCTCAACGTTGCGGCAGTGAAGGCGCCGGGCTTTGGCGATCGTCGCAAGGCGATGCTCGAAGACATTGCCACGCTGACAGGCGGCAAGGTCATCAGCGAGGATCTCGGCATCAAGCTCGAGAGCGTGCAGGTCGCCGACCTCGGTCGGGCGAAGAAAATCACGATCGATAAGGACAACACGACGGTCGTTGAAGGCGCCGGCAAACAGGCTGACATCGAAGGTCGGGTGAAAACGATTCGTGCGCAGGTCGAAGAGACGACGTCTGACTACGATCGTGAGAAGCTGCAAGAG
>DATLVM010000245.1:0-38643 GCA_035577445.1 Pyrinomonadaceae bacterium
ATTGATCCGCAACTTCGAATTCGTCGTATTCCAGTTCGAGGTTGAGCAACAACTCGCCGATGAAGATCCAGGAACCGTAGTCTTCGGTGATGATATTCGTGTGCTTGCCCATCCAACCGAGGCCGGCGCGCACGGCCCATGCTTTGTCCATCGTGGGCTGAATATCGACGCAGACTTTACCGACAGCATCCGGCCAGTGTTCTTTGATCAGTGAAAGCAAACGCCGGAGTTTCTCGCCAACGATTTCGTGGTAGTCATCGCCCCAGGCGTAGCGCGAAACCTTGCCGGTGCGCGGTGATGTCGAGTCAGATTTGAGGGCCCGCCTCTCATCGTGCTCCCACTTGATCCGGTCGCTATGCTTCGCACCCTCACCCAACCTCTCCCATGGGGAGAGGAGAAAGCTCGCGGTACTGACCCGGCTGACTTCATGTTGATAAGCCGTGTAGTAATTAAGCGCGACCACGATGACTGATTTCGCTTCGGGGAAAAGTTGCCGCGGATCTGAGCGCTGGGAAGGTTCGCGCTCCAGCCATTTCATTTCGCCGTGAAAACCACGCGCGAGCCATTCCTGCAAGCGCAATCCTTCTTCAGTTAGCTGCTCGGCCCGGGCGATACCGATCTTTTGGAATCCGAGCTCTCGAGCGAGGTCTTTGATGAGCGCGGAAACGAGGGTCCGTTCCGATCCAGGCATGAACTCTCTTTTTTCGCTTGACTCGATCATCGACCAGTTCAGTATAGGCATTTGCTCGGAAGTTGCTCAACGCCGCACGTGCAGTCATAGCGGCGAAAAGAAAAAGGGCGCGTCCCGAAAGACGCGCCCCTTTAGGTCGGGAATGTTCCAGCCGATTAGAACTGGAAGCGAACTGCCCATTGAACCTGGCGCTCGCGGAACAGCGTGCCACCCGCGGCATTCACCGACTGGAACGCGGAGTTGAAACTCAGCACGCCGGTCGCCGGAGTACAGGTAGTGTGGGCTGCATTACAAGTCGCCGCCACGGTGCTGGCTGAATAGATTTGGTTCTGCTCGCCAGTGACCTGCGTACGATTGAAGAGGTTGAAGCCTTCGATGAAGAACTCGAGGGCCTTTGACTCATCAATCTTGATGCGACGTGAAACGCGCATGTCAAAGTTCCAAATCTTCGGCAGACGATATCCGTTGCGCGGCGCCAGGCCTAAACGCGTCGCGCCGCCGGATCCATTCTGACCGCCGCTGGGCGTCGAGCATTGATTCGCAGTGACTGCGCCGGGCCAGCAATTCGGATCCTGCGAAAAACCGGGGAGTGGAACGGTCGCCGATATGAACGTGTTGAGCGGCACACCCGAATAGGCTGAGAAGATTGGCGAGAACGTCCAATCCTTCAGGAAGGGATTCTTCGACTTGGGTTGCCACACCGCGTTCGCGATGAACTTGTTCGGAACATCGAGGAACGATCTGCCCGATTCTGCTCCAAGGTCGAAAGCGTTCAAGACGTTGTTGGCAGTCGAAAAGGTCGTGGAACTCTGACCGAGGTCACGAGCCGTTGAGCGCGTGTAATTGACCTGGAACTGCAGTCCATTCGTCAGGCGACGGTTCAATTGAATCACGCCACCGACGTACTTGCTCCATACGATGCTGCGCATCGCCGTCATCGCACCAAAGTTTGGATTCGGACGTGAAGAACCAGTGGTTCCGGGGCACGAGGTTCCCGAGCATCCATAGAACCACGGCACCCGGTAGGTCTGGCCGTCGAACGGACCACCGGTGATGGTGTACGTAAAATAGTTGTTCGGCGGATTCAGGTTGGTATCCACGAACAGCAGCAAGCGCTGGCCATAGCTAAGTAATAACGACCCCGAGATAACTGTGTTACGAGCAATCTCGTGTTCATAAGTCAAATCCGCTTGATGAATTCTGGGGCTCTTGAAGCCATTCTCGAAGAACTGAACGGCAACCGTGGGAGCGGCGGGAACCGTACTCAGCGTGTTCGGGAAAGTTGGACCAGCCGTCTGGCTCAATGACACCTGGAACTGGCCACCGGGCATACCGGTATTCACCAGTGCGTTGTAAATCGTCGAGGTTCCCATTAGCCCATAGTAGATTCCGTATCCACCACGGAGTGAATCCTTGCCTGTTCCGTGAATGTCCCAAGCGAAACCGAGACGAGGGCCGAAGTCGGTCTTATCGTTCGGCATCTTGCCTGTCGCCGGAATTGCCGGATTGGCAAGGAACGGCTTCGGATACTGCTGGTATTCCCAGCGCAGACCAAGGTTCAGCGTCAACCGCGGAGTTACGCGGTAGTCATCCTGGACGAAGAAGTTCCAGAGGTTTTCGGTGAAGGTAAAGGCGGTCCCACCGAACGCCTGTTGATAGTTGCTGGTGTAGCACTTGCCCGCGGTGCGGGTTGAAGTGGCACATGGAAACGCAGCACCTAGCGGCGTCTTCCAGTTCAGGTGGTCAATGATGTAATCATTGATGTTGTTATAGGAATACGCGCCGGCATAGAAGCGCAGGTTGTCGGCCGTGTCTTTAACGTGGCTGATGTCACCGCCGAACTTCAGCGTGTGCTTGCCGGAGGTCCACGTCAGCATGTCGAACCACTGCATTTTCTTCTCATTTGGGAACGAAGGCCGCTCAAGGAAGGTGGCGACGCCGTATTCGATGCCGTTCGAAATGAACACGTCAGGCGACCGAGTTCCGGCCGAGGTTACTCCTGCATAGCCGGGCGCTGTCAACGGCTCGCCGGCCAAAGGAGTCTTGCTGAACTCGAATTCAAAGTCGCGTGACCACTGGTAACGAGCTTCGTTGATGAGCGTGGGGGTCAGGTTTGATGCCAGGCGGACGTTAATCGAATCGTCGTTAACAAAGTCATCGCCAAAGCTGGTGACGCCGATAGTATTCGTCGGCTGGGTCTGAATACCTGAAAGCGAATTCCACCGGAAGTAGTTGTAAGTAACCGTGAGCGTGTTATTCGTGTTCAGGTTAAAGTCAACTTTCGGCATGAAGATCCGCTGGTTTCCGTTGCGCGGCGTCGGACCCGTTTCGCTGGTCAGAAAGGCAATGACGGAATTGATTTGCGCATCCGACAAATTACGAGTCGGGGCCTTTAGTGATTGGCCAACCAGCGTCGCGGTACAACCCGTCTGCGAGGTTGAAGTACAAGTGTTCAGGAAGCCGCCCTGGAAAACAGGCGCGGTGAATGCGCCGTTGCTGAAGATGGCGAGACCCGGAAAATTGCGGCGCACTTCGTCATAGTTGAAGAAGAAGAACGCTTTGTCTTTTTTGATGGGGCCACCGATGTCGCCGCCGAAGGTATAGCGCTTGTCAGTCGGCTTGATCCCGGCGACACTTCTTGTACCAGTCGCGGCGTCGAACGTCGTCAAGAACGCCAGCGGATTACGAGCTCCCAAGCGATTATCGCGATCATAAAAGAACGCATCGCCGTGAAAATCGTTCGTGCCGCTCTTGGTGACCGCATTGGTGACGCCGCCGGCGGCGCGGCCATATTCCGCCGAGTAGTTCGAGGTGTTGACCTGGAATTCGCGAATGGCGCGCTGGCTGACCACATAGTTGATACGCGTGCGACCGCGCTCTTCTGAGAAGAACGCCTGATTGTTGTCGCCGCCGTCGATAGTGTTGTTATTGAGCAGACCTGAGATGCCGCGGAAACTAATCAGACCAAAGTTTCCATCGGGTGTAGTGCCCGGCGACAGCAGCGCGAAGTTCGACCAACGCTGACCGTTGATCGGCAACTCGCTAATTTGAGTTTGATTGACGTTGTTCGAAAAATCCTGCTGTGTCGTGTTAAGCACGGGAGCTTCGGCGGTAACTTCAACCGTTCCCGACACTGGGCCGATTGTGAGCGGAATATCGAGAGTTGTTTCGCGTCCGACTTCAACAATGACCTTTTGCTGATTGAATGCCGCAAAGCCTGTAGCATTCACTGAGACCGTATATTCGCCCGGTTGCAAATTTGAAACTTTGAACCGGCCGGAATCGTCAGTGGTGGCCGTGTCTTCTTTGCTGGTGCCGGCGTTCTTGACTGAAACGGCGGCGCCTGGGACTACTTCTTTGTTTGGGTTCATCACCGTGCCGCCAATCGCGCCGGTAGTTGTGCTCTGCGCCATGGCGCTGAGAGCAAACGCGAGGACGATCAGTAATGAACCAAAGCTGAATCGTACAAATTTAGTCATAACAGGAGAACTCCTTAACAGAAATCAATTCGTGGTGAACCTTGTGCGCGCGAGCCGTCGTGCGCTGAGTTGACTGAGACCATTGAAAACTTGTTGGACTGCTGCTTCCGAAGGAATTGACTGCGAAAATTGCAGAAAGCGGTTTCTATCATGATGAGTATTAAGGGCGCAAGCATAAAACTGCGCGTCTGGTGTTAATAACTTGTTGCTTGCGTCACTTAATTGCCGTCGATGGATCCGGTTCTTCTTCGTGGGCAGCAATTTTTCGCAAGAATTGTGCCTCAAAGAACGTTGCGGGCGACCTCAAAATAATCGAATGTTTACCGTTAACGCCTTATTACAGCCTATTGCCGCGGGAAATCTTCACACGAGATTTTGGATTTTCTATGAAAACCTAAACCACCGATCTTTTGGGTTCGTTTCAGAGGTCACAGACTTTCGCAAATAATCGCGATGCCCTGTCCGCCACCGATACACGCAGTGGCCAGACCGTATCGTCCGTTTCGACGCCGCAACTCGAGCAGCAAAGTAAGCACGAGCCGCGTGCCGGTCGCTGCGAGAGGGTGCCCGAGAGCGATCGCACCACCATTGACGTTCGTCTTATTTCGATCGAGACCCAGTTCCTGTTCGACCGCGAGGTACTGCGCCGCGAACGCTTCATTCACTTCCACGAGATCCATATCGGACAGTTTCAGCCCGGCCTTTTCCAGCGCCTGCAAACTCGCCGGCACAGGTCCGATTCCCATGATGTCCGGTTCGACTCCGGTGTAGGCCCAGCTAACAATGCGACCGAGTGGCTTCAAGTTCTTTGACTTGACGAATGCTTCGTCTGCGATAACCAGCGACGCTGCGCCGTCGACTATTCCTGACGCATTGCCGGCGGTGACGAATCCGTCTTTGGCAAATGCCGGTCTGAGCTTCGCCAGGCCCTCCATGGTTGTCTCAGGCCGCATGTGATCGTCGTGATCAAAGAAGGTGGAACCTTTCCTGCTCTTAATTTCAACCGGAACGATTTCTTCGGCGAACACACCTGCATCCAGCGCGTGCTTCGCGGCTTGCTGGGAACGCAGCGCGTACTTGTCCTGTTCTTCGCGCGAGATTTCAAATTTGCGCGCGAGGTTCTCAGCCGTGCCGGCCATGGGCGTGTTGCAGTAAGTGTCCAGCAGCGCCACCATCAAACTGTCTTCCAATTTGCCCTGGCCCAACGCAAAGCCGGTCCGTGCGCCGCGAATTACATGCGGCGCTTGCGACATCGATTCCATGCCGCCGACCAGACACGTCTGCGCTTCGCCGAGCTGAATCATCTGCGCGCCGGAAACGATCGCTTGAATGCCGCTGCCGCAGAGTCGGTTCACAGTCAGCGCGGGGCGGTCAAAGGGAACACCCGCTTTCAGGGCTACATGCCGCGCGCCATAAATCGCGTCGCCGGACGTTTGCAGAGCGTTGCCGATGATTGTGTGATCGATTTCCTGCGGAGCTACACCCGTTGTTTCGAGCGCGGCTTTGGATGCGATCGCGCCGAGATCGATCGCCGAGATATCTTTCAGCGCGCCCACGTACTCGCCCATCGGCGTGCGTTTGCCGCCGAGAATAAAAACGTCTTTCGCCATGAAATTGATGAAGCCTTTCTACAGTCGGAATACTTCGATGGGAGCAAAAACGGAAAAGCTAGCAGACAGCCAAGCGTGCGGTCAATTTCGAGACTTGGGACAAACTGGAGACAGTTCAATCCACAAATCGATGCTTCTCGCGATAGCGATGCAGTAATTCTTCCAAAAACCCTTCATAGGTAAACGTCGCGAGATCGTATTGCGGACGCAGCTTGAAGAGAATCGGCATCGACACGCGCCAGGCCATCCACTGCCGCGGATAATCTTTCAGGTCCCACCGCCGGCGCAGGAAACTCTCGACTACTGAGATCTCTTCCTCGTTTAGGTTGTTTAGATCGGCGGTGAATGCGACCGGTTTGCAGGTTCGACGCAGCGCGGGATCAGAGACCGGCGAAGCGAAAACTTCTGCGAACGCGGGTGCCTCCGCTTCGCGCTCGCGCACGACGACGGTTCCTGCCACCAAATCACCGACGCGCTGATCTCTCGAAGTAGCGAACACTGAGACAAGTCCGATGGAATAAAACGGCGGCACGATGAAGTCGATCACGCGGAGCAGATTGCGCACCATCGCCTCATAAAACGAGATCGGCCGGCCGTCTTCGCGAATAACGCGCAGCTTCATGATGAGCTTGCCCGGAGTCTGTCCGCGCCAAGCCCATTCAAAAATCGCGAAGTAGCCGTTGATGATGATGAATTGAATGACAACCAGCAGCGCGATTACCCACTTCGGCGCGTTGGTTATTCGATGGCCGAAATCGGATGCATCAGAAATGATCAGAAACACGATCACGATTCCGATCAGCACGACGATTTGAATCGTATGATCGATGGCGCAAGCGATAAAACGGTTGCCGATCGACGCCAAAGCAAAGTGCAAAGGCACGCGCTCAGGCGTTTCAATTACCAGCGTTTCGTCAGTGGTGATGACCGCGGCCATTGATCAGGTATTTATCTTAAGGCAGTGGATCGATCCGCCTCAATGGACGAGACTGTCTTGCCGACTCCCACAATTCCAGGAGCTCACGATTGTGCAAGTTAATCCACTCACCAACCAAACTGTGTGCTCGCCGTGGCAACTGGCCCTCGAGTATTTCAGAAGTCAGAATGTCGATTACGGCTTCGTACTCACCATAAACAGCATGGAAATGAGGAGGAGGGTGATCTGCCCAGAACATCCGAATGATGATGCCGTAAAACCGACAGATCTCAGGCATAACTCTTT
This sequence comes from Pyrinomonadaceae bacterium, assembly GCA_035577445.1. Classification (GTDB taxonomy): domain Bacteria; phylum Acidobacteriota; class Blastocatellia; order Pyrinomonadales; family Pyrinomonadaceae; genus UBA11740. The sequence goes on from DATLVM010000245.1 coordinate 7,003, forward strand.
TCGCGGAGTTTAGGAAAAAGCTCCTCTGGAGACTTGCCAGTCAGCTTTAGATATAGGGAGTCAGGGCACAATTCAATCTCATCGTCCCATTTGATTTCGCGATGGTCGCCAATATGAACTTTTTGGAAGAAACTATTGTCTTTCCAGGGCTCAAACACCGACTTAGTGGCGAGGTCAGACAGATCCACCTCCCCTTTCGCACCATCAGAAAACTCAAGATAGATGCGATAGTTGGGTCGAGATTGAACTCGAACAGGCCGGATCATTTCACTCATTCTGGAAGCAGTATCAGGCGACGCCGTTAGCACAGTCAAGTTGTTCTAATCGCTCGGCGGATGATTCATCAATCGCGCTACCACCAGTGTTACAGCCTCAACATAAAGCTGGTGTTCTTCGGCCAAAATTCGCTCCGAGAGCGTTTCGACCGTATCACCTTCATGAACCGGCACTTCACGCTGGGCGATTATCGGCCCACCGTCGAGAGTTTCGTCAACATAATGCACAGTGCAGCCGCTCGTCTTAGCTCCGTGTGCCAACGCTTGCTTCTGCGGTTCAAGTCCGGGGAACAAAGGCAGCAGACTGGGATGAATATTCAAAATGCAACCGCGGTAGGCTTCGATGAATTCGTTCGAAAGGATGCGCATGTATCCCGCGAGACAAACCAGATCGACATTCCGGGCGCGCAACGCCGCGATGATTTCGTGATCGTGTTCGGCTCGACTTCGTCCACCGCGCTTGATGACTAACGTCTCTATTCTGCGTTCCTGTGCTTTCCAAAGACCGGCGACGTTTGGTTGATCGCTTATGACTACCGAAATCTCCGCGTTAGCAATGATGCCGTCGCGCACCGCATCTGCCAGCGCAATCATGTTCGAGCCGCGGCCGGAAATCAGAATCGCGATGCGCGCCTTACCTGATTCGCCCGACATCTAATTGTTTTCGCCGAAGACTTGCGCGAGATGATGCTTCAGATGATCGACGTAGTCTTTCATCAAGTACTCGAGCGTAACCGGCTCAGACTGCGGCACAGTCTTGAAAGCGATCTCTTGCAAAGTGTGCAGCGTGCACGGTGTGTTCAGTTTAGCTTCGTCGGCATTCGACATCACGTGATGCAGATGAAGATTGTAGGCACGCCATAATTCGATCAGCTCTGACCATGGGCGCTCCTGATAATGATTTGTCCTGACCCAGCCATTCTGGTCGTAGCCGGCGAACAACAGGTCATCTTTGAGCTGACCAAGAACAAAACGCGCGTGATTATTCGCGGCGGAATCGATCAAATGACCGATGATTTGTTTCGATGACCAGTGATCTTCCGCGCGAGGCCTGGCACTCTCTGCTTCGTTGATCCTGGCCAGTCGCTGGGAAGCCGACTCGATTGTTTGCTTGAAATCATTCAACCACTCAGCCATGGAAACTCCTGTTCAGTCAATCAATGAGACTTGTCGATCGCCGTTAGTAACTCGACCGACGGTATAGCAGTTTGTGATTTGATTCTGAATCGCAACTGCATCGCCGGCCTCGCAAACGATCACCATTCCGATTCCCATATTGAACGTGCGGAACATCTCGGCCTCTTCAATTGTGCCGAGCTGCTGCATCAACTGAAAGACCGCCAGCACCGGCCACGTGCCGCGCTTAATCTCGACAGCAGTGCCTTCAGGCAGTATGCGCGGAATGTTTTCAAGCAACCCTCCGCCCGTGATGTGCGCGAGACCTTTGATGATTCCTGAGTCGAGAAGGGGATCAAGATCGCGCAAGTAACTTAAGTGAGCTTTCAAGAGCGCGTCGCCAATTGTCTCACCAAGTTCGTCGACGAAAGTGTCAGGCGCGTAACGCTGATCTTCAAAGAAGAGTTTGCGGGCCAGCGAGTAGCCGTTCGTATGCAAACCGACAGACGGCAGGCCGAGCACCACGTCGCCGGATCGAATTGTACGACCGTCAATAATCTTTTCTCGATCGACGATGCCGACAATGAAGCCGGCAACATCATATTCGCCTTCGGCGTAGAAGCCCGGCATCTCAGCGATTTCGCCGCCGAGCAGGACGCAACCGTTCTCGCGACAGCCGTTGGTGATGCCTTCGATGACGCTGGTGATCGTGTCAGGGGAAAGTTTGCCCGTGGCGATGTAATCGAGAAAGAAAAGCGGCCGCGCGCCCTGCACCAGGATATCGTTCACGCAATGATTTACGAGGTCGCGTCCGACCGTGTTGTGAATTCCGGTCTCGAAAGCAAGCTTCAGTTTCGTGCCCACGCCGTCTGCGGAAGCAACCAGGACCGGCTGACGCATGTTCGGAAATGCGCCATCGAACATGCCGCCGAAGCTGCCAATCTCGGACAGCGTACGTGCATTAAACGTCGAGCGCGCGAGTTCCTTGATCTTTTCAGTCGCGCGGTTGGCAGCGTCGATGTTGACGCCGGCGTCAGCGTAAGTTGCAGCTTTAGTCATATCGGAGCGCGGGCATCCCTGCCTGCATAAGCGCGTAAGCGCGAACTATCTTGAATCCGAAAAGTTGAGCGTGCTGCGCACGCCTTGCGGGCAAGGATGCCCGCGCTCCATCAAGGCGACTCATTTTCTTGATTGCTTAGGTTTAGGTGGCGCACCAAAGTCTCCATAAGCGATGAATCCCGATCGTGATGCATCATCCTTCATCCCTTCACGGCCCAACCAGACATCTTCCGTGGTTTCCTTCGCCGGCTTGATTTCATAAAACTTCGCTGAGTCGCGTTTGCCGTGCGTCGTCAGAGTGATCTCGCCCTGCAAATCCGTGCGATAAACTTTCACGTTGCCGACTTTCAAACGATCGAGCACGCTCTGTGACGGATGTCCGTAACGATTCCACGCGCCGTCAGAAATGATCGCCGCTTCCGGCAACACGCGTTGGAGAAACTTTTCCGATGTCGCGTACTTCGATCCGTGATGGGCGATCTTGATCACGCTGGCTTTCAGATCGAGGTCCTTTCCTAACAGGCGCTGTTCACTCTGCTCTTCAGCATCGCCCATGAACAGCATCGAGAAGTCGCCGTAATCCAGACGCAGCACGATCGAATTTGCGTTCACGTCGTTGCCACCCGTCTTCATCTGATCGGCGGAGAAGAAAGGTTGGGTTGGCCCGAGCACCGTCAGAATCGCGCCTCCACCGAGATCGTACTTCTTTCCCGGTTCGGCTTTCTCGTACTGCGCGCCGTTCTTTTGCAACGCTTCCTTGTATTCATCGAAGAACGCCGTCACGGTTCTCGTGTTTCTCTTCGCTGGCGTTGGAGTCGGCGCGGGCTTCGCGCCCTTCTTCTTCGTGGGCGGAGGCGATGGAGCCGGCGTCGAACGATCGACTCCGTTGTCTATCACCTTGCCGATCTTGATTCCGTTCAGCACTTCATCCGCGCCGCCGACATGATCCGGATGCGGATGCGTCGCGATGAAATAATCGAGCTTCTCGACTTTGTAACGCTTGAGCGCGTCGAGCACGACTTTGCCTTTGCCCGCATCACCGGCGTCGATGAGCACTGACGTTCCGGATGGCGCGACGATGAGAATTGAATCTCCCTCAACCGGACCGACGTCCAGCACATGAACCTGCAACTCGCCGGTCGGTTTTGGCGCACGAGAATTCCACCAGGCGCGCCCCCATTTGAACCATGCGCCGCCGGCCGCGCCCAGCAACACCACCAGCACGGCAATCGCACATCCACATCCGCGAGTTGAACGCTTCATGACGAGGCTCACCCAAGCAAAATAATAAATCCAGCTTGCTCAAAATGCTTATCGGCGGTAAGCGACTGAGTCAAACCGAAGTCTCGCATCACGACGAACGAAACACAATCGATCAGGCCCCAACTCTTATCGAGGTGCGATCGATAAAGCTCGAACGCTCGGGCAAACAGTTGAGTGTTAAGTGGAATTATTTCAACCTCGTCAGACGTCAGGAAGTATTCGATTATCTGAATTGAAGCTTCCTTGAAATTGCGGGCTAACGCGCGTTTCCAATTTCCAAGAGTACTGCGTCAGTGGTGACCAGCGATCGCTGCTCGAACTGCGACGCGAGTTCGACGGCTGGGCATGGTATTGATCTCTTTGATTGATGAGAGCGACGACGAATGAGGTGTCGATGAATGCCTCAGCCAATCGTCTTTTCTCCCGAGAGGTAAAGGTCGATGTTCTCGGCGAAGTCTTCGGGAGCGTCGATGGAGATTTCGCGAAGCTTGGACATCAAGCTGCGGCCGCCATTGACCGGTGCAGGGCGAGCAAATTCCTTGACCACGGAATAAAGAGAATCCAAGCGCTCGTCAGGAACTCTTTCGATTTCAGCTTTGATCAATTCCTTGGAAATCATGAGCGAACCTCACCTCAATGACTCTGAAGATAGAATCTTTAACCGCAGATCGCAAGCAATGGTTCAAGCGGTAATCCGCTCAAGCACCAGCAATCCAACCGACACGATCGCGAGCACGTACATCACCGGATGAATGTCACGCCGGCGGCCAACCATCAGATACAACCCGACATGCGAGATGAAGCCCCAAAGGATTCCCTGCGTGATCGAAAATGTCAGCGGAATGAGAATCAGAGTAAGAAACGCCGGCACACCTTCTTCGATTTTGCCGAAATTAATTTGGCCGACGCTGCGGAACATCGCAGCACCGACGAGAATCAGAACCGCCGCGGTTGCATATGCCGGAACCATGCCGGCCAGCGGCGCGATGAAGAAGCACGGCAGAAAACAGAGCGCCGTGAAGACCGAAGTCATTCCCGTGCGCCCGCCCATCTGAATTCCCGCGACGCTCTCAATGTAAGCCGTGCCCGACGAGGTCCCGGCGAGACCGGCGCCCACCGTGGCCAGCGAATCGACGATCAATCCCTGGCGCAAATTCTTTGGATGGCCTTCTTCGTCCAACAAATCTCCCGCGTGCGTGACGCCGATGAATGTCGAGATTGAATCGAACAAATCGGTGAAAAGGATCGCGATGATCGATGGCAGCAGACTCAACTTTAGCGCGCCAATCACGTCGAGCTTCAGGAAGACGCTTTTGAAATCGGGAAGACTGAAGACTTTCGGCGGCGCGGTGACTGACCCGACGGCCCACGCAATCAGCGTGATCAAAACAATTGTGACGAGAAAGGCGAACGGGTTCTTGCGCGACATCAAAAAGATCGAGACCGCGACACCGACGATCGTCAGCAGAGCCGGTTTGCCCAGCGAGCCGATCTTAACGAACGTCACCGGATCGGCGACGATGAAGCCCGCGTTCTTCAATCCGATGAAAGTAAGGAACACTCCGATCCCACAGGCCGCGGCGATGCGGATTTCCCTCGGAATGGCTTTCGCGATCGATTCGCGAATCGGCGTGACCGAAATCAGCAGAAAGAAAACTCCCGCCCAAAAAATTATTCCGAGCGCGGTCGGCCACGGCACTCCTTTCCCCAAAATGATCGTGTAGGTGAAGAACGCATTGATGCCCATGCCCGGCGCAACGGCGAACGGCAGCTTCGCATACAAACCCATCAGCAAAGTCATCGTGAAACAAATGATGACCGTCGCTGTCAGCACGCCGCTGAAGGCCATGCCCGTTTTGCCGTCAGCGGAAATGATCTGCGGATTGACGACGACGATGTACGCCATCGTGAAGAACGTGGTGATGCCGGCGATGGCTTCGGTCTTGAGGTTAGGCTTGTCGGTCGTCATAACCACAGAGGACATGTCACAAACGCTAAAGCGAAGGTTTAGGATCCGCCGGTTGATTAGAGTGATATTAGCCGGCGGCGGCAAGGGCCGCATCGTCGCGTTCCGACTCGTAACTGAAGGATGTTGAAGAATGAGGCTGTTCGTTATCGGAGTCGTCACTTGATTCAGTCGGCCTCAGCATGTGACACGTGCCTTCGAAGCTCGCGCCACGCCTGATTAAGATTGTGGGAGCCTCGATGTCGCCGATGACCCGCGCCTCGGATCCCAGGGCGACCAGCTTCGATGCATGGATATTGCCGCTCACGACGCCATCAACCAGGGCGGTTCCCACAAACGCTTCCGCCTCGCAGTGTCCCAGCCTGCCGACGATCAAGGTGCCGGATCCCGCATCCACCACGCCGGTGACATGACAATCGATCCGCAGTGTCCCTTCCGAGGGCAAGGCTTCGTGCGACGGTCCGATCGATTCCGCGGGCTCGCTATCGCATTCGAGGGACGGCTTAACATCATTCGCCCAGCGATCAAGCAGAGAAGTCTCGTTTAGAGAAGGTGAGCTATCAGCAGGGACGGGTTTGTATTGGGAGATGTCGCTGACGCAAGTTGAGTCAACCTCGCAGTAAGACATTTCAGGCTATGGGCAGTCTACGAATCTTCGTTATCGCTCTTCAACATACGGCAGTCGCCGTGGAACACCGCGCCTGGCTTCATCTTGATCGCGCGAGTGGCAATGTTGCCGTTGATAATCGCGCTCGAACCCAACTCAACTCGTTCGTGCGCCACCACGTCCCCATTAACGACACCGCTAATCACGCAAACCTTGACGTCGATGTCGGCATCAACTCGTGCCGATGCGTCGATGATGAGGGTTCCTTTGTACGAAAATACTTTACCCGCGATGTGGCCGTTGACGCGGAGCATGTCTTTAAAGTTCAGCTCGCCATCCAGTTCCGGCACTGCCGCAGCGACGTGGCGCGGCCGTTGTTTGACCGTCATGGTACTGCCCGTCGCTCCCAGGTTTCCCGAGATGATTCCATTAACCGGGAACGAGCCGCGATAATGCGCCTCGCCTGTAATGACGGGCAGCCGCGGCTGAAAAGACGTTTCCTTCTTTGGTTGTTCGCTGGGAACGGGACGAATCTGGGGAACGGGAGTAACGCTGGCCAAGCGCGGCGTTGCCGAAAGTCCCGGCGTGCGACTCACCAGAGAAATCTCAGAATTGGCGACTGTGCCTGGCTCTGGTTCCAGAGCCGGCTTAGCAGCAGTGGACATTCACTTACCTCAAGAAACCTGTTGAGGTCCAAAAACGAAATCGATTGTCGTGGGAAGGCTCGTCAGCGCGTGCGCCGAGCGATCATTCGAACTACCAGCTTGAGTGCCGGGCACAGTAGCACAGGCCGTCGTAGTTCCACAAGGGTTTTTAATGCCGGGCTTTAGACCGTGGTCCACACCTGACAGCTACTTGCCGTTCTGAATGGACAGCGCCAGAACGTCATTCATTACACAGATTGCGGCGCGCTTCGCCGCCTGGCCGAGCTTGATGTCCTTTAGCTCGAGAGAGGAATTGCCGGTGATGTGCGCTGAGCCGATGCGGACGAAGCCTTGTCCGAAATCGACATAAATCGGAATCAGCATCTTGAAGTGATCGCTGACGCCTGACTGGGTAATTCTTCCGCTCAGGGTAGAGCCGCCGTCCGCCAGGTTATATTCCAATTTATAACTGGGCATCTCGGTTCCATAGACCCATTCGTTGAAAAACCAATCAAGCCTTTGGTTGCCGTCGAGATCCATGTCGGGCGACATGTGCTTTTCCACGATGTGCTTGAAATCTTCAGTCGATACATCGTGATTGAAATTCGTCTGGACAAAGTCCTTCATCATCTCGATGAAGCGGCGGTCGCCGTCCTTGCCGGAATAAAACATCATCCGCAGCATGTGCAGGATGTACGCGCCCTTTGGATACACGAGAAACTGATAGGCAGCGTTGGTCTTGGCATTGCTCAGTCGATAACCCTGCGTGACTGGGCCGATGGTGTAAGGCCTGATGTCGCGAGTCGCCGGCCGAGCCTGCGTAATCAGGTCGCGTTGATTGTCCCAAAAGTCATTGAACTTTTTGATGTCGTGGCGAACGAACTGCACGTAAAGCGAAGCTGAGAATTCCGCGAAGCCCTCGCTCATCCACTGATCGTGATAACTGTCCCAGCCCACGATGTGGCCCCACCACTGATGCGCGATTTCATGTGGAGCTACGTATCTCCAAAAGTTGTCTGTGCCACCGCGCGTGCCGAGCAACTGCGTTCGCTGCGTCGTATCTATGAATGCGATATACGGCATGAACACCAAAGTAGGCCATGCCTGACCAAAGAAGCCGGCGGGCTGTTGGGAGATGGCGATGCGCGTATAGGGCAGCTTGCCGAAATAAGCGCTGTATATGCGCGAGGCATTTTCCGCGTCCGCTATTGCCTGGTCGGCCATGCCGGTGGTGGAAACTGAGCCGAGCGTGGTTGCGGTGCGTCCACCCTGCGCTTCGATTTGCTCAATCGCGAGCTGAATCTGTTTGATCTCATCCGGGACTTCTGTGTTCGCATAGAACTCGATGTTGTAGCCCGTGTCTTTGTCCACCAACTCTTTCTTTTTGAAGCGGCCATAGTTGAATCCGGCGACTGCCAACTCGGTTTTGCCGCTGGACCACTTAGTGATCATGGTGTTGCCGTCGGCCTTGTCAGGCCCGACCGGGGCGCCAGTGCCGACGAACAAGTTGCCTTTGGGATAGCGAAAAGTGATGTCGAAGATCGCGCGATCGCCGAATTGAGTGCCGCCGTTGTTGGGATACCATTCGGATCGCGGAATCAGAATGAAGTTTCCGCCGCCCGAATCTCGCAGAGCCTCGCCGCCGGCATAGGAAAATGTCAGCGTGTACTCTTTTTGCAGGTCCAGCGGCTCTGGCGTGATTACTCCGAGCTTGGCGTCTTCGTCTTTGTTCTCTTGAATGAAGCTGAGGTCGTGACCCTCGGCGTCCTGGACGCGACTGACCCGCAACGTTCGGTAGAGATTGAAGGATAGAACTCTGCCCGCCGCCAACGGACGTAACATGACACGATCTGTCGCAGCGATCTGTGTGCCTTTGATCGTGCCATCGATTTCGTGATGCACGATGTCGAATAGGCGATGGTCTTCGGAACTCGATGCTGTACTGCTGCTGTATTCCTTCGCCAGGTGAAAAGCAGTCCAGACGCCGCGGTCGGTGTCGCCATAACTAAACAAAGCGACTTCTTCCGGCGACACATCCGGTATGCCGAGCGGATCCAAAACGAAAATGAGTTTGCTGTGCTTCCGGCCGTCGACAAACGCATCGAAGAAACCTGGCCGCGGTGGTGCGTAAATGTCGGTCAACGTGCGCAGGTCAACATTCTCGCGCAACTCTTTGCGCAGCAGTTGCTGGTTGTCGCGATACAATTCGCGCGCTTTGGCTGCTTGCGAACCGCCGTTCCCCATCGTCGCATTCGGCGAAGCCTTAATCTCCTCGAGCGTATTGTCGGTAAAGCGCAGCACCAGATGCGTGAACGGTTCGCTCAACGCTTCATTGTTAATGAAAATCGACAGAGTGTGCTTTTCGATCTGAGTCGGTGGCGTTAGACCGAGTTCGCCTTCGCCGATGAACACTGCTCCAGTGACTCGTCCTTCCACCGGCGGCGCAAAATAGATTTCACCGCTCGTGAGCGTGAACATGCCGGCGTCGCGTTTCAGCGTCAGGTTCTTGACCGCTGCAAACGCTCCACCAAAGTCGCTGTCCGCTTTCGCGATCTGTCGCACCTGTTGGTAGACCGCGTCCTTGGCCGGCACGTTTACCGCGGCTTCGACCGGCGCGATCTCCAGCTTTAAGTCGACCGTAGCGACCGCCGCATCCGCGACCTTTACACTGTCATTGCGCGCGTCGCTAAAGCCGCCGGCCGAAACGACAACGGAATAACTGCCCGACGGCAGTCCTTCAATTTTGTAGCGTCCCTGCCCGTCAGTGGTCGCGGTATAGGTTTGATTCGTGGCGGTGTCGGTCGCGGTGACTTTCGCGCCCGCGACCGCAGCGCCTTTGGGATCCGTGACCTTACCTTCGATTCTACCGCCCGCGGCCTGCGTGGATAGCGGCAGACTGAGGGCAACAAGAAATAGGGCAATGAGAGCTATATGGAGGTTTCTATTTTTCATTTCTTTGACCGTCAGGAAATTGAAGTGCGGAGACCTGTTCAGGTTCCGCTCGGGCGTGGCATGATTATTTGCCTCCGGCATAAACCTCGTCAAGCCTCCAGGCATTCTTGTCACTGACGTTGCCACCGTGGCATGCTGAGGATTCATGGTTTCCACTGGCAAAACGAAGACACGACTACTGCGCCGCATGGGCGAAGCCTTCGAAAACTTTCGCATGATCGAAGATGGCGATCGCGTGATGGTTTGCTTGTCAGGCGGGAAGGATAGTCACGTGCTTCTCGATCTGCTGCTCGATGTGCAGAAGCGCGCGCCCGTGAGATTCGATTTGCTCGCGGTGAATCTCGATCAGAAGCAACCGAACTTTCCCGCGGAAGTTTTGCCGAAGTATCTGGAAGAGCGCGGCGTATCTTTTCGCATCGTCGAGCGAGATACCTACTCGGTGGTGAAGAGGCTCGTCCCCGAAGGCAAGACCTACTGCTCAGTTTGTTCGCGCTTGCGGCGCGGCATTCTGTACAACATCGCGGTCGAGGAAGGCTGCTCGAAGATTGCGCTCGGACATCACTCCGACGACATCATCACGACATTCTTTCTAAATCTTTTTTACGTCGGCACGTTGAAGGCAATGCCGCCCGTGCTGCGGTCGAACGATGGTCGCAACACGGTCATTCGGCCACTGGTGTACTGTCGCGAGAAGGACATTGCTGAGTACGCCAGAGAAGCGAACTTCCCGATCATTCCGTGCGACTTGTGCGGCTCACAGTCAAACCTGAAACGCGCGCGCATCAATCGTCTAATCAATGATCTCGAAAAAGAGATTCCTCACATCAGGGCATCGATGTTGACCGCCTTAGGCAAGGTCGTGCCGTCACACCTTATGGATCCGAATCTGTTTGATTTTCGAAAGTTGTCCGCGGGAACGGGTGATGTGGAAGCGGAACTCGACGTCGCCCTGGGTCACACCGACACCGAACCCGCGCTGGTGGCGATCGCCTAAGGAGTTTACGTGAGCGTCGTCACGGCCGCATCGATTAGCTTCGTTTGCCATGACAGCCACCGCTGACCGATGGCGCTGGCGTTGCCCTCGACGCTGCGAGCATTCGCCAAGTCAGGCAGCATGACACGCGCGCGAAAGTCGGCGATCACATCCGGCGTGGTGATCACCGCGATCAGCTCCTGATGAATTCGATAACTTAGATAATCAAAATTCGACGACCCGCACACGAGATACTCATCATCGATGAGCATCGCCTTCAAGTGGCTCATGCCTTGGAACAATCGCAAGTCGACTCCCGAGCGCGCAGATTCCAGCCGCGCGTAGTTCGCAAAGAAACGCCAGTTATTCTGCTCGGGCGTGATGATCGTGACCCCAACACCGCGTCGCGTAGCCGCACGCAGGCGCTCGTAGAAAGGGAACGTCACGTAAGGACTTTCCACAACGATCGATTTCCGCGCACCATCGATCAACTCAATGATTCGCCCAAAGGCGTTACCGTTTTGTCGTCCGTCGGCCAGCAGCAGTTCAAGGCCATCGAACTGGGCGCTCGCGGATTGATCTCGGCCCTCCCAACTCGATTGAAAGTCGTTTCGCAAAAACGAAATTGCCTCACTATCATCGATCCGCAGCATCATGTCGTGCCAGGCGGCGTTGTGCTCGCTGAAATTGATTCCGCCGATGTACGCCGCGCTGTCGTCGACGACGATCAGCTTCTTATGATTGCGGCTGAGTAGTTTCCGCGGCGACGCGCCAAACGGGTTGGTAAATTTGATGGCGACTCCCGCCGCTTTCAGTGCGCAGCGCATGCGCTCAGTTGCGCCGGCTTCGCTGCGCAAACTTTTATCGAATAGATTCGAGGGTGAATAACGAAACCGATCGCTGAGGACAACTCGGGTAAACGAATCGGCGAGGATGCGCTTGTCCTGGGCCGGCGCAGCGAGCACGGCGTCCGCTAGTTCCTGTCCGACCGAGTCTCCTTCAAACGCGAACGTTTGGATCCAGATCGAGCCCTGCGCCTGCGCGATATCTTCGCGCAACCGCGCCCAGAATTCATGGAAATTGACGAGCAGTTCGACGGCCATGTTCAAGTCGATGGGATTGTATTCGATTCCACCAACAACTGCGAGCATTCTTCCTCGAAAACCATGCGTTCGGCGAGCCGTTCTTGTCGCCCAAAAACAACAATTAAAGCCAACATTTTCCTGGGACTCAAAGCACTCAGCAATGTTACAATCCGCGCGTCGATGCTTCACATCTACGATGGCGATTCCTCCGCCGGGACCGCCTGTAACGCGAACCTCCCCGGCCAACACCTCGCATGGCGAGAAGCTCTTATTTGCGGGCCGGCGCCGAATAACTTGAGTGAATCAGAGTTTCTTGAGTTGCGTGCCCAGCATCTGTCTTCGGCATATGGCCACGATCTGAACCAGGTGCGCGGCGAACTGCGCGCGCAGCATGATGCCTTAACGTCATTTCGCGATCACGAAGAAGTCATTCTGTGGTTCGAGCACGATCTTTTTTGCCAGGTGCACCTGCTGTATCTGCTTAACTGGTTCGCGCAGCACGAACTCGGCCACACAAAATTAAGTCTGATTTGCATCGACGAGTTTCCGGGCGTGCAGTTGTTCCGTGGACTCGGTCAACTCAATGAAGAGCAGTTGGCTTCATTGTTTCCCAAACGGGAAGCGGTCACCGCGGCCCAACTCGAATTAGCCACCAGGGCCTGGCAGGCGTATTCATCAACCGACGCGCTGAATCTGGTGACGTTGCGCGACTCAGACACTTCGGCATTGCCGTTCCTGCATCGCGCAGTTGTTAGTCACCTGCAAAGATTTCCGTGGACGAGCACAGGTTTAGGTCGCATTGAGAGTACGGCACTGCAGCTTGTCGCCGATGGCCACCACATTTTCAAGAAGCTGTTTCCGGCGTTCAGCCGGCGCGAGAGTGAATACGGACTTGGCGATGCGCAGTTGTATCACGCGCTGAAGCGAATGGCGGACGCGCCGACGCCTGTGCTGAAACAAAGCGATCGCGCCGAGCCTTCGGATGCAGCCGGCATGCTGCTGTCATCGTTTGAGCTTACCGACGACGGCCGAGAGGTTTTGGCCGGCACGCAGGACTTCATCGCGCAGAACGGGATTGATCAATGGCTTGGCGGAGTTCATCTGTTGGGGCCAGAGGCTGCGTGGCGCTGGGATCACGAAACACAGCAGTTGTTGGTGAGTGTGTGACTAATGTAACGCAAACTTTAGTTTGCGATCGCTCTCGCGTTATGAACCACTTAGATTACAAGAGTTCCTACAGACGCAATCTGCCGCACATTCAGCCTGCAGGGGCGACCCTGTTCATCACATTTCGTTTATCAGGTTCTCTGCCGAAATCTCTCACAACAATGGCGGGCAGAACGTAAATGGCTAATTCACCTGGAGGCGACAAACCTCGATCACTTCAATCGAGTGAAGCGCGATTTTGAGAGATCATGGTTTTCCAAGTTCGAGGAAGTTCTCGATGGCGCCTCCTCAGGACCGTTGTGGCTGGGTGAAGAACGGGTCGCTAACGAGGTTGCGCGCAGTCTTCATCTTCGAGATGGAAGCGTTTACCGATTGGACGCATTTTCGATTATGCCGAATCACGCACACGTAGTTTTCAAGCCGTTGCCTACAAACGCCCATGATGACGAAGCGACCTACCCATCGCTAGGCTCTATCATGCAGTCACTGAAGGGAAATACAGCTCTCGCGTGCAATCGCCTCTTGAACAAAGCTGGAGAATTCTGGGCACACGAGAGTTATGATCATTATGTGCGTGATCACGCTGAATGGGTCCGAATTATTGCTTATGTGCTTAACAACCCAGTCAAAGCCGGCTTCGTGAAAGACTGGCAAGACTGGAAGTGGAATTATCGTCGAGAGTCACAGGTTTTCAGCAAGAGCGCAAACTAAAGTTTGCGTTACTTCGCGCATCTGAATCCCGCAATCATCCAACGCTCGTGTGGATAGAAAAAATTTCGATAGGTCGATCGAATGTGAATTTGCGGTGTCGCAAATGATCCACCGCGCAGCACTTTCTGCCCGACGAACCACTTGTCGTTGTACTCATCAAAGTCTGATTTGAATCCCGGATAAGGCACGTAATCCGAAGTCGTCCATTCCCAAACATCGCCAATCATCTGATGACAGCCAAGCGGAGTTTGGCCGCGGGGAATCACGCCGATCGGAGCAACTGACCAAAGACCGTTCTCGAAAAGATTGCCCCGCGATTCATCAGGCGTCGCATCGCCCCACGGAAAGGTCTGTTTGGAATCGCCAGACGTCGAGAGCGTTGCTGCTTTTTCCCATTCTGCTTCTGTCGGCAGGCGTTTGCCGGCCCATTTCGCAAACGCCGAAGCTTCGAGAAAGCTTACGTGCGAAACCGGCTCGTTCGCTTTCTCAGTGGCGCGATGCAAACCGGCAAAGTCTCGGATCATCCACTCGCCGTCGTGCTGCTCCCAATAGAGCGGCGCTAGCCAATGCTCGATGTTTACCTTTTCCCAGCCGGCTGAATGCCACCAGCGAAAATCCTGGTAACCACCGTCATTCATGAACTCGAGATAGTCGCCAACGCTCACCGGCGCGAGATCGATTGAGAAATCTTCGAGCCAAACTTTGTGCTGTGGCCGCTCGTTGTCCCACGCGAACGTCGGGAGCGCAGGCATCCCTGTCCCGACGTGTCGGGATTCACCGGCATCCGCGACGGTTGTAATTGCGCCCTCCCTCACCGTCGGGCGACTGCCCCGCTCCGCGTATCCAAGTTCAAACAACCCGCCTTCAATCTCAACCATGCCGCTTACGCGTTCAATCGATCGAGGCGCAGGCTTCATCGGCGCATCGAACTGATCGCAGAGCAGATGCTTGATGTCGTAAACGAGCAACTCCTGATGCTGCATTTCGTGTTCGAGCCCGAGCCGTACAATCGACAGGATGTCGTCGGCATCTTCACGCGACGAAACGCTTTCGATAAATCGCGCCATCTGTTCGTCGATAAGCGCGCGATACTTCTTCGTCTCCGCTACTGTCGGTCGCGATCGCGTGCCGCGCTTCGGCCGTTCAATCCTTGGACCGAATCCTTCGTAATATGAATTGAAGAAGAAAAGAAAATCTTCCGAGTAGGTTTGGTAGCCGGGTTGATACTTCTGCAGAACCGTTTCGAAAAACCACGACGTATGGCCGATGTGCCAACGCGGCGGAGACATGAACTCCGCGGTTTGAATCACATAGTCTTCGATCTCCAGCGGCGCGACGATTTCGAGCGTGCGCGCGCGGACGGAGTTGTAGAGAGCGGCGATTAAGGGTTGGGCAATCGATCTTTCTACCTTGGATGTGGTCGAAGCCATTTTCCACGTAGACTACTTTGTTTCAGCTACTCTAGTGTCAGCGTGTAATTCTAAAACTGTAGCTGGTTTCGATAGTTCGCCGAGACTAATGAGGGAGTTCTCGAAGTTGTCGCTCATTGCATTTCTAATCACGCTGCCTTCAACAACGACTTCTGCACAGCTTCCGGCACAACAATCGGAACAAATCTATCTGCCGCGTACAAATAGTCTTCGCCGCTCTCGTCAATCACTCTCAGATCGCCATCCGCTGCGGCGTCTGCGTCCGGCAAAACGCAATAGATCTTGTGAAGTTCCAGCGACGCAGCGTAGTTCTCATTGTTAATGCAAACTACAAACTTCAACGCAGGGTTTTTGTCTTGCTTCATAGTTTTAGTCCAGGTATCGCTTTCGTTTCATGTCCTTACGTCCGATACCGTGAGCTTCGTACCAGTGTAATTCGGCCAGACGAATGCGTCCATTCCGAAGCCGAATCGTCGCCACGCCTTTCAGCTTTCGCCACCGACCTCTTCCATATTTTCTTCGCAGCTTGGCTATGTCGTGAATGCTGGAACCGACGGCGATTCTTTGGATTTCCGTGATTTCGCTAAGGATTTCGAAATCCATCTGATCAATTTATGAAAATGATTTTGTCGCGCCGTGCTTTCGCCCGCCCAATCACTTCCGCACGCGGATAATTCCCCCGCAACTCGCTTAATAAGTCATTCGCCTTCTCTTCCGCAATCGCCAGCAGTAGTCCGCCCGCAGTCTGCGGATCGAAAAAGAGCTTCACCAGATTTGGATCGATATCGCTTGCGATCGAAACATCTTCACCCACGTATTCGCGATTTGTTTTATCTGCTCCGGTCATTAGACCAGCCGCCGCCAGTTCCAAAGCCCCATCGATCAAGGGCACGCGCGCCGAATCGATTTCAATCGTCACGTTGCTGGCGCAAGCCATCTCCCAGGCGTGGCCCAGCAGAGCGAATCCGGTGACATCGGTTGCGCCTTTCACCTCGAACTTCGCAATCGCTTCGGCCGCGTACTTGCCGGGCGTGAGCATCGTCGCGATCGATTCGGCGACAACTTCTGGTGATGCTTTCGCACGTTTGATCCCAGTCGAAATGATGCCGGTGCCGATTGGCTTTGTCAGAATGATCACATCATCCGGACGCGCGCCCGCGTTAGTCGCAACCTTGTTTGGATCGATCACGCCGGTGACTGAATAGCCGAACATGATTTGCTCGTTGTCGACGCTGTGACCGCCGACCAGCATGACTTTGTTTTCAGTCAGCACCGACAAACCGCCGCGCATAATCTCTTGCAGGATCGAAAAGTCGACGCCTTTCTTGGGAAAGCAGGTAATCGCCATCGCGGTGACCGGCGTGCCGCCCATGGCCCAGACGTCATTGATCGAATTGAGCGCCGCGATGCGTCCATAAACGAACGGGTCATCAACAATCGGCGTGAAGAAATCGAGCGTCTGCACCAGCGCCAGATCGTCGCGCAGTCGATACACTCCGGCGTCGTCCGCTTTGTCGAAGCCGACCAGCAGATTCGGATCGAAGGGTTGTCTCTCAAGCCCGCTCAACACTTGAGCGAGAACGCCAGGCGCGAGCTTGGCCGCTCAACCAGAGCACGAAACCATCTCAGTTAGACGCATCGGTTTCTCCTTTCGCAGGTTGGATTACAGAGCGATTCAGCGTCGCATCGGCCTGTGATATTGTCAATTCAAAGATCATGCATGACGTCTTAATCATCGGCGCCGGTCCGGCCGGCCTTTCCGCAGCGCGTTGGTGCGACGAGTTGGGTCTGGACACGCTGGTGCTTGAACAGGCGGAAGAAGTCGGCGGACAGCTGCTTTCAGTTCATAACCCAATTGAAAACTATCTCGGCGTGGCAGCGAAGAACGGCCGTGAGCTGCGCGATCTGTTTGTCGAGCAAACGAAGGAGTTGGACTTCGATCTCTGGACCAACGTCGAAATCGGCACGATCGATTTGAAAGCGAAACGCGTCACGCTCAAGAGCGGCGAGGCGCTGCAATCGATCGCGGTCATCATTGCCACTGGTTTGCGGCGCAGGCGGTTGGGGATTCCCGGTGAAACTGAATTCATTGGCCGCGGCATTATCGAATCCGGCAAGCGAGACCGCGATCAATTCGCCGGCAAAGATGTCTGCGTGATTGGCGGCGGAGATGCAGCGGCGGAAAACGCTCTGCTGCTCGCCGAAGTTTGTCCGACAGTGACGCTGGTCAATCGCAGCCGAAAGTTGCGTGCGCGGCGTGAATTCGCGGAACAGCTTCACACTCATCATTGCATCACCGTCTTTCCTGAGTCTCACGTCCGGCGCATCATCGGAAACGACTGCGTCGAAGCCGTCGAGATTGAACGCGCGCAAGCGATTAAGCCTTTTCAAATGGCCGTGCAGGGCGTGCTCGTCAGAATTGGTTGGGTACCCAATAGCGATTTCATTCGCGATCAGTTGGAGCTGGATGACCGTGGATATGTGATCGTTGGTTCGCAGCAGGAGACGAGCGTCGCCAACGTTTTTGCCGTCGGTGATGTCGCAAATCCGCTGGCGCCGACAATCGCAGGAGCAGTTGGCGCCGGAGCTACGGCGGCGAAGGTGATTGCCTCAAGACTGCAGAAGAACTAATCCGCAGATTATGCGAAGCGTGTCAGAACCGCGAGCGGTAGCGAGCTGGATCAAAGCGCAACGAAAATAGACTCTCTTTGTTTCCACGATTCATCTTGATCGGGTCGCTACCGCTCCCCGTACTGGCACGCTCTGTGTAATCTGCGGATTAATCCTTCATTTCCCATTCAACCACGCCACGCGGATCGCCTTGGCTTCAACCGAAGCGTTTCCGTCTTCTTCAATCCGATAGTTGAAGAGTTGCGGCTCGCCCATTGTGATCGTCAGGTTCAGCGTCTTGTCGCCGCGTTGCACCACCAGCGCGACTCGGTCGCCAGGTTTATAACGGCTAACTGTTCTCGTGAGATTCGCAGGCGTAAGTTTCACGCCGCCAAAGAAGCTGATCACATCGTCCCGTTGCAGACCCGTTCGCGATGCCGGCGAGTCAGGCCGCACATTGGCGATTCGGAAGGAAGTCTTCTCTTCGTCGTCGGCGGTGATGCCCACAGTCACAGGCGCGCGCGGCTCGCGCACAAAGCGCAATCCAACTTCCGCGAACGCCTGGTTGTACGGAAGCGTCTCCACGCCGTGCACATAACGTTTGAAAAAATCGCTCAGGTCTTCGCCAGCGAACTCGGAAGTTACGCGCTGGAAGTCTTTGGGTTCATAACCACGACCGCGCAGGTAGTAACTCGTATTCGGACTTTTCAAATAGAACTCGTCATACATTCTTCGCATCACGTCGTCGAGCGAAGCCTTGCCGTGCGTCTTTCCGCGAATCAGCAGATCGAGGACGACCCCAATCGTTTCGCCTTTCGGGTAGTAGCTAATCGCCGTGTTGCCGAGGTTCGTCTGTTGCGAGTGCGTCGCGTCGTCGAGGAAGGGCGCCGCCAGAGATGATTCTTCGGCGCTCATCAATTTGCTGCCGGGAGAATTCTCGATGTCGGCGATCTGTTCGCTCAAAGCGGCAAACAACTTCGCGTCATTCCAAATGCCCGCGCGACGCTGCATCAGGTGGCCGTAATAATTCGTGATGCCTTCGGCGATCCAAAGGCCGCGCGTGTTCGCCGGCCGCGTGAAATCCCATGGGCCAAGCTCGGCAGGTCGCAGACGCTTCACGTTCCACACGTGAAAGAATTCGTGCGCGGCTGTGTCGAGTGTTTCTTCGTAAGTGTTTCCCTCGCCGAGAGCGCCGGGCTGAATGATCTGCGTCGAAGTCAAGTGTTCCATGCCGTCGCTCGAGTGGCCATCATTCGCGAAATGAATCAAGAAAGTGTACGAGTCGAATTCCGGCGGTCCCCACATCGCCACCTCGGTTCTGACGATCTTTTCGAGATCGCGAACCAGCGCGGGGCGCTTGCCACCTTCGCCACCTAATGAGTGAACGACGACGTGATAAGTCTTTCCGTCAATCGTGAAACTATCGTCAGTCCAATCGGGTGAGATTTCCGTCGGCGTGTCAGTCATGATGTCCCAGTTCGGAAACTGAAACTCCGTCTGGTCCTTCTTTTCGGTTCGTCCGTTTACTGTGCTCCAGCCTTTCGGAGCATTGATCGAAAGCGCCACCGGATCCTGTTTGTGATTGACGACGTACATGAAGATACAGCCGCCGTTGTAGTTCGCATGGCGGGAATCGAGTTGCGAAAAGGTGCCTGAAAGATCGTTGCCGAAAACCTTGTAGCTGAACATGAGCGACATGCCTGCGTGACGGTTCTTCGCAATGTCCACGCGCCAGGTCTGATCGTCCATGCGCGTCACGTTCGAGTCTGGCATGGTGCAATCCAGTCCTGCGGGACAAGCTTCGCGGGCCTTCACCTCTTGAACATTCTTCGCGAAGTCGAACACGGCGTAGCGACCGGGCGACCATTTCGGCATTTGAAAATCGAGCGAGACCAGCGAAGGATCGTCGGGCAGTTCAACTTCGATCGTAACTTCAAACAGATGCGATGTAGGATGCGGCATCGCCAGCCAGTACTTAATCCGCAGCGGTTCCTGCGCAGCAACCGCAATGCTGATGAGAAGGAGAAGGCCAGCCGCGCAGGCAAAGCTCCTAAGGTGATTCCTAAATTTAGCTGTCATGATTCTTCGTTTGGCTCGTAACACTCTGAGGTCGCGCATTGATACCATCGGCGAGACCGTCACGCAACTGCAACTCCCGACGGCCGATTATTGGCTCAGCGTGAATTTGCGGCAGAGTGTCCGGCGCCGAGTCTGTGTCCCAAAACTCTCCGGCTATGCCGGCTGATGTGCGGAAGGCCTTTGGCCTTCCGACAAGACTGTCTTTTCGATTTTGGGCTACGCCCAATTTGTTGGGGCAAAGCCCCAAAATTCATTGTGAGCCGGAACGGAAGCGCAGAGCGCTTCCGCACATCAGGCGGCAGAGCCGCTGGAGTGAATCACTTTTTAGGCAAAGCCTCCCGGCGCCGAGCGCTTGCGCCCGCGTGGTCAACGATGAGTGGTATGGCTATAATGCGCGGACACTCATGATGCAGAGCACCTTCGCCCTTGCTTTGCGATTAAGCGGTATTGCGGGATTTCAGTTGGGGTTTTGAATGCGGATACTTCTGTGCAAAGGGCAAATCTACGGACCGATTAGCGGCTCGGACGAGACGCTGGTCACGTACGCGACCCAATTACGGCGCGCGGGGCACGATGTGTCGGTCCTGCTGATGTACCTGCACGCCGAAGAGGATCAGTACTATCAAAGGCTGCTGGAAGCCGATGTTCCTGTCTCATGGATCGCTTCAGATGTAGCGCATACCTCCATGGGAGCCGGACGGAAAGTGGCGTATAAAATTTTCAACGCTTTACCGAGCTCGAAAAAATTCATTCGCCGCCGCTCATTAAAACTGGTGACGATGCTGGCTAAGCGACATTACCAGCAGTGTCGGGATTTCATGGAAAAACAGAAGGTCGATTTAATCCATGTAATGACGCCCGATCCAAATGCTATGGTGATGATTCAAGCGGGCTACGATGCTGGTGTGCCCGTGGTTTACCAGGAACTTGGTATTCCCTTCCATCCGCCGGATTTTGAATCCTACTACGCACAATTTGCCTCGGTGTTGCCGCTTTGCTCGAAGATTGCCGCGCTGTCGCCGAGACTGTTCGACCACTGTCGCAGGGTGCTTTCAAATTCGGACGCGCTTTGCGTGCTGCCGATAATGTCGGACGAGCCGCGCAACGGTCACGAGCCGCGGCATGCTCAGAAAGACATTGTTACGTTCGGTTTTGCGGCGCGAATGGAACAACTCAAAGGCGCGATGGTCCTAATGGAGGCTTTTGCCGATGTCTATCATCAATCAGCCGCGGTGCGACTGAATATCGCCGGCGACGGTTCACAGCGGCACAAGCTGGCGGTGCGCGCGAAAGCTCTGGATGTCGCCAGCCGCTATCGATATCACGGCGTTTATACTCATCCCGAAGACTGCCGCGCGTTCATGGAGAGCCTCGATGTGTTTGTGATGCCGTCATTCAGCGAAGGCACGCCCAACAGCATCGTTGAAGCCATGGCCTGCGGCAAACCGATCATCGCTTCTGACGTCGGTGGCATTCCCGACATGATTGGCGACGATGCGGGCATCTGTGTTCCCGCGGGAGACGCGGAAGCTCTCGCTGCCGCGATGTTGCGTTTAGCAAGAGACAACGATTTGCGTAAACAGATGGGATTCGCTGCGCGCGAACGCTATGAGAAGTTGTTTTCCCCTCGAGTAGTCCTGCCGTTGATGATGAACGTGTATGGCGCGGCTGCGCGTAATGGTCAGCGGCGGCCGCTGCCCTCCGACATTGATCATCCCTGGTCCAGAATCAAGTAGCCCACGCAATTCCAAAATGGATTCGACCCACATTGAGCGACTCCAGCGAATCCACTTCGAGTCTATCGGGGCGCAGTATCAGGCTCATTACGGCGACGCCTACAGTCAAGAGTATCGGATGCGCTTCATTTATGAACCAATGTCCACAGGGATCGATCTATCTTCAAGGCGCGTCCTGGAAGCGATGAGCGGAGACGGGCAGGCGACCGGATTCTTGTTGTCCAGGGGTGGAAAGGTGACAGGCCTCGACATCTCTGCATCTCAGATCGAAGCTTTCAAGAAACGGTGGCCAACCTGCGACGCGCGGTGCGCTTCTATTTTCGATACACGGTTGACCGCTTCTTCTTTCGATTGCGTATTCATCGTCGGTGGTTTGCATCACTTGCACCCGAGGGTGAATGATGCGCTTCGCGAGATTCATCGCCTGCTTGCGCCAAACGGTTACCTCGCTTTTGCCGAACCTCATCGTGGTTCGATTTTCGATATAGCCAGGAGATTCTGGTACAAGCATGACTCACTTTTTGCGCCGAATGAAGCGTCCGTTGACTTGAATGACATCGAGCAACACGCATCGTCGATGTTCGAATTCAAGAAGCGGATTTTCCTCGGCAATGCTGCATACCTGTTCGTTCTGAATTCAATGGTCTTTAGACTTCCGGTGAAGCTAAAGAGGTTTTATGCCGCGCCGGTTATGGCTTTGGAGAAAGTTGTTAACCGATTTCAAGGTCCGCGCAGCTCGTGCTTTGTGATCTGCCAATGGAGAAAGAAATGACTGAGCGTACAAAGCCGATGCTTGATTGGAGCCTCAGTCAACTGCTCGCGGCGGCGGCTTCACTCACGCTTTTGATGTTGTTTCTTATTCACTTCTCAGCGGTGCGGCACAACGCGGTGAATCTGCCACAAGGTGACGAGTGGGGATTATTGGAAACGGACAATCATCCTGCGTCGCTGGACCTTCCGTGGCTTTACGGGCAAGTAAACGATCATCGAACGGCGACGACTAAATTACTCGTATGGGGGCAATATCAGATTGACGGTTGGAATGTGCACAACCAACTCGTGATTAATTTTCTCATCTATATGGCGACCCTGATTCTACTCATCATTTTGATGAAGGGTCTGGCGTTCGAAGTACCCGTCTGGGTGATCATGGGCTTTGTAGCATTCCAGTTGTCGCCCATCATCTGGCCCGATCACATGATGGCTTATGCGGTCGCGGTTCACTTTTGGCTACTGTTCTTTCTGATCGCCGCCGGGGGACTGTTTTCGACGAGTCAAAGTTGGCTCAGCCTCGGACTCGCGACCATCGCCGCGATCGTCTCGGCTTATTCTTTTGCATCGGGTGTATTGACCAGTGGCGCGCTTCTCATTTTCTTTGCGACTTTTAAGATGGAACGCTTCATGAAAGGTCAACAACGGCAGGAGAGGCGCCGTGAGTTGATCCAGATGGTCTCTGTTATTGCCGTTGTCGGTGGAAGTCTCGTCGGTTGGGTGGTCCGCTATCGCCATCCCGGATACCTGACGCATTATGCGTGGCCTTATCAGATTGAATTTTGGTCTGTCTTCCTGAACCTCGTGTCAGTTAGCTTCGGTGTCGATAGTTTGTCGCGACGCCTCGGATTTGTATGTCTCTTGCTGGTCGTGATCCCGGTTGTTTGGGAAGCATGGAAGCGAAGGCTTAGCCTGACACCCCGACAGTGGGCGAGCTTTGCTATGGTGGCGGCCATCCTGGTAGACCTTGCGGCGGTTGCTACCGGGCGGGCGTTTCTCGGCGTGGGGTGGTCGAAGGTTGGCGAGTATTCTGAACATGGGATGCCGCTCATGGTACTTAGCGCCATTAACTGGGCCTCGCTCTTTCGTCCACACCGGTTTCTGAAATGGGCGGCAGTAGGAGCCCTCTGGATCTTTTGCGCAGTCGCCTTTGCTGACAACTGGAATTTTGGCATATACGATTGGTCTGGTGAGAGACGCATGGCGGATTACCGGTGCGTGCAAAAGTATTACGAAGGCACAGGAGACGGCCATTGCGGAACCTTTGGGGACCATCCGCGCCCGGAGATTTTTCTCGAACAGGCGAAGAGGTTGAATATTTCATTTTACGCTGAGATGAGCAACGAGATTCGTGTCAGACAGCGGGACGGTCTGAGCAAATGAAATTTACCGGCGAGAGATTCGTTCCAGGGCTGAGTGGCGAGATTAAGTATGCGCATCTGCATAGGTATGCGCTGACGATCCCGTTGATTACGGACAAAGATGTGCTCGATGTCGCGTCAGGCGAAGGTTATGGCTCTGCACTGCTGGCGCGCACCGCGAAATCGGTCGTAGGCGTGGATATCGATCCCGAGTCGGTTAAGCATGCCGAGCAGAATTATGGCGACGTTGCGAATTTGCAATTCAGAGTCGGCTCGTGCGCTGCCTTGCCGCTAGAGACGGCGACCGTCGATGCGGTGGTATCGTTCGAAACGATCGAACATCATGACCGGCACACGGAGATGATGCTTGAAATCAAGCGCGTCCTAAGGCGTGATGGCGTCCTCATAATCTCGTCCCCGAATCGGCCTGTTTATTCAGAACAATTTGATTTGGTCAATCCGTTTCATGTGAAGGAGTTGGACTACAAGGAACTCGCCGAACTGCTGCGAGCGCACTTTCGATTCGTTCAGATATTCGGACAAAAGATGGCTGCCGGCTCGTTCGTTTTTCCGCTTGAGGAAGGACCCGAAACTGCTTACTTGTCTTATGCGAGCAACGGAACGGGCGTTCACGCGAAGGTCCCGCCGCTTCGTGAACCACAGTTCTTCATAGCCGTTTGCTCAGACAGCGAAATTGGCGACATGGCCGGCCCAACGCTCTACCTCGACCGCAATGACGAGCTGATCGAAAGTCTGCATCGCGAATTATCGCAGTTGCGGGCCTTGTCTGCTCGCGATGCCGCCACCCTGGAAGATCTTCGTTCGAGTCTGAGTATGAGGCTGGTGAGAAATGTTGTGTGGCCAATTTCGAGCCGAGTCGTCCCCCCTGCAGTTCGCGCCCGGTTAATGAGCGGCGCGCGCAAAATAAAAAAGCGGATGGCGAAGCCGGAACCTGTAGCCGATGAAGAGTTGTCTGCTTACGGCGCCGGCACGGCAGTCATCGATGCATCACCTCAGGTCGATTTCATTCCGCAGAAAATCGCGCCGCTGAAACTTGAGGTCAGTGATCGCGCACCGCGCAGAATCAACGTGCTGATTCCCACGGTCAACTTTCAGTATCTTTTCGCCGGTGGAATGTGCATGTTGAATTTTGCGCTGAGGCTGAAGCGTGCGGGCTATGCCGTGCGGCTGATCGTTGTCGACCCATGCGATTATGATTTGGCTCGTTGGAAACGCGAGGCCACCGAATACGATGGACTTACAACGTTCTTTGACGAAGTCGAAGTGTCGTACGTCGCAGATCGCACGCATTCTGTGCCGGTTAGCCGGGACGACGTGTTTGCGGCGACTTGCTGGTGGACTGCTCACATTGCCCATCGCGCAGTTCGGGAAACGCAGCGCCAGAAGTTCCTATACCTAATTCAGGAGTATGAGCCGATGTTCTATCCGGCCGGCTCGTTCTCTGCCCTGGCGGAAGAGGCGTATCAACTGCCCCACCACGCAATCTTTTCGACAGAGGTGCTTCGCGATTATTTCGTGCAACAGCGGGCGGGGGTTTTCGCGATTGCTAACGGCGACCAGCCACCGAAGTCGCTCGTCATCCGAAATGCAGTTAACTCGTATGCCGTTAGTGAAGACGAAATGCGGTCTCGTAAGGGTCGAAAGCTGCTTTTCTATGCCAGACCTGAACAGCAAAATAATGCGCGTAACGTTTTCGAGTTGGGCGCGTTGGTTCTGCGCGAAACGATTCGAGAAGGCTGGTTTGATCCAGCCGTGTGGCAGTTTCACGGCATTGGCGGAATGTATAAATACAACGACATCCCGTTGCATGGGCAAACTCATTTGAAAATGATGCCGGGCCGAAGTTTGCCGCGATTCAAGCAACTGTTGCCGCAGTATGATCTGGGGTTGAGCTTGATGCTGACGCCCCATACGAGCATGATGCCGCTGGATATGGCGGCGGCAGGGCTGGTCGCGGTGACGAATACCTATGCCACCAAGACCCTCGAACGGATGTCAGCTATATCGGGTAACATCATTGCTGTCCCGCCGACTCTGACTGGTTTGAAAGCAGGCCTGGTAGCTGCATTGAAACGCGTTGAAAACTTTACCGGCCGGGTGACAGCGTCCCACTTGAATTGGTCCACGAGCTGGGACGATACTTTTGATCCGAGTATCATTCAGCAATTGATTGAGTGGATTGACGAACCTGCGCAATGAGCTTTCGCTTCACTCCGCATTAACAGCCGTGCCAAACATCAGCGTCATAATCCCGACTCACAATCGGCCGCAGCTCCTGCCGGGCGCAATCGAAAGCGCGCGTGCAGCCGGCACTGACATCGAAATCGTCGTGGTGGACGACGCGTCGGTGGACGAGACGGCCGAGGTTTGTCGCGGACTTTCCGACATCAAGTACGTACGGCTGAATCGGAATCAAGGCGCCGCGGGCGCGCGCAATGTTGGCTTGATGCTGAGCGAAGCTGAGTTCGTCAGCTTCCTCGACGACGATGATTTGCGCTTGCCGGGCTCGTTGGATAGTCAACGAAATCTGCTTGTGCAAAATGCTGAAGCCGCGCTTGTATGTGGCGGTGTCGCGATCGCGAATCAGGATTATCAACTGACCGGTGAAGTGGTCGCGCCCCGATATCCGTCCGGTGATGTTTTCTGGCAGATCATGGAGCTCGACTTTCCGGTGATGGGCTTGTCGTCACTGATTAGGAAAGAAAGCTTGCTGCACGTTGGTTTACTGCGGCGGCACCTGATTGGCATCGATGATTGGGACATCTTCGCGCGTTTGGCGGAAGTTTATCACGCAGTTGTGACCACTGAAGCGGTCGGAGTCTATCGGCACCCGACGCGCCATTCCGGCCAGGGCTCATCTGCGCGGGCGGCGCAGTTGCGACGCGTGGTTCGCCATCAACTGGAATTGCTGAAGCTGCCGCGGGCGCAGTCTGCGACCAGGAAGCAGCGGCGACTGGTCAGGCGAAAATTGCGCAATCGCATCGCCGATACCTCGCTGTGGAACGCCGCCCAGCGCTTGCCCTACGGCGAGTTCGATCAGGTGAGTGAGAATATCCTGCTCGCGATGCAGCTTAATCCAGCGCGCGCTATTAGTTCGCGAGGGCCGCGCAGGATTCTCGACGCCTTTGCCGCCAAGCGACGCGCCGCCATCCATTGAAACGTTTCGTCGCGATTCGGAGACCGAAAAGAGAAACAAGATGCCGCGCTCGTCAATCATCATCGCCACTCACAACCGGCCGCAACTGCTGCCGCGTGCGGTTGAGAGCGCCCGTGCGGCAGGCGTCGATGTCGAAGTCATCGTTGTCGATGATGCATCCACGGATGAAACTGCCGGCGTTTGTCGCGCGCTGAAGGGAATCAAGTACCTGCGCGTTGAGCGAAATCAACGGGTGGCGGGCGCGCGGAACATAGGTTTGGTTGCGAGCAAGGGCGAATACATCAGCTTTCTGGATGATGACGATACGCGTCTTCCCGGTTCACTCGACTTGCAGATCGAGCTACTGGCGCAAAATCCGGACGCAGCTCTTGTCTATGGGCAGGCTCTTTACGCCGATCACGATGGGCGAGTGAGCGAAGAGCTTTACCCAACCGAATGCCCACAGGGCGATATTTTTTGGCAGTTGCTGACTCAAAACTTTATTCCGTGCGGGTCTGCGGTGTTTCGTCGATCAGCTATCGTCAGTTTGGGATTGCTCGACGACACAATCCCCGGTCTGGATGACTGGGACCTGTGGATTCGGGTCGCGGAACTCTATCCGGTTGTGGCCATTGGGCAGCCGGTGGTTACCTGGCGTCGATCGAGCGTGCGGTCGGCGCAAGGAACGTCTGACGCCGCGTCGATCGTCTCGCAGAGCATTCGCAAGTTCAAAACGGACTGGACGAAGCTGCCCAGGGTCGCGGCAGCTTCTCGCGATCTGAAGCGGGCGACGTGGCGGCGATTCTCAGAGAATATGTTGGAACATGCGCTATGGCAGAGCGCCCGCGCCGTCGCCAGTGGTAAGCCTTTGCAACCCTTGAAGAGCCTGAAAGTGGCGCCGCAACTCGATCCAGCCGCCATTGTGCGAATCGCCAAGCATCGCCTGACGCAATCCTCGCGGTAACGCGGAATCACCTCAAAATGTCGCCGAGTAACCTCTTCGAACATCTGTTTCCGATGGAACGCGACGCGAGCATCGCAATTCTGTTCGAGCACCGCGAGATTACTTATCGAGAACTCCGGGAACAAACGCGCACCCTGGCTGAAATCCTAAAGGCTGAGGGAATCAAACCGGGCGACCGTGTGGCGCTTCTGCTCGCCGACTCGCCGGAATTCATAGCGGCCTTCGTAGCGATTATTTCGCTGGGCGCGATTGCCATCCCCATCAATCTGGCTCTGCAATCAGCGGAACAATTGTTTATCGTTCAGGATTGCGGGGCACGGGCGGCAATCGTAGAAGGGCAGGCGGCCAGGACGCTGATCGAAGGATTTGATTCGTCCGCCAATCTCAAGACGCTCTTCACAGTTCGAGACGATGTTTCGCTCCCCACGGCGACTCTGCGCGTGTTCGCGCTCGAACGAGCGCCGCGCCAGAAGATTGAGGCTTTTCCGGCCAAAACGATTCCGAGTGATGATGCGTTCATCCTCTACACCTCAGGCAGCACCGGCCAGCCCAAGGGCGCGGTACACAGCCAGAACGATATCTTCTACACCAATGAAACCTTTTGCCGCGAAGTTCTTCAGCTTCGAGATGATGACCGAGTGTTTTCCTCTTCACGTCTGCCATTCGCGTACGGCCTCGGTAACAGCCTCACGTTTCCGCTGCTGAATGGGCGGACGATAGTTTTGTGTCGCGAAAAGCCCACGCCGGAAGTCGTCGGGAATATCTTCAAAGAGTATCGACCGACTATTTTCTTCGGTGTGCCGGTCGTGTATCGCATGTTACTGGAGCATCATCGCAACGTCGCGCCGCTCGACACAGCCAGTTTGCGCTTGTGCATTTCAGCGGGCGAGGCCTTACCTGCGCACCTGGGGCAGGAATGGCAAGACACCTTCGGCGTCGAAGTTCTGGACGGCATTGGCTCGACCGAAATGCTGCATATGTTCATGTCCAATCATTCCGGCGACGTGCGCTACGGCAGCAGCGGCAAGTTGCTCAAGGGTTACGAAGCGCGTTTGGTCGATCATGACGGCAACCCGACACGCACGGGCGAAGAAGGTAACCTGTGGATTCAAGGCGACAGCGCCGCATCGCGTTATTGGCAGCGGCCTGAGATTTCGGCGGAGACTTTCGTCGACGGTTGGGTACGCACCGGCGATCTGTACGCTTCGGACGCGGATGGCTTTTGGTGGCACATGGGACGCAGCGATGACTGCTTCAAGCCGACCGGGCAATGGGTGTCGCCAATCGAAGTCGAGAGCGTTCTGCTAAAGCACGCAAGCGTGCGCGCCGCAGCCGTGGTGGAAGGTTTCGACGAGGCCAAATTGTCCTGCGTCTGTGCGTTCATTGTGTCGGCCGCCGACACTGAAGAGATCGAAAATGAATTGCGCGAGCTTTGCCGGAACGCATTGCCGCGCTTCAAACAACCGCGCCGCTATCTGTTCGTGTCGGACCTTCCGTATACGGCTACCGGGAAAGTGCAGCGATTCAAATTGCGCGAACAGCTGAGTGCGCAAACGGCACGGGTGGCTAATAGCTAACGCTGATCACCGTGAAGGCATCCGCCCGTAATAAACTTCCGTCTCGTAATCGAATTCCACCCTTCCGTTCTGCTCATTTGCGGCAAACAGCCGGCGCAGCTCATCGATCATTTCCCCAAAGTGCGGATCGGTTTCGTCTGGCGCATATGACGATGACAGCAGCCGCCCCTTCAATCCTTCATAATCGAACGTCTGCCGAAACTTAACCTTCGCGCATTTGCATCTATTCGGCGCAAAGAACGGTTCGACGTCTACGCCGGAAATCTCGCGCGCGACTTCTTTGTAGTCCGTGCCATAGCGCAGCACGATCTCCTGATAGCCGTTATTCAATGGGCTGGATTCAACGTGAAAGCCGTTCCAGATAAGCACAACCCAGCCGTTCGGCTTGAGGATTCGCTGAAACTCAGCGCCGACTTTGGCGCGATCGAACCAATGGAACGCCTGTCCCGCGACGATCATGTCGATCGAATTATCACGGAGCGTGGTTGCCTCGGCCGTCGCATCGATGCTTTGGAAATTCGAGTATTTCCCCAGAATCCTTTCACCGGCGGCGCGCATATCGGCATTCGGCTCAATGCCTATGACCGGGTTGCCGTGTTTCAGGAACAATTCCGTCAACAACCCCGTCCCGAAGCCCATGTCGGCGATAAGCGTGTCAGACGTCAGGCCGCACTCCGATTCCAGCAACCGGATTATTTCCGGCGGGTAACTGGGGCGATACTTGATGTAGTTCTCGACGCGCGTTGAGAAACGTTTGGTGGGATCGAGCACGGCCCGGATTATACCGAAGAGTTGAGGCAAACGGCGTCGGCTTTGCTTAAGAAGTGATTCACGCCAGCGGCTCTGCCGCCTGATGTGCGGAAGCGCTCCGCGCTTCCGTTCAGGTTCGCAATGAATTTTAGGGCTCCGCCTGTCAGATTGGGCGTAGCCCAAAATCAAGAGGATACTCTTGCCGGAAGGCCAAAGGCCTTCCGCACATCAACCGGCATAGCCGGAGACTTTTTGGGCAAGCTAAGTGCGGCGGCTACCTCGTAATTACCAGTCTGAGGAAAATCACCGCGGTGGCACGACGCTGCTCGAAGCGATAGGCGGCTTGTAGTACTTCGTCAGAACCCTGAACCCCAACAACACCGCCAGTACGAACGCGAATGTGAGCGGCAGACGCACATCAGATTTGACCAGCATGTAGTAATGCAGGACTCCTAACACACCGGCGATGTAAATAACGCGATGCAGAAGCGCCCAGTTCTTTCCGCCCAGCCGCTTTACCATCGCGTCGGTCGAAGTGACCGCCAGCGGCAGCATTAAGAAGAAGCCGGCCATGCCGACCGCAATGAAAGGCCGCTTGAGAATGTCCGCAGGAATCGTAGTGAAGTGAAAAAATCGATCGAACGCTACGTACGTCAAAAGGTGCAGCGAGCCATAGAAGAACGCGAAGAGGCCCAGCATCCGGCGAAACTTGATCAGCCAATTTGCGCCAGTTATTCGTCGCAACGGCGATACTGCCAATGAGGTGAGGAGAAACACCAGCGTCAGCATCCCCGTGGTGTGCGTGACGAATTCGAGCGGGTTTGCACCGACTTGATGACGAGCATAGTCCCAAAGCAACAGCGCCAGTGGCACCAGGCTGTTGATGAAGAGGACGAGTTTGGGAAATCCTGTGTCTTTCATGCTTACTACACGGAGCGCACACGGGAGCGCGGGCATCCCTGCCCGCATGCCATCAGTAATTCACGTTCAGATCCATTCCCTGGTACAAATGACCGACTTGCTCAGCATAACCGTTGAATAGCAGTGTTGGCCGTGACGTGTATTCTCCGATCCGATGTTCGCTCGCCTGGCTCCAACGGGTTTGGCTGACGTTTGGATTCACGTTGGAATAAAAACCGTACCATTCGGGAACTTGAATGTTCCAGGTAGTCGGCGGCTCCTCCGCGACCAAACTGATTTTCACAATCGACTTAATCCCTTTGTATCCGTACTTCCAGGGCACAACCAGGCGAATCGGCGCACCGTCCTGCGGCGGCAATGATCCTCCGTAGAGTCCCGTCGCTAAAATTGTAAGCGGATGCATTGCTTCATCCAGTCGCAAGCCTACGACGTACGGCCAATCGAGCACACTGGTGTTCTGATTCGGC